>CALWRY010000002.1 GCA_944384065.1 uncultured Enterocloster sp. | reverse complement strand
CAGTCTATCGGACGGGCTTGTAAGCACCAATCCCCTTCCGACTTTATTCGGCAACTTAAGTATACCACTATATAGAGGATAGCCAGTATCCAGTTTTCATTTATTGTGGTGAGATTTTCTCATGATTGTCTATCGGGAAATAGATAGTTCCAAACAGGGGCAGGCATGACTCATACGAGTCATGCCTGCCCCAAAAAATTATCCAGTCGCCGCCACCCTAAAATAGCATTTATAAAAAGGAGGAGGAGACTCTCCCCAGCAGAATTCTGACTCAAAAAAAGTCCGTATTCTATGGGATTGTCTCCTTCTTACTTGTCAGGGGGCAAAAATCGGTATTAACCGATAACCCCTTTTTGATCCCGCGGAAGCATCAGAGTCGCAGAATCCTTTCCTCTGCTTTCTGATAGAAAGTGCCGATTGCTTCCAGCGCCTCTCCTTGTTTTCTGCACTGAAAGGCTTGTTCGTTAAGCTTTTCCTCTATTTCCTGCAACCTTTTTTGAATCAATTTGTAGGCGGAGGATCCATCCAGACGGGAGCGTATTCTCTCTACATTCACGCAAAAATCCTCCAGACGGCCGCTGCAATCCCTGAAGAAGGCGCTGCTGCTTTTAAGTACGGAGGGCTTTACAGAAAAACCAGCGCTTACCGCCTCCGCTTTGGATGGGATGTACCGGTCTTTCCCATCCTTTGTCACCTCAATACGATCCATGTACCGGTTCACTTTTGTAATAAGTCCTAAAAGCTTTAAAGCATCCTCCTTGGGAAAATCGACTCCTGCAAAGCCTTCTATCCATTTCCATATAAAGTCCGGCATTCGCTTAATATTATCCTCCAAGCCTTCTTTTTCCAGGACATTAATCAGATCGTAAACAATGTCAAAATATGGAGATTCCAATATTTCTGTCGCAAAATCCATTATTCCCGCAGCATCGGACATTCCGAATTCCTTCAGCAATGTGCTGACCTGATCTCCTACTTCCGGATATTTCTGCTCATACTCAATCAAATACGCAAGCAGGTAGGCCGCTTCGTCCGTATTTTCCCCATATAGGAGCACATCCAGATATTCACCGATATTCGTTTTTCCTTCACCCAAGGCCATCTCCGCCAGCTCTCCGATGAAAGCCATCGCATTTTCTTTTCTATTCGCCGGAAGGGAACGCAGATAGCTGTTCAAAAATTCGTCAAGGGATGCCATTCCCTCTTCCTGCCCGTCTTTTGCAATGTGTATACTTGGCTCTCCATTCTCCGAAAATTGGAAATATGTATCCGGACAATGGTTTTCCAGAATTCCCCCTTCTCCGATATTGTAGCCTTCATAGTATATGCGTTCTCCCACATCATTCAGTAAAATATTGACATAATCTCCGGCAACATTGTGATTGGTAATTTTATGCTGGTTTTTGGAGATGTCTTCCGCATATTTATCTATAAATTCATCCGAAAATCCCTGCCCATCAAAAGACAAGCAACGATCTACCGAATCGTCCAATAGCGTGATGTACTTGGCTTTATTGCCGCCCTTAGAATGCCCTATAATTGTGATTGTTCCAAATTCCCTCTTATCCAGGCTCTGGTACCATGCAAGCGCCCTTTCCTGACATGGCGTTGACACGCCGTCCTTTGCCTCCGTTCCCGCGCCCCCGATAAAGTTGTCTTTCCACTCCTCACTGGCCGTTCCGCGAAAGGCGATTACCCCTTCCAATGTATCCGGGTTCCGAAAGGCAGCGCTCACACCGCCTCCCGATTGCCCGTCCCCTTCGTCCACATGGGCCGCGACGATTTCCATGCTCATAAGCTCCGGATCATTTTTAACAGCCTGAATAATATTTGCCCAGTCCTGTCCCGTCGTATAGGATCCATAGTCCGAGCTTTTTTTAATCTGCGAAATATCGATATCTTCTATCCACTCCTCAACCGTATACGCCCCGCAGCTCTGAATAGATAAGAAGGGCTCCTGGTCAGACAAATACATCAGATTTTCCAGCAGCAAAATCTGCTCCGTACTCAGAAGATCTTCCATCGGCTATTCCTCCTCATATGTCTGAAACGTTTTTTTGAGGCGGTATTCTCCTTTATCGGGTTTTCTCCTGCCCGCCGCTAAATCCGCAATTTCCACATCTGTCACATATATCTTAAAGGATCCCTCTGCCCCCAGCTCCATCGCCTGCTCCCGCAGCTTTTCCGCCATTGTTTCCGCCTCTTTATCGGTTATCTGACTGCCGCATACATAGATATCCGTCAGAGCGGACAAGCGCAGCCTTCCATTCCATATATCCTCCGGCTGCAGATCCTGCCCATATTCTTCCCCCTTTACCCAGGGCATCGAGGAATGGACTCCATATATCGCCGGCCAAACGGAGCGGAATGTCTCGCGCAAGCAAGCATCATACGTTTCCGCAAATATATGTCCGTAAAAATTGTCTTCCCCGTAATATGCATCTGTTTCCTCCTCTTTATAGATATAAAGAGAATAGGTTTCCTCCCCGTCTTGCTCCTGAAAGGTAAAATTCGCATACGGAGTGAATTTTGTCGCCGGATCTCCAAACAGGATTTCAAATTCGTAATCCGGATATTTTTGGTTCAAATAGTTTTTTCCAAAACGATATCTCTCCAATGTATCTTTCTGATAAGAAAGCAGAGCGCCTTCCTTTAGGCGCTCCTCGTTCACGTAAATTCCAGATAAAAATTCAACTTCGTCCGGGCAAAGCTCTGTCTGCTCCATTCCGCTTCCCTCCTCAGCTTGATAATAATCACATGCAGCCAAAAGAACGGTCAGGCCCGCTAATATTGCCATCACCCTCCTGCTGTTTTTATGCCTTTTCATCTATCCTCCATGAGGGGCTGCCTGCTGTCTGGCAGCCCCATTCTTGCAAATGCTTCTATGCTTCGATTTCCACCGTATTAATCCACCGCAACTTTATTAATAAAAGCCTCTATTTCTGCGCTGGTCATGTAGCCTTCCAGCTCACTGCGCGCTTCTTCCTTCCACTCATGGAGGGCCTCCGCCCGTTCTGCCTTTCTGGCTTTCTTCACATTTTTCTTATAAGAATCGTAAAGCGCATCTTCAATCTCCCTGCGCACTCCCTCCTCGCTGTCCGCCTCCGCGTCAAGCTGCTCCTGACTTAACAGCCACTGCCATACGTCGGTTCCATAGCGCTCCGCATCTCTCTCTGTTTTGGAATTACGGTATTTAATCCGTCCCTCCGAATCAATTTGGAGCCTGGACGTCCCCTGGCTGGCCGTTGTGTTTGTAATCAACGCGCCTGACGGATCCGCATAATATGCGTATCGCGATCCGCTCTCCCCCATGTCCAGAAAAAACACACCTGTCTGCATAATTCCATTGCTGTCCATATAATAACGTTTCCCGTCCAGATTCAGCCAGCCGATATGTCTTCCTCCCCCTGTAGAGGGATTCAGATAATACCAACTTCCACCCAGCTGCTGCCAGCCGGTAAGGCGCGCACCGCTTGCATCAAAATAATAAATATAGTCTCCAACTGTTTTCCATCCCGTTACCATATAACCGTTGTTGTCAAAAAAGTAGGTCTGTCCGTCAATCTGTTCCAGGGAAGAGGCAGGGTAACTGCCATCCTCCTTTTGATACCACCATCCCACTGCATCCTGCTGCCAGCCGGCCAGAACTGTCCCAGCGTTCGCTACTGACAGTAGGAAGGCCATTGCCAACATTATTGTCCCTTTTTTCATTAATAAGCGCCTCTCTTTCTCAGAATTTATACAGAGATCCTAAAACTGAATTTCTTTTCTCCAGACATCCTCTTCGTCCACATTTTCCTGCTGTACATATTTGCTTTTAGAGCCTGCTACAGATTTTACCTGGCTGATATAGCTTTGAATTTCCGCCTCGGAAATCATTCCCTGCATTTTGCGGCGAACCCGATCCTCCCACACGGATTCCTTCGCCTTATTCTGCTGGCTGCTGCTTCTAGTTATGGTCTTTCGGTATTCCCCATACATATCATACTTGATTTCACGCAGCTTCATCGCATCCGCTCCAGCCCTGAATCCTGAGTTTGCGTTATCTTCTGTAAATGTATACCATCTTCCTTTATCCTCATCCCACAGATTTGCCTTTCCCTCCTGGTCATAACGTATCTTGTCGCCTGTCAGAGGGTTAGTCTCCTCCACATTTCGTTTCAAAGCTCCCATTTTATCTCCCGACAAATAAGCATCATACATAAAGCCGCCGTAAGAAAAAGCTCCGGTTTTCATAACGCCGCCTTCAAAATAATACCTCTCCCCGTTTAAATCCAGCCATCCGGTCTGCATAACGCCGCCATTGGCCGGATTCATATAATACCACTTTCCTCCCTGCTCCAGCCATCCGTTTACCTGGCCGCCAGTGGATTCATTCAGATAGTACCAACTATTGTCAAGCAAAATCCAGCCCTTCTGCATCGCACCGCTCTTTAACGGGTCAAAGTAGTAATTCGTCCCGTCCACACAAACCCAGCCCAACGCCTTGGCTCCGGAGGCCGTATCAAAATAATACCAGTTCCCGCCAAGCTGCTGCCAGCCTGTCATCATATATCCTGCATCATTAAACAAGTACTCTTTTCCCTCGATTCCTACTACTCCGGAGGATGGATAGCTTCCATCCCGGTTCTGATACCAGTATCCCGTTCCATCTTGATTCCAGCCGCCATAAGCTGTGATCGTACCTGCCGCTGCAAAAATAGCTGCCGCAAATAATGCTGCTCTCTTTTTCATTTTCAATCTTTCCTCCTTCTTTCAAATGGTCATCTAATTTGGCACATAATCCCATAAATCATTTCCTATAACTGGATCCGTAGGTGCCGGTGTAGGAGCCGGCGTAGGTGCTGGCGTAGGTGCTGGTGTGGGAGTGGGAGCCGGAGCCTGTGTCTGCGGCTGTGCCGGCGGTGTTTCCCTCGCAGGCTGTGCGCCGATGCTGACGGTTAGCAATATGCCCGTTCCCTTTTCTACCATTTCATCCGCCGCTACGCTCTGACGTATTACCTTCCCCCGCTCTACGCTTGAAGAATATTCTTCCTCCACCATAACAGTAAATCCTAAATCCTCCAGTGTTTTTATTGCCTCTTCGCTCTGCGTAAGTTCAAGTCCAGGCATCTGGATCTTTTCAATTCCCATACTGACAACTACATTGATATTGCTTCTCTGGGGCAAGCTTTCCCCCTCCGGTATTTCAGATGAAATAATAATTCCCTCCGGAACGGTATCGCTATATTCGTAGGCAGGCAGCAGATAAAGGAAATCCTGCTTAAGCCGGACTGAAGCTTCTTTATATTCCATGCCCTCCAGTTTTGGTACGGCCACGAGTATCGAACTGTCTCCTCTCCCGTCATCTTTTGCAATCTCCAGCGTTATGGTGTCTCCTTTAACTGCCGTTGTATTCCCTTCTATGCTTTGGGAAACCACAGATCCCGGTGCCGCATCATTCGAATCAATTTCCACAATTTCCACTGCCAGTTCCTGTTTCTCCAGCGCGGCTCTAGCGGCATCTTCCGTCATCCCCTCCACCAACGGAACCGCCACTTTTTCGCGCCCTCGGCTGATTTCAATACGTACCTGGGCACCTATATCAACCTGCGTGCCGCCCTCCACAGACTGGCTCGTTACCCGTCCGGCAGGGATTACAGAAGAATATTTCATCTGATCCGCAATAACCGCTATCTGCTCTTCTTCTCCCATCGCCACGGCTTCCTCCTGCTCCTGATTCACCATATTCGGCACAAGAGTCTTTCCCTCCGGCAGAGTATATTCTTCCAGCCTTGGGCTTATACTGAACGTCATCACAGCCACCGCCGCGCCAATCACCGCTACGGTTCCAATGCCGGCCGTTATTTTGGCCCAAAGCGGGATCTTTCCCAGGTCGTTCTTCCTTTTATGGGCAATTTTTTCCTTTACCTCCGCAGCCAGCAGCTCTTTCTCAAATTCCTCCATAGATTGGGTTCTGTCCTCCACCCGCACATTGAGCGCATTCATAATTGCTGTCTCTACACTCTTTGGAAGGCTCGCCCCTAATTTTGTCGGTTTTTTTAGAAAATCCTTTACACTGCGTTCCATGGCATCCTCTGGCGTCACGCCTGTCACCATCTTGTAAAATGTGGCTGCCAGCGCATATACATCCGTCCATGGCCCTTGATCGCCTCTGCTGCGGTATTGTTCTTCTGGAGCGTATCCGGGTTTAATAATAACAGAAAGACTCTTGCTGTGCTTGGTCGTGGCGTATCGGGCAGCACCAAAATCCAATACCTTCACATCGCCGTTTTTCAGGATATAGATATTATCCGGAGCAATATCGCGGTGAATAATTCCTTCTTTATGTACCTTCTTCAATGCAGCCGCTACTTTAAGCACAATATCCAAAGCCTGATCCGTACTAATTTTCCCTTCCCTGGCCAGCAGCTCCTTTACCGATTCCCCTTCCAGATACTCCATAACGATATATGCTGTATTATTTGCCTCAAAGCAATCGTAAATATGCACAATATTCGGCTCATCCTGAAATTTCGCGAGGCGCCTCGCCTCATCAATAATCTTCCGCATTCCCTCCCGAAATTGTTCTTCGCGCTCTCCAGAATAGACCGTTACCATCTGCTGATTAGGCATCCGCGTTGAAAATTCCCCAGGCATATATTCCTTGATGGCCGCCCGGGTCTGGAGTACCTGATCATACGCAATATAGGTAATTCCGAAGCCTCCAAACCCCAGCACGCGCCCAATGATATAGCGTCCCTGCAAAATAGATCCCGGCGTTATATGGTAAGCCTCCTTAGGCGGCGTTCCATGGATATAGCCGCAGTAAGGGCATACCTCATATTGCGCATCATATTCCTTCATACAGCCCATACAGCGTCTCTTCACCGGCACTCACCTCCTTATCGCTCATTCCCCGTACTGCGCTAAAAACTAGAATTATAGCTAAAAAGGTAAGCAGAAGGCCTATCTTTACCGCCAATCCGCATCTCCCTCTTCCCTCTCTCCTGCTCCCATGATCGTCCGACTCCTTTTCTCCTATAGTCTCCTGCTTCCTTGTTTCTTCATCTGCAAATACGGCCTGATAAAATTCGTCCAGCGTATCAATTGGTTCGGATCCCTCCATTCCCAGGCCACCTTTTAGCGCTGCCTCCAGCCTTCTGGGAAACAGGCCATTATTTTTCTCCAGACACGCCTCTAACTCTTCCGGCTCCATATCCGGTTTAGCGGACAGCAGACTTCCCGTCATCAACGCCACTCCATACACATCCAGCCACGTCCCGTCTTCCGCCGGTTCTTCCAGCGCAGAACCTTTTTGATAATAGCAGTGCTCCCCGAAGCCTTTTAGTACCAACTGCCGTGTTCCTGTAATCCAGAAATTATCCAACCGCACATCTCCATGTATCACCCCCAGATGATGGACTTTTTTTAGCGCACGGCAGGCCTGATACAAAAAAGCCACCGCTTCCTCAGGCGCTCGTTCCGGCTCCCTCCTAAACCACTCCCCAAAGGTCGCGGCTGCCGAGTATTGGGAAATTGCATAAGCTGTCTTGTTTTCTTTAAAGCAGCTGTATATCTCCGCAATGTCTTCCTCCTTATATAGCTGGATCAGCTTTCTCTGATAAATTACAAAGCGCTCCAGCGCCTCGGCGTACTCCTGTTCCAATCCCGGATTTACAGCCACCTCCTGTTTTTTCCGTTCCACATACCTCTCAGGGAAAAATTCCTGTATCAGTACTTTTCTCTCAAACAGAGCATCCCAGCCAATATAGGTGATGTCGCAGGCACGAATGTCCTGGCATGTTCCCACAATATAGCGCCCCTGGAGAATGGTTCCTTCTTTCAAAAGAAGGGACGTATTCCGCGTGTCTCCGCCATTGTACCCGCAAATCGGGCAGGATATAAACCCTTCTTCATGCTCCTCCATACAATTTAAGCAACGTTTCATTTTCTTTCCAGCCTCTTCACTCTAAAAATGCGGCATCTATCTGTTCCAAACAACTATCAATTCCCGCAAATTCCGCATTCATAGTCTTAAATTCCTGGAGCGCTTTCTTGTGAAGGGGAAGGCTGGGGCTGAGACGCATCTGGTTCTCCATGGACAACAGGTAGTAGACAAGACGTACTCCTGCGCGCTGCTCATCCTCGCTTGCCTTTGCGGACACGCTCCAGAGAGGTGTAAAGCTTTCCTCAAGAGGTAGGTTTTCCATCAGGAATACCTGATAAATGCCCGCCATATCCTGCTGTATTCTCTTATATTCCAGAGAGCTTGACAGGTAATATCCCGCTTTTCCCTGAAGGATTTCTTCCTTCTCTTTCTGCGCGTCAAATTCTTCTCCGCTGGCTCCCGAATCTTCTTCAAGATCCACCGCAAAAGCAGCATAGCCTCCGCTCTTTTCCAAACCGGGGATTATGCTCTGCCAGACTGAAAACATCTGATCGGAAACCGAATAAGAATATTGTTCCAAAATCTCTTTCAACCGTTCCGGGCTGTCCACCAATGTCAGATCCTCTGTCCCTATCAGGCTGTTCCCATAAATCACCGGAATTTGAAAGCCCAAAGGAATTTGCTTCTTGTCTTTATCCTCTATTTCCCGTTGAGCCAGAAAATAGTAGTTGTCCAGCTCCCCGGACTCCTCCATCCAAATATAAATATCCCCTATGGACGCCATATCTCCGTAGAACTCTTTTCCTAAGCAGCCGCTGTCAAATACATCAGGCACATCTTCTCCTGTTTCCAGCGAGTTTTTAATTCTCTCCTCATACTGCTCCTCCGGAATCGGCTCCGCCTCTATCTCTATATTGGGATAGGCCTCCCGGAAGCCCTGTATTTTTTCGTAAAATTCTGTCTCCGCATTATCCTGCGCATTTGCGCTCTGCTGTCCGCCGTCCTGCGCCGCCGGATACCATACGGTCAGAGACACAGAGGCGAGAGTTGCCTGTGAGCGCTTACTTTGAAAAATCCCATAGCAGATTCCTCCGGAACCCGCAAGGAACAAAAATATGGCTGCAATAACCGCGGTTCTAAGAGTACGTCTTCTCTTCAGCTCCTCTTTGACATCCCGCACCTTGTTTTTTGTTTGGATAGCCTCCCTGAACTGATCCACGTTTCTAAAACGCAGTTCTTGATTTAAAGCCATCGCCCGCATAATGCAGTTGCTGAGGTTTTCAGAAATATTAGGGTTTAATTGGCTGGGAGGAATCACATTGTCCTGTACAAGGCGGTTTACCGACTCTTCCGGCATAACTCCGGTGAGCGCTCGGTAAAACATAGCGCCTACCGCATAAATATCAGTCCAGGGGCCCTGCCGGCTCCGCTTCCTGTATTGCTCCGGGGGAGCATACCCGGGTTTCAGTATAACGGAAAGGGTTTTCTCCTCCTCCCCCGTAGAAAATCGGGCCGCCCCAAAGTCAATCAGTTTAACCACTCCCCCCTGGCAGATAAAGATATTGTCCGGGCTTATATCCCTGTGTATAATGCCGTTTTTATGTATCTCCCTCAGCGCGTCCAAAACCGCCAGCGTTACCTCCAACGCGATATCCTGGTTCACTGTCCCGCCGTTTGCCAAAATAAACTGCTTATAGGAAATACCGTCCAAGAATTCCATCACAATATATGCCGTCCCATTTTCCTCAAAGAAATCGAACACATGGACAATATTAGGATGCGTATTAAATTTTGCCATATTCCTGGCTTCTAAAAGAAAACGTTCTTTTCCGTTTCGGAACTCGATCTCCCGCTGGCCGCTGTAAATAATCACCTGTCTCTGCCCCGGCACACGATTCACAATCCCATTGGCGCTGGGATAATACTCCTTAATGGCAATCATTTTCTCCAGCGTCCGATCCCAGGCCCGATATGTAATGCCAAATCCTCCTACGCCCACCGCTATGCCGACCAGATACCGCCCTTTCAGCACACTCCCCGGCGGGAGCTCATACGGCTCATTTTTCTCCTGTCCGGGCACTTGCCCGCAGTGAGGACACACACCATATTTTTCATCAAATTCCTTCATGCATTTTAAGCACCGCACGAATTTGCCCTCCCTTTTTCTGTCGGTTGATACCGCAAAATCAATACAGATGTATTGTCCTGAATCCCCCCGCCCCTAGAAAGCGCCATAGCGCAGAGGCGATCCGCTGCTATCATCGGATCAAAAGCGTTGTCCTCTATCAGCGCCTGTATCTGACTGTCCGTAAGGCTTTTGTACAGTCCATCGCTGCAGAGCAGGACTATATCTTCCTTCTGCATCTCAAAGGGAACCAGGTTCCTGTCCATTAGGGTGAGGCGGTTGATTCCCAGATAGCTGATTAAAGCCTCAGCCTGCCTGGAATGTTCTTCCCTTTCATACTGTTCCCGGCTGATCACTCCGCTCTTTAGCGACTCTTTCAAAGTCAAACGATAATTATGCTCTCTGTTTATCTGCTGCATCCTGCCGTCCCTGAGAATATAGAGTCTGCTGTCCCCGATGGACAGCCAATACAGCCTGCCTGACTGAATCGCCGCAGCCGCTATTGTAGTTCCTGCGCGGAGCCTCTTGCCCCCCTCTCCCAAAAGAGAGCATACTCCCTGATTCATCGCCTCTGCCTGAGAGAGAAAAAAATCCGGGATCGGTAAGCTCTTATCTCTGGAAAGAAAAGCCGATCCCAATATTTCCACAGCCTTTCTGCTCGCGCGTTCTCCCGCCTCCATGCCTCCCATGCCGTCGCATACGGCTGCCAGCGTGCATTCCTCATCGGAAGCGAGGTACACAAAGTCCTGCTGGCTCTGTCTTGTACCTATGATGCTCTGCATGCCAATTTCCAGGCAGGGATCCTCCCACCGTACTTGCCTCATTGTATTCATCCGCGTCTGTCACTCCTGCGCTCTATCCATATTTACAGAATCCGTGCCCAGCCTGATAATGCAGGCAGGGCTGGCCAATGCCACATTGCTCTGCGGCCTTACTGGGCATATTCTGTTGTACTCTAATTTCCGCCCATTCACAAAAGTCCCATTTGTTGAAAGATCTCTAACGTAAAACAAATCTTTTTCCTCATCGTACAAAACGAGGCAATGTATCTTACTGATCTCTGGATGTCCATGAATGGCTATTTGGCTGTCCCTTCGGGAACGTCCAACTCTCACTTCCTTATTTAGTGGAAGCACCCAGCGGGCTCCCATCATCTGACCAGCCAAAACCTCCGCATAGGGCATCATACGGGCACAAGGCGCTTTCGGCTGTCCATGGCGCCCATTTTCCTGCGAAATACCTCTGGCAAATTCTTCCATTGTCTGAGTCCGCTTCTGGTAGTTCAGCTCCAGCGCCCTATCCACTGCGTCAGATACCTGATCGGAAATTCCCATATTCATCTGTTTCAGAGATACATACGTCTCTCCAGCCAGCCGATCCATCGCCGTCGGAAGATTAAGACCTGTCAAGGCATAATAATAAGTAGCTGCCAGCGCATAAACATCCGTGTAAGGCCCCTGAGGCATTTTTGACGCGTATTGTTCCGGCGGGGAAAATTTCAGTTTTAGAAGAACCGAATACTCCTGGCTCATCTGCTGTTCTACTTCCTTTGCGCTGCCGAAATCAATCAGCTTAACCTTGTTGTCCCTCGTAATAAAAATATTTTCCGGGCTGATATCCCTGTGGAAAATATTTGCCTCCTTGTGAATTTTATCCATGGCTAACGCCACCTGCAAAATAATGCCGGTAATCTCATCAAATGGAAGCTGATGTCTGGAAACCCGGACAATCTGATTTAAATTAGCCCCGTCCAGAAATTCCATCGCAAAATAGGCGGTATGATTTTCACAAAAGCAATCAAATATGTTGACAACCGCAGGAATGTTTCCCAGCCGGCGGAGAATCTGCGTCTCCTCCATGAAACGCTCTAGGCCTCTGTAATACATTTCCTCCATTCGCCGCGTTACCACTTCCTCCGTAACGCCATCCTCCATACGGCGTCCGGCCCCTGCCGGCGCATACTCCTTGACGGCACAAATCCGCCCGCCCACGAGATCGCAGGCCTTATATGTGATCCCAAATCCTCCTTCGCCCAGAACCTTTCCTATAATATATCGTTTGTTTAAAACCACCCCGCTGGGCAGGGCTCTCGCCGTCCTTTGGCAATAAGCCTCCCGATAGCCGCATTTGGGGCATTCACCGTTTGCATAGCCCGTGTCAAAACAGTTTGGGCAAAAACTACCTTCATATTTCATAGATTCCTCCGCTCAGAAAATCCCCTACCACTTAATTCGGATTTCCTCCGAGCCGGCAGCAATCTGTGCTCCATTATCCAGACGCCTCTTCCCGTTTATTTTTACACCGTCAACTGCTGTTCCGTTTGTCGTATCCAGATCTGTAATATACATATCCTTTCCATCCCATTCGAGAGCAAAATGCTGTCGAGACATGCGTTTATCATCAAAAAACACGTCGCATATGCTGGAGCGTCCAATGATAATGCTTTTATCAATGGCAACCTCCAGCCTGACTGGTTTTTTTCCTCCTGATGATACGAAGAGTTCCGCCTTTTTCTTCTGTGCGGGAACAACCGCTACGTGCTGCCTGATGTCAACAGAAGATGCCAAAACCGGCTTCCCTTCTACAAAGACGACTCCCCTGTTCTTTTTTAACTTCCGATAAAATACAAAAACGGCGGCAAGCAAAGCGCCTGCAAGTAAAACAGCAAGCAGGATAAACGGCCATATCGGCCTTTCTTCCGGCTCTATCACAGGATCGCTTGCATTAAGCGTAATGGAAAGCGTATTTTCCACCGGATTGGCTTCCTGGGAATCGTCGCAGATATTGGAACAGGAGAGCGTATAGGTTCCTGCCTCCAATGCCTCTGCAGCCGTCAGGATTACTGTATTTTCTTTTTCCTCAGACTGTGCCACGGCGCTGATAGGAATGACATTTCCATCTTTACGGATGCTGTAATTAGCGGCTGTTTCAAACCCTGTCACTGCCTCACTGAAAGTCACCTCCAGCTTTCTGCCTTCCAGCTGCCTGGCAGAAAGAATGACCGGCGGGTTTGTATCCGGTATCCATCGTCCAGAAAACACCTCATAAGTCAAGGGCATCTCCCTCCCGGAAAGGTAAAGAGAGAATGTTTCATACTGATTGCTGATTCGATTGGAAGATGCCTCAAATTGCATTACATCCGCACGCAAAAGGCGTTCTCTCAGCTGGGACAAGACTGTTTCTGCCTGGGACTCATCAAATATTGTGATATCCCCTCCGGACGCACGTGTAAATTCTCCAAAGCCATTGATATTTTTTCTGGCGGTATCTTCAATGCAAAGGCCATAGACCGGAATGCTCTTTTCTTTTAGTTCATCCAGAACTTCCGGCAATACTTTTTGCCCTTCCGCTACGTCCTCCCCATCAGAAATCGCTATAATCACCCGGCGTCCACCGCCAGCGCCCGCTTTCTCCGTCATGCCCGCCGCCTGGCTGACCGCCTCAAACAGAAGGGTGCGCCGATCCCTGTTGTCAATATCCGAGAGAACTGCCGCAATCTCTTCCGGCCCTGCCTTTCCCTCTTTTCTCACAAGAACCTCTTGCCCAAAAGTAATAAAGTTGATTCTATCATCCGAGCCAAGCGCTCCGTAGAAGCTGGCAATTCCGCTCTTGATCTTGTCAAAATACGCCTCCGGCATCGAGTCGGATACATCCAGCAGAAGGTAATATTGGATCCCCTCGCCGGTCGTCTCAAACGGCTGGGCCGAGAGAAGCTGCAGCCTCTCTTCGCCGAGAAAAGCCTCCGCTTCTCCTTCCCCATCCAGCCCATAACCATAGACCGTGGCTGTGGGGGCGTTCAAGTCGATCTGTTCAATCCGAACCGCTTCCTCCCCCTGAGCTGCCTGTATCCCAAAGGAAAAAAGCAGGCTGGCGGCGGCCGCAATAAACACGCCTACTGTTCTTTTTCCCATATTCTTCCCTCCCGGCAAAATGCCACAAACTCAAAACTGCTCGCGCCGATACGGATAATATCACCGGTCTTTAGCCGCACGGGATGGCTCACCAGCTCATCTCCCAAATATGTAAGATTGCCGCCGGAGGGAACTAGTGAAAATGTGTTGCTCCTCTCATCGTACACAACGGAGCAGTGATTTTCCTGGCTGATCTGCGGATCATCCACAATGCAGACCGGCATGTTATAGTCCCTTCCGATCCGGTTAAAGCCATGGGAAAGCCGGTAATCTCGTCCTCTTTCCGGCCCCTCTACGCATACGAGCCAGCCAGTCACAAAATCATTGCCCCGGATTCCGGAATAATACCCAATGGTTTTTTGATCGTCCGAGGGATTTGGCGCTGTGTTTTCCATAAACACCGTATTCTGCAATGCTGGATTATGCTGGGCATTTACAAAAATTCCACAGAAAGGGCATTGGGAAAATTTTTCATCATCATAATAGTGTCCCTGACCGCATCTGATAACTGCCATCTGTATCCCTCCCTAACTGATCCACACTCCTACCGCTGAGTAATTATCCATATTCTGTCCTCTTCCCTGTCTCCTGACAATTTCCGCCATGGACTCCAGCCACATTTGCGGGGTAGATGCTTTTTTCAGGCAGGCTGTCATTTTTTTCTCCTCAATCCACTCCCAGAAGCCGTCCGAACACAGCAGGAACGCTTGCCCCGAAGTGCTTTTGATTGGTTCCGCCATCTGATACCTGGGTTCTTCCCAGTCAACTCCCATTACACGCAGCAGCCGGTTTCGATCAGGGTGGCGGCGGATCTGCTTTTCCTTAATCTCGCCGGCAGCAACCAGCATCTGCGGGACGCTGTGATCCATTGTCCTTCCCACCAATCTGCCATTTTCAAAATAATAAAGGCGTGAATCTCCTATATGGCCCCAGCGGATCAGCTCCTCCCCAACAAGAAGCAGCACAAGCGTTGTCTTCATATCACCGGCTGTCCGATCCCGCCTCTGCATTTCCAGGATTTCATTCTGCCCGCTTTGAAAGGCTTCTGCAAGACACTCTCCTGATGCTTTGCCTATCTGAGCAAAGGTTTTGACAGCCTGCTCCACCGCTATTTGTGAAGCAACTTCTCCTTTTCCGTGGCCGCCCAACCCGTCCGCCAGCGCAAAGCAGTATTCCTGCCCCATCCGGTACATCCCTACATTGTCCTCATTATTGCCGCGATCTCCCTTATCCGTCATCAAATAATAAGAAATCAACTTTGTCCCCTCCTTTTCTTACTGGCCTCAGCCAAGCCGGAAGGAATTCTTCCTATTCTTTCCCAGATAAATGATCGTCCCCCGCTCTACGGATACCGCCTGTTTTGGCGTAAACATGCGGCCATCTCCCGCATACGTTCCATTGGTCGAATAATCGGTCACCACAAATTGGTCTGACATCGCGTCATAGCGCACACTGCAATGGCGCCTGCTGATATCTGTCTCATACTGATCAAAGACGATATTGGCCTCTGCGGCAGAACGCCCAAATATTACCTCTTCCCCATCAGCCACGTCAAAGGACGCACCCGCATATTTTCCGGCAATTCCCGTAATCTTTGCAGGACGCTTCACCTCCTGCGGAGACATCTGATGGAGGGCAACTGTCCTCCCATCATCCTGGCACTCCGCAGCTCCCTGAGAGGAATACAGATAGTCCAAATCTTCGACCGTTCCTTCCCGATATTTGACAGAGCGTGAAAATGCAATATACATCTGGAAAATTGTTCCAATAAATTCCGTTGTCCAAACGATTTCGATAAAAGCTGTGTATTTATGGAAACCAAAGCGCTGATAAAATTCCCTGTAATAAAAGAACGTGAATACCAGCGACGCCACCACGTAAGCCAGCAGAATGATAAGTCCAAAAACCGTGAACGCCACGCTGAGCCCCCTCACACCGGCAAACAGTATCTGGGACAGCAAAATCAGGATGACGTTGTGGGCGGTTCCCTCCTTAAACAGGAAAATATACCACCAAGGGCAGCGAGCAATCTGCATCTGGTATAACTGCCTTGCAATCGGAATATATGCCATCCAGTCCGTGTCCAATCCTGCCTTCCGCCCAGTAAGCATAACCGCATATCCGGTCAGGGCATAAGGAACCAGCAGCAGAATAATTACAATGGGAACCGTCAGCCACAGCATGCCTGCCAGCAGTGCAAGCATACTCGCAAAGAAGCTGTATATGTCAGACATATATCCTATCGATCCAATCATTCCTGTCATTTTTCTACCCTCCATTATCTGATATTGCTTAATTTAATTACGCAGATTTTCTTTACTCCCAGTGGTACATCTCATCACAACAAGGGATCAGCATCAGCGACACGTCCCCCACCTGTAAAATGTCATTTTTCTTCATGACTGTGGGTGTAAGCACAACATTTCCATTGAGGTATATAAGCTCCTTTGACTCCCCAGGCTGGGCCAAAAAAACATTCTGCTTGGGCTCATAAATCAGGATAGCGTGGCGATCCCTGGAAACTGTACTCTCATCCCTCAGGCATACATCCATATTGTCGCCCCTGCCCACAAAATTCCGGCCGGATTTCAGGCGGAAGTCTTCCCCATAATGTTTGCCCTTCACGCATACCATCCAGCCTACCACTGGCTGTCTTTCTGCCAGAATTGGGCTTTCTGAGAAAAAGCTTACTGTCTTTTGATCGTCACCCGGTAGCCCGTTAGCAACTCCCTCTGTGACGGCTTGCACCACTCCAGACAGGGTGGGACTGTCATCCAGAACGGATGTGGCGGTTTCTGCCGCGCCAGAGGGGGCTATATCCAGAGCTACTGTCTGGTTGTCCGAATTTCCCTGTGCCCGGCAGTGAGGGCAGCTTGTATATGTATCCCCATCGTAATAGTGTCCCTTGCTGCATTTTTGTAAATTCATAGGTACCTCCTTGCTGCTTATATAAATATTTTCCTTTACATCGTATCCGGCTGATGGCGGAAGTCGCTGACTGTCACCAAAAATTCTTCCTGGCCCAGACGCAGGATTACTCCGGAATCCAGACGGGTGCTTGCGCCAACGCGGATCCCATTGATAAATGTCCCGTTTCTGGAATGCTGGTCGGTCAGCACAAGGCCGCCTTCTTCTATCTGAATTTCACAGTGAATTCCTGACACCGTAGGACGGTTGAATACCAGATTACATTCCTGACGGCGTCCAATAGTAATCGAGCCTGCGATTCCGGTTGTAAATCTTTCCCCCGTCTTAATATCCTGCAGCTCAATATAATAGCTGAAAAGCCCGATATCACTGTCTGAAAAGAGATTCCTTGTCTTAATATCATCGTCCTCAAATTTCCGAATGTTCTTCTGCATCTGCCGGATCGCCTCCGCATTTTCTTTTCCTGTCTTTTCAAGCTCGATGACCTCCTGCGTATGGGCGAGCTCTTGGCGCAGGGTATGGAAATTTTCGGTTTTCTTCTTTTTTTTCGATAAAACGACTGCGGCGATAATTATAGCCGCGATTACGATAACTGCCAGTACCACCAGCATCACCTGGATGGCAGATACATTGAACGCAGGCATTTCTCTTTCTCCTTATATCTCCTTTTTTCTGACCAGAATTATGACTCCTGCCCCCAGGGACACGATTCCCCCAAAAGCAAGCATCACCGCCATAAGAATATATTTTCCCGGATGCTCCAAATCGGTCTGAGAGTACATCTTGGATGGATTGTCTTCACAGACGTAAAATGTATCGTCAAATTCCTCTCGGGATATTTTAGTCCGGTAATACACGTTATTATAAATATAGCGCCTTCTATAAACCGCCTTTCCCCTGTCAAATTCTGATGGTTTTCTGCTGTGATCTGCAGGATCCTCGTACACCTGCACCTGTACATATTTCTCCGGATAATGCTCAGTCATGCACAGATAGCGGTTCAAGGACAACACTGTCATTATTATCATAAATACCGCTGACAGCAGTAACGCTGCCGTTGCTGCAATTCTTTTTTTCATCCTCTCCCACCTTCTTATGTGAGTGCCGGGGCTTCTTCCTCGTTCCCTCCAAATAGGCTGTCAATTCCGGAAGCTATGCCGTCAATAATCTTTCCTTCCAGATCCACGGCATCCATCGCCACATCCTTGATCGCCCCTCCGACGGTCGACTCTCCAATCTCCTTTTGAAGGGTGTTATATGCTTTATCAATACCTTCCTGGACCGATTCGGGCAGATCCGGCAGCACATCGTCCACCTTTTTAAATATATTGTCCGTCACATCGTCCACCTTCGAGATAATGTCATCCGCAGACTTCCACACCCCCCGCGTGTAATCGGTCACACCCTCGATGATGTCGCCGCCTTTCTTCACTACATCCGGCAGGTTGTCCGCGTGCTTCAGAAAGTCCGCGAACTCGTCCGAATATTTCAGGATATCCGCTCCAGGAATGATAGCCACCACGTCAACCGCCAGTGTGATCCATTCCGCAGTCGTGCCTCCGTCCTTAGCTATCTGATAGATGTCTCCGAAAATGTCGCGTATATCCGCGATCCACCCTACCGGTGTGCATCCCACTAGCACGCTTCCAACGATTCCCAGAAGATTGCTGCTGTCCGTAAAGCTTCCAAAAAGAACCTGCTCTATGGCATCAAGCAGATAATCTTGCAGCGATTCCCATCCTTCCTCCATCGGAGAAATCTCCGCTGGGGCAGCCTCCGTTGGGGCAGATCCGGCAGCTTCTGCCGGGGGCTCTCCTTGTATCCGCTGCTCCGCATCAACATACAGGCTGACAATTTCTCCCATCTTCCCCGACAGTACCAGCAGAGCCGCGCGGTGCTGCTCACATCGCTCCAAAAGCTGGCGTAAATTTCTCTGCACCTGATCCTGCGCCACTGCAGGAATCTCCAGGCTGCTTCTTATAGATTCAATGGAATCGCAAAGCCCGGCTGCCTGTCCCGCGTAATCTTCGAATTCATTTTCCGAGTTCCGCATTCCGCTTATTCTCGTTGAAAAACTCCCCATTCTTCGGCCTCCCGCCTAAAAATATCAAGCATTTTCTTCTTTGTTTAGTAATTCCCTGTAGTGGAACTCCTCGATATCCTGGAATCCAATAAAATACAGGTTACCGATGTCCTCTTGGTTGAACAACACCGCCTTCCCGTTTCCCAGAGTGCCTTCCGGATACAGACAGCCCATATAATCATATTCTTTATTCTCACTCTTTACATATTGCTTTCTTCCGCAGATCATCAGCCGTTTTTTGCCATCTTTTAGAAGCACGATGGAGCCAATCGGCAAATAATTTTTCTTTTCCATGCTTTCTCCCTTTCATAAATCAGGCAGACACTGCTGTCTGCCTGATTTTCCGCCTGCGCTGACATTAAACAAGCACATTCCCCGACAGCGATCCCGCAAGTTCCTGGCTGGCCTTCTCCGCCTGCTGGTACTGTTTTGCCATCTCCTGCAAATCCGTTACATGTTCCTGAATCATGGCAGCCAGTTTTGCGATATCGTCCTGAAGCTCATTAAATTTGTTCTGGTACGCGGTGGACGCTTCCCCTTCCCACTGTCCGGTAAGGGATTTTACCGTCTCTGTCATGCTGCCCGTAATCTGTTTGATCTGCTGCATACGTCCGTTAAAATCGCTAGACGTGCTGATGAGCTGTTCCGGGGTTACAAGTAAACTTCCTGTCATTGCCATAACATTTTCTCTCCTTTTCCTCTATTTCTTTTCTGCGCTATCTGGCGGTGCGTGTAGTGGCCGTGTTCTCATTGGCGGCTTCCGCCTGCTCGTACTTTGCCGCAATCTGTTCCAGGGCATCGCAGTATTTAAGAATCAAGTTATAGAACTGATCCATATAATTCTTATCATTCATAAACGCTTTGTGGAACGCATCGTTGGCGGCGCCGTCCCACTGAGAATTGAGCGTTCCCTCCGAGCTCTCCAGCTCCCTCACCTGTGTCTTGAACTGATTGTTAAGTTCAAGAAGTTGTTCCTTTTTTGATCGGATATCCGATGCGGTTACTCTAATAAGTGCCATAGTTTATTCCTCCTTCTTTTTATAAAAATCCTCTCTCAGCAGCCGGCTCATCCGCCGGCGTGCAAGGGTGGTTTTCCCCTTTGTTTAGTCCCTGTCATGGGCAATTCGCCACGCTTCCATCTCCGCCTCATAAATTTCCCGCGCAATTTGCCGTATCACCTGGGCGGTATTCCCAAGCTCCTGCGCAGTCTTCAGCATCTGCTCTCTGAGATCCCCGCCTTTTTTTATATAACTGGAAGCATTCTCTCCTTTCCAGTGTCTGGAAAGCTGCTCCAGGGAGGCATCATACGGCCCGGATGCCAGCTTTTTCAGTTCTTGGGATACTTCCTCCAGATCCTCAGCCTTCTCCTTGGCTCTTTTAAAATCCATTCTGATTGTGTATGCACTCATCTTTTTCCCTCCCTTACTGAAGCACATCTCCGGGCAGCGTTTCAATAATCTGTTTTACCGATTCTTCCGCTGTCAGATAGGTCTGGGCTATCATAGTTAGATCTTCCGGATGCTCTGCCAAGCGCAGAAGAATCCTCTCCACGTCTGCTTCCTGATCCTTATAGAATTTTCGATAAAGATCGGAAGCTTCCCCCTTCCAATATCCCGAGCTTTTCTCCACCAGCATCTTCAGGCTGTCAAAATGATCCCTAACGGTTTTTACATAACCCGCCACTTCTGCGCTTTTACTCTGCAGTTCCTGCGGCGTCACAAGAAGCGATACGTCGCCAGACGACAATCCTGCCATATCCGTTCTCCTCCCTTCTAGCTTCCCATTAAATTTCAGCGATTGCTGTCGCCACAGCATTCTCGCAGTTCGTGTACTCCTTTTCAGCATTTTCCCCATAAGCGATCAGCGAGTCTATGGTCTGGCACATTTCTTCCATCAACTCGTAATCCCCTGAAAACTGCAGCTGGAAGGCCCTGTTCGCCGGTCCGTCCCACATAGTATCCAGCGCTTGCATTGCTTCAAACATTTTTTTCATATCATCGCGTATCCGGATAAGCTCCGCCCGCATCTCATCCACATCTGACCGCAGGCTGGGGATATTAATCTCAATATAATCCGTCATCCTTACTTGTTCCTCCCTCTCCAAAAGTCGCAATCCGTCTCTCGCTCTCCTGATAGATCATTGCTATTTCATTTAAAGTCCGCTTTTTCTTTCTCAGGAAGCATTTCTCTTCCTGCAGCGCCTCTGTCTGCTGACAAAGTGTGCGTATTATCTCCTCATATTCTTCTTTTCCGCGCAGTTCGCGAATCACATCCGCCGCTTTGTCAATGCAGGTATCCAGCCTGCGCTCCACTGCCGCCATTTCCTCCTGCGCATGGGATAAGGCCATCATGGTCACTTTAAGCACAGCTGCCTCCTACACAAGAATAAGCTTATCTCCGGTTTGAATTTCATAGTAGGCCAGCGTATGATCCGGGCTGAGAATACACCTGTCATTCTGGCTTACCAAAAGAAGTTCCCGCACGTTACCTTTGAGATCCGCCTGTTCCTTTTGGGCAATCATCTCAGTTATCTCGTCGATGACAACAGAAACTTTCGCACCTTCCTCCAGGATAAAATCATATGTCTGATTTACACTGGGCGCATATACATCCACCAAAATCATGCCGTTTCCCCCCTATTCTCCTCTCACCTGCGGAATTACAATATCCCGGATTTCCTCATTATTCCCAAGGGGAAGCATTCCTTCTCCTGGCCTGCGCACTTTTCCCTGCTCCATATAAGGAATGTTGCTGAAATCAAAGTATCGGATATTCGTTACATTTCCTCCCAGATGTATGCCTGTATGGTAGCCCATCATATTTTCATAGATGCGTGCCCCCACAGCGGAAGCCGCCGTATCCGGATTGCAGCAGGCAAAGAAATAAACATTGTGCCCGCTTCCTTTTTCCGTGACATTTTCAATAAACGCCCTAATATTCAGTACTCCATCTTCCGGCTTCATGATACTGCGGACAAACTCCGCAATATCCGCAATAAAGATGAAATATTTCTCTTCATCTTTCATTGCCTCATAGATGGAATCCTCTTTTCCTTCTTTTATCAGGTTCCGCTTAAGCTGATTGCGCTTTTTGAAGGGCTCCAAAATGCTCTGGAAAAAGTCAGCCTGTTCCTGCTGGCTTCTTATGTATAGCGCGCCCTCTTTTTGTGCCGCAGCTGCCAGCTCCTCGGTGGAATGCTCAATAACGCAGAGCCTCCCTCCCTTCGCAGCGGCAGCATGTATGAGCAGCTTTAAGAGATTTGTCTTTCCTGTCCGTGATCTTCCGGATATGATGTAACAGTAGAAACGACTCAGATCAATGCCGTAGATGCCCGCGCTTTCCTTGTCATATCCCACTGGAAGACGCCTGTCGTCAGCCATCATCTCTTTTACCTCATCCATTTGAACATATTCCGACCAGATCGGCTTTTCCGGGATCACCGGAATATGCTTCGCCGCTTTTCCCTTCCACTGGGCGCGCATCTGGGTACATTCCCTGTTAATTTCTTCTATCCTCTCATAGTCATTCTCCGCCGCAAAGGCAAGGGCTGTCTGAAATTCCAGAATTTTCCCTCCTACTACCGCCAAGCCCCGGCCCTTGATATTATCCTCCGGAAGCACATTTACCCTTGTCTCCCGAAGGGCATCCGCGTATTGGAACTTATCATTCATCTGCAGGCAGATTGTCTTTTTAATGCTGTCTCCAACCTTTGACTGAATTTCCGAAGTTCCGAAACCGCCGGAAGACAGCAGAAGGAACATACCGTATCCCACGCCGTCGTGAGCCAGGTGAATCATTTCGCTATCATAGCGGTTCTCCGTTTTCTCGCGAAAACTCCCGTAGTTGTCAATGGCCAGAATAACCGCAGGGACAGTTATCCCGTTTGCCTGCACAAACTGGCTATAATTTCCCCCTTTGAAAAGCCGTTTTCTTTCCTCCAGCATCTGCTCCATCATGTGGAACAACTTTGCAATTTTTTCCGTATCCTCCTCATATACGATCCCCCCTACATGAGGAGCGTTCTCAAAGGCAGAGAGCATACGGCTGCTGAAATCAATTCCATACAAATTGATGTGCTCTGGACTATACTTCTGGATCAGGCCATAGAATACGGTCTGCAAAAAGGTGCTCTTTCCGCTGACAACCACTCCACATACCGCATGGTGGCCGTTCTCCGCAAAATCAAGTGACAGCGGTATTTGAGCCTGACTAACCGGATCGTCGCAGAGGCCCGCCAGCACATCCAGCGACCATTTATCATAGGACGGCCAAACGCCTCCTCGGTACAGATGATCCTTATACCCACTCAGCTCCTTTAAATACAGGGCGGGCGGCAGCGGCGGCAGCCACAGCTGAAGCTTATGTACGAAACCGCTGGCGCGGGCCTCAGCTCCCAGATACTCGACCACCGCATCCAGCTGGGTTTTCATCTTCTTTTCCGGCAGCTTTACATGATTCTTATCGGAATATGCCAAAACCTCGTCCGTCACCCGTTCTGGATTGCCGGCTTCATCCGGCCCCATATATTCCAGAACACTTGCGTAAGCCTGCATCAGGTCTGCAAGCCTCCTGCTGTTGTATTCGGTTTTTGCATAATCTTCCCCAAACCGCTGCAGCTGCCGGTAGACCGCTTCCACTCCCTCTGAATATGATGCAAGCTCTTTTATAGTAATGCCCTCGTCCGATGCGGCCTGCTGCATCATCTGCATTAAATTGTAAATCCATGTGAAGCGGCGCTGTGCCTGGCGTTTCCGCTTCTGGCTGCTCCCGGTCAGCGCCGCGTGCCCGGTCAGTGAAATCATAGCGGCAATCTCATTCTTCTGTGTATCTCCATCCTCATCATAGGGCGCTCCGCTCCAGGCCGACTGAAACAGCTCATACAGCTCGTCGTTTCCTACCTGGAGGTAACAGCGCCCGGCCTGAGTAATATAGGCCGCATCCGGCTTATGAAGCATATCATTGCTGTCCTGGCGATCCTGCACTCGCAGGCAGAGACGAAACTTGGAATTGCTCCAGATATTGTCGTCCACGGTTCCGCTGGGCTTTTGGGTAGCGAGGATTAGATGGACTCCCAAACTTCGTCCAACCTGAGCCACACTGATAAGCTCTTTCATAAAATCCGATTCTTCCCGTTTTAGCTCGGCAAACTCATCGATAATGATAAACAAGTGAGGAACCGGCTGACGTATTTCCCCGCTCTTATAAAGTCTGGTATAGGCGTTGATGTTATTTACGTTATTTTCATTAAATATCCTTTGGCGGCGTTTATTTTCGCTCTTAATAGACACCATGGCCCTCTGAACCTGACTTCCGGACAGATTCGATATCTGGCCAATCATATGGGGCATGCCCTCAAAGAGATTCGCCATGCCGCCTCCCTTATAATCGATGACAAAAAAATTCACGTCGTCCGGGCTGAAATTTACCGCAAGCGA
Organism: uncultured Enterocloster sp.; assembly: GCA_944384065.1. Lineage (GTDB taxonomy): Bacteria > Bacillota > Clostridia > Lachnospirales > Lachnospiraceae > Enterocloster. The sequence continues at coordinate 119,808 of CALWRY010000002.1, read as the reverse complement.
TAAGATATAGGTCTGAAGCGTCTCTGATTTTCCCGATCCTGTGGTTCCCGCCACAAGGCCATGGGGGCCATGATATTTTTCATGAATATCCAGGCAGCAGAGCTCACCTCCGGCCTTGGCACCCACAGGGACACGCATAGTCTCATAGTTTCGGCTTTTCTTCCACCGTTCCTGAACGTTCAGCTCCTCCGGCCGGTTTATCTGGTACATGTCAAAAAAGGTGAGTGAGTTTGGGATGTCTCCCCCTTTTTCAATTTCTTTTACTTCAATTCCAAACAGCCGTCTGGAAAATTTTTCAAGATCGTTGTTGTCTACCCTGTCAAATACCACCTCCTGGCGTCTCGCGTCCGTCACCTCATAGCAGCCGCTGAACGTCTCGCTGTCCTCGATAATATACTCGCAAGCATTTGGCAGCTGTTCGTGATCCTGCGCCATAATAATCGTTGTAAGCCCTGTCTCAGACTGACATTCAAAAATATACTTAGCAATCAGTTCCCCCTCAAGCAGGGACGGATCCGATATAAACATAATATAATAGGGCTTTGGCACAACTTTCTGACTGGAACGGCTTCTCTGCTCCTCCGTCCGGATCCGGAAAATCTTTACCAGCTCATAAAATACATCGCTTATTTCCTCCTTGTTGGAAGCCACATAGCGCACCTTTCTGTCCTCTGACCACACATGAGGCAGCCATTTTGCAAAGCTCCATTCCTCCTGGTCAAAGCGACCGTCATAGATGTATACCAGTTTTACATCTGTATAGCAGGTGCTCGCCGCTATCTGAGCGGAAAGAATATGCATGACATTAAGGATCCTTGTCATGTTTCCGTCTCCCAGCAGGCCAATCAGCCGATGTTCCATCAGGTTTACACGCACAGGAACATCCAAAAGATTTTCATATTCTTTACGGATTGCCGAAGGCTGGCCCGCCAGCCTGTCGTCAACCAGTGTAAAGCGTTCCTTGGGCACCTGAATCGGAGCCTGAAAGGGAATCGTCCCCAGCCCAAGGCGATGCTCTAAAAAGTCCTTATGATTTTTATTTCTCTCCCAGAGGGACACACTGTTCCTGCCATAGGTCAGACATACCTCAGCCGGCGGATACATCTCCAGGAGGCCCTTTCTGCTTTCCTCATATTTCTGCCGTATCTCCTCGACCTTTTTTAATAAATACTGGCTGTACGCCTCAAACCGCTTCTTTTCCTCCTCCTGTGTGGTTCTCTTGGCATAATTCAAATTAACCAGAGCCCAAAATACTCCCAAAACAGCAGATCCGATTACAGTAATAATGCCGGTATACATAAATGCGCGGGAGCTCTGCCCTCCCTGAGAACTATAAATTGTCAGCATGGTTCCCAGAAGCATAGGAATCGCCATCGTAAAGGATGGTCCAATAATCAGAAAAAGCGGTTTTTCCATGTTGGAGCGTGGAGCCGGCGGCGCCTCTATCTCGATAGGCTCCGTATCCAGATTTATCATATTGCGTGGGGACCGGTTAAAATATTGTTTCGGCCGTCTGCTTTCCTTTTCTCCTTTCACCGATCCGCTTGACGCAAAATGATGCATGGGAAGAATGCTGTCATCTACCGCAACAGGGCTCCATCCGCTGTGGATGGCAATTTTATTTCCCAAATATACAATCTTCAGGCCATAAATGCTGATGCAGTCCCCCACCTGCAGACAGATGCTTCCCTGCATCCGCTTGTCGTTGAGAAACACGCCGTTGGAGCTGGTATCCTCTAATATCCATTCCTCTCCTCTTTTCTTAAGAATCGCATGCCGGCGCGAAACAAGGGACAGCATCTGATAGCGAATCAGATTATCTTTATCGGTCCCAATGGTAATTTGCTTCAAGTAGGAGATATCATATTTATTAAATACGGAAAACGGCTCCTTCTCCTCCGTCACCACCACAGCAACCTTTTCCTGAAGAATGCTTGTGATCGTCAGTACATCCCCGCAGGCCAAAGCTTCCCGCCCGTTCAGCCCTGATACCGTATAATATTTACTGCTCTTAAATTTCCACTGATGATTCAGTGCCTCCAGACGAAGCGGCAGATCTTCCTTAAGCCCGTAGACATTCCTTGATAAATTTACTGCGAAATCCGTATTGTCTGCCGATGGCAGCAACACTTCCTTAAATGCGTGAGGCGTATAAATTGAAAGCACAAGCCGCATATTCTTCTCCCCCTAGTTTTGAACAATTCTTCCGGTTAAATCCAGCAAATCTATCTGCATCATGCAGGATCCGGCCAAAATTCTATCCCCTGAGCAAATTCGTATCCCCATGTTATCCACTCTGGCACGCTTGTTTTTCCTGAGGATAACCGTATTATTCAGAGCATTAAGATTTTTTACATATATATCACCGTGGTATACAAAAAACTCGCACTGTCTGTTTCCTATTCCCGTCCCGCGAAGCAAAAGAGTACAGTCCTTTTGACTGCCCAATATGGGATGATCTTCAGGATCCAGAACATATTCCCTTGTCCTTTCCTCGCTGCTCAGCAGAATACGCAGCATCTTCTTCCCGCATTCTTTCCTTTTTTCCCTTTCATCCCCAACCGCATGGATTTCTTCTTTGCTTATACTATTTTTTAGCGATTGGTTTAAAATCTGCATCTTAAGCTGTTCCTCGTGAAACTGCCTTTGGCTTTTCCTTTCCCTGCTCCATCTGCCGATTAATACCATGATACCGCCTACCATTGCCGCCAGCAGCAAAATCACAACTATCCATTCTGCCATATGTATACATTCCTAATACCTTATTCTTCTTTTGTAATTATAATAGGCAGGAATGTTTTGACAATATGTGACAAAAAATGTGACATGTATATTTAAGAATCCATCTGAAATGGCCTGCGAAATGGGGCTCTAATTTGCTGGCAATCCATTGACACGCTTTAAAATTTGTGATACTAAATAGAGTCAGAAAAACGAAAGGATCCGTTATAGAAATGAAAGATCTTGGAGCGCTTCTGCGAACATATATTTCCGAATGCGGCTACACCATCTACAAGGCCGCTTCCCTGGCAAACGTCAACCGTACAACCTTGCAAAAGGTTTTATCCGGAGACAGGGCACTTACAGAAGAGTTTTTAAACAAACTTCTCCCCATATTAAAGCTCTCCGCCGCAGAAGAGACGGAGCTGCGTGAATTATATGAAATAGAAAAAACCGGCGAAAGTATTCACCGGCAAAGAAATTATATACTCCATATGTTGAAATCCGTACCCGCTTTGTCGGCTTCTTTTACCACCCCTCCTCCATTTTTGGAACTATCTTCTGCGAATTGGGCGAATTCTGCTGTTTCTAAATCGCCCAACATCTATTCCCATATGGAGGAAAAACCCATTTGCGGTCGGAGCCGTCTTGCCCTTTTATTTTCCTCGCTCCTATTCCATGCCTGCGCACAGGGTGAGGCCACCCTGTTGATAAATGTCCCAGGCAATTTTCCTCTTATACAATATATTTTAAATCATCCGGCTCTTCATGAGAAGGGATGCCGGTCATTTAAAATTTGGCACATTACACCGCTTCTAAAAGCACCCGGGTTCTCTTCGTCTCCTCTTACCAACCTGGAAATTCTTTCTGCCCTTCTGCCCCATGCGGTTATTCAGCCGCAGAATTATGAAGCGCGCTTATTTTACTCCCATGAACTACTGTCCTCTGCTCTTCCATATGCCTTCCCTTATTGGATTGTATGTAACCAAATCGTGCTTCTTATCTCGGCAGATGGTGAAAACGTACTGCCTTTTACGGCGGCTTCTGCTGTTACCTACTTCAAGGAATTATTTTATGCCTCCTGGAAGCAGTCTCATATCTTTCTCTCACGCTTTACCTTTTCCCCAGCTGCGGTCAATGAATGGACAGAAAAGGACGTCTCCTCCTGCAAACTTCGTATGCTGCGATACCAGCCCTATCTCTCGGTTTTTTTGGATGAAACAGCCGTGCAGCACTGCATCCGCGCGGGAGTTTCTGAGCGGGATGCGCTCTTGCATTTTATGTCCGTCAAAGGACAGCGGCTTTCCGATTCGAAACGGCTTTCCTGCATCTTCAGCCAAGCGGGACTAATGGATTTTGCTGATCATGGACGTATCTGGGAGCTTCCTAGCTCCGTCTCCGCCGCACTTGAAATAGCGGAAAGGATTCATATACTGAGAAAATTGTATTGGCACTGCAAATATGACACAATCTACCTGCGAATTGCCAACCCTTTTATCCTCCCTCTTCCAGAACAGTTTTCTCTAACTCTTGCAGAACATTCTTATCTTTATTTCTGCTCCCCGGAGACACAGGACTCGCCCTGGGAATATGTAAGAACAGCCGAGCTAACACTGATGGAGGCTTTTAATGATTTTTATGAATATTTGGCAGATTCAAAACTCATTTATACAAAAGAAGAAACATTAAAAGAAATTGATCGCCTGATCAATGTCCTTTCCCAGCGCTCCACGCAGTAATCCTGTTATTTATTGATTTTCCCTTGACATTCCTGCCTTTTTTTATTATAATAACTTTCGTCAGTGAAAATCTGCTGTGCGCGAGTGGCTCAGGGGTGGAGCACCACCTTGCCAAGGTGGGGGCCGCGGGTTCGAATCCCGTCTCGCGCTCTTTTTTAATGGCTGGAGAACCTTGTTATTGCAAGGATTTTCCAGCCTTTTTCCGTCTTGTATCTGCACACGCCTGCATACAGTTTTTACTACCGTGTACTACAAGTCTGCGTTCCCCTCCTCATTCAGATACTCCATAATGCCCATATGGAGGCTCCAGGCCAGACGGTCCTGATACGCCTCCTGGGCCAGCCGCTTTGCCTCCCGTGCGTTGCTCAAAAACCCGCACTCCACGATGACAATAGGCTCTTTCACATGGAGCAGAAGATAGTAGTTTCCGTTTGCCTTGGCCTGCCGGCGGTTCTCCCCGCCCAGGACATAGTCGAACCGCCTCTGCAGGATCTCCGCCAGGAGTTTCCCCTTCTCAGAGGCATTGTAATAAAATACCTGGCCCCCGGACACATCGGAATCCGGATAGCTGTTCTGGTGGATGCTGACCACCAGATCCGGATTCGCCTCCTCGATGATCTCGCACCGCTTTTTCATGTCCGCCATCTTCTTTTTGCTGTCCCCGGCGGAATAGAGTCCCTTGTCGCCGTCCCTGGTGAGCACTACCTCCACGTCGGAGGCCTCCAGGTAATATTTAAGCCGCTTTACAATATCCAGATTGATATCCTTTTCAAGCTGGCCGTCCACGCCAACCTTACCTGGATCCTTTCCCCCATGCCCGGCGTCCAGGACTACCACCGGCCGCTTCTTTGGCTCCTCCCGCATCTGTCCAAATCCCTGGGCCGCCAGGCTCCCCGTATGCCAGGAAAGCAGAGTCACAACAAAGAGCAGCAGCAGTCCCATACCAGTCTGCCACACAGATTGTCTCATAGGCGGATCGCTCCAAAGCTCTTTGTTTCAATATATTCAGCCCTTTTCCGGAAATGACTGGCAGAAACCTTCTCTAATCCTGACTGAGATAATTGTAATCCCTGACACCGTCCTCCACAATGCACTCCAGGTATTGGTAGAGAATGGCCGGATAGCAGTACTGCCTCCACATGCCGTATCCCGGCTCCTCCACGATCTCCTCCGCCACCTCATAGGCCTTGCCTGCGTAGTAGGCTGCGCTCAGCTCCCCGTAGACAAGGGACATCTGCTCCTTCTCCTCCTCTGTGAGCTCCACGAAAAGGCTTCCTGTCTCTTCCTCCCGGGAATCCTTCATGGCGTCGTAGGCCTGATTATAGAAAATCCGTTTCAGTGTCATTGGACTGTATGTATTAAAATTCAGAAGATTCTCATCCTCCACATGATACTTCCTGGCCCATTTTTCCATGTCCACCTGCTCGGTGCGGTAGGAAAAGGAGCCATCGTCCATATATTCCAGCACGCCGTACTGGCAGGGCGGCGTGGCCAGGGAGCTAGTGACAATTTCCCATATGCCGATTCCCATGTGCTGCATAAAATGCTGGACATGGAGATGGCCGCTGATAAAAAGCCGGATATTATAATTCTCCAAGAGCTCCACCAGCTCCTCGCTGTGCTCGATGGTGCAGTCCTCGCTGTAGACCTTGCTCTCCTCCAAAAGGTTGTGGTGGGCTGCCGGAAGCAGGAACACGCCGTCCTCCATGGACTCCTCCAGCTGGTCCTCTATCCACTCATAGGTTTCGGTCTTGATCATTCCGCCCACCTTATTGCCCCTGTCATATTGGCAGCTGTCCAGCATCATAAGGCGGGTGGACGGGTCCAGATCGTATGTATAGCTGAGGGAATAAGGATCCCGGCTCCAGGCCTGTCCGTAGCCAAATTCCTCATAAATCTCGGCAAATTCCCCGGGAGTCACCTGCTCGGTTGGACGCCGCGCGGATCCCTCGTAGGAGGATGCGCTGGGATTATTGATGTCATGATTTCCCGGAAGCACTACCACATCGATGCCGTTCTTCTGCACCTCGTCAAGTTTTCTTGCCAGGGCTTCATGGCTCTCCCGCTCCCCCTCCAGCGTCAAATCCCCTGTGATAATCAGCACATCCGGGGAGAGAAGCTGTATCTGCTCAAAGGCCGCGTCCGTGATCTCCCAGATATAGTTTGTCAGCTTTCCGTCCCCGTGCTCCACCATATTCTGAAAACCGGATCCCATATCCGTAAGGCCCGGGGAGAGATAGTGGATATCCGTCATAATCACAATCCGGTTGCCGCCCTTAAGCTTCTCCAGCGGCTCCTCCGGCTCCTGGGGAAACGGATCTATTTCCTCCGGCTGGGGCAGCGTGGGCTTCTTTGTCTCCTCCGGTCTCTGGGTCTGATTCGGCCCCGCTGCCGAGGTATCGGGCTCCCGCCCTGCGTCCTTTCCGCCGCTGCAGCCCGCCGCCCCCAGGCAGAGGCCTGCCGCTAAAACTCCCGCAATCCATCTTCCAAGCTTCATATGCATCCATCCCCCGATTCCTGATTCCCGCAGCTTTCCGGCAGCCCGCGCCCTCCCGGCCGGACAGCTGCCCGCTGTCACTTTACCTGGGAGATAATCTCCCATATATCTTCTGTCTCAAATCCAAGCTTCCAGCAGGCCACTCCCGCCAGATCATACTGATTGATCAGATCCACCTTAAGTCCAAGGGAGCGCTCCTCCTCCATCCAGATGCGCTGCCGTCCGCTCTCATTTTCCGTCTCCCCGTAATACTGGCCCAAATCCTCCTGCCAGGCAAGCTCCACATCATTTTCCTCCACCCAGGCCTTGGCATTTGCTATTCCGTAAGCCCTGGACGTAACCGCTCCCTCAGCTTCGGTCCAAACCCGGGTATAGAAGGGCACACTGTTGATTACCTTTTCCCTGGGAACTTCCTTTAACGTATTCTCGATTCCATCCTGCACATAGCCGATGGAGGCCACAGAGCCCGGATCGCCGCCCGCGTAGTGCTCGTCATACCCCATAACGATCACATAATCCGCCACGGTTCCCTGCTCTTTCCGGTTATAGAAGGAAGTATAATCCGAGGGAACATAATTATCGATGGAGAGCACCAGCCCTTCCCTCCGGCAGGACACGGACAGCTCCCGGATAAACTGTACATAATGGGGGCCAGCCTCTGCGCGCAGGCTCTCAAAATCCAGGTTAAACCCGTCAAATCCATAGGTCTTTGCCTCCTGCATCAGGTTCTCTATCAGGCTGCGCCGCTTCGAGGTGGACGACATGAGCTCCTTTGTATCCAGGTTCTTAACGCTCTCGTCTGTGCTCACATTCTCCACCATGGCCCAGACCTGGAGTCCCATCTCATGGGCCTTGTCCACATACTCCTTATCCGCCAGGGAGGTATAGGTTCCGTCGCTGTCCGTCACATTAAACCAGGTGGGAACAATCACGTTCATGCCCTGGGCTGTGGCCGCGTATTCCTCCAGCGTCCCATTGGCCTCCCGCGTTGTCACCTGATGGAAGCCCAGCCGGATCTTCTCATCCATGGATAGGTTCGTGTATACCGGGGGTGTAAAGCTGCTCACCGGGGTCCGGCTGCCTCTCTCTCCCAGCCTGCGGTTCTCAATATATCCCAGGTATCCGTCCTCTGTCCGCACCAGGGACCATTTTTCCATGGAGGACAGGATACGCAGCGTATCCCCCTCGCTCACCTGGGTGATCACCGGGCTTTTCACGCCTCCCCGCTCCCGTACCATGCCTTCCCTGCGCACAGCGGCCTCCTCAAAGGGCTCCCACAGCGTGTCAATGAACACCCGCTTGATCTGGCTGGTGGCAAAGGCCTGGGCCCGTATATCCGTATAACCCGTCACAAGGCCCAGGGAGAGGTAGGCACCCTGGGCGCCTATCCGAAGGAGGGGGCCGCTCTCTCCCTCTGTGGACGCATCCGCGTATACAATCGTGTCCGGAAGGGCGTAAACCAGAAGCTCTTCCCCTGCATCCCAGTAAAATCTCTGGTTGAGATGGCTGTTCACCCACTCCACCGGCAGATATACCTGCCCGTCCGCGTAGATGCCCTGCTCCTCCTGAAGCTCGTTGTCAAGAATCAGCGCCACCTGATCCCCGCTGACCCCGAAAATCTGGCTTTTATCCGCCAGCTCGCTGGTAGGCATATATTTTTTTACATAGATCCATCCAAGCCCCCCAGCAATCGCTCCCAGAAGGACAACCGCCAAAAGCAGCCACACCGCGCATCCCGGCCCCCGTCTTCTTCCGTCCATGTCTTCCTCCAATCCCGCTGCCGCCCAGCCGCACATCTTCGCACGTCTGAGCAGTAACCAATTACTTACAATTTATCACAGACCCCCATTGACATCAAGGGGGTGGGTGAAAAAAGGCCGTCCCGGGCTTTCGGATAATGCCTGGGACGGCTTTGATTGCTCCCGCCGTGCGCTTCGCTTTGGCTTTCAGGCTGAGAAGGTTCCCCTCTCTATAATGGCAGCTGCACGGCGGGATACAGCGCAGCTGCTCTCATTCGGGACGCCGCCCCGGGCTTCCTGCAGCCTTTCGTGAGTTTTCCGTTCTTTGGGGCGGATCGCACAGATACACCTTGTCAAAGCGTATCTCCACAAGCTTTCCCTGTTCAGCGCCCACATAGTCTCCCATGTAGAAGCCTCCGTCTTCTCCTAATTCAAATATCCTCCCCCAATCCTTTTCCGGGCACTCCTCCCCATCCACCAGAATGCGGACTCCCCGGTTTTTATATCGTTTTAGCCCTTCCAGATAAGTATTCTGCAGTTTTTTTCTATCACAATACTCATTTGTCTTCATCTTATGGTACCTGCCGGGCGGCTCCCCCCTTCCGGCCAAAGGAAGGCTGTGACATATGATGCCGGAAGTTTCTGCCGTCCGCCCTTCTCTACTTCAAAATGCCTTCGAGCCAGTCCTTCACCCTGCTGTCCACTGAAAACGCGTCTACTGAAAGAGGAATCCTTTTCAGGGAAATCCCGAACCGTCTTTCCATTCTTTTTCTTGTGTCTTCGCTGCCGAAGGCGGCCGCGTAAATCCACCCGCTGCCCGGCCGCATCTCCCTCTCCAAAAACTCCAAGAACACGCCCAGTTTCCATTCTGACAGGGATGCTGTCAGTATTTTTGTCCCGCATCGAAGCCAGTCCTCCCGTATCCCGCTTTGCAGCTGTCCGAAGTCAATCACAACGTCATCGTAAGGGCCTTCCATACAGGCCGCGAGTATCCCCGGGGTTCCTTCCCGGTAATAATCCACGTCCAGAAGGGAGTATCCCCTTGCAGACGTTTTCCCGTTCTTTTCCCGGCCTGAGGCCATAAGCGCTTCTATGGCGGCAAAGTCCCCGTGCCCGCTCCAGTCAATAAGAGCCGCGCGGCGCTGCATCCAGCTCGCAAGGCAGTTTGCCGTCAAGATGGCCAGATGGGTCGTCCCGCAGCCCGGGCATACCCCGGCAATTCCAATAAGCCGCACTGTCTTCATCCGCCGGCCTCCCCTTCTGCGCCCCGGGAGCGCACCTTTTCCTCAATCCGGTTCCAAACCGCCTTCAGAAAATCTTCCCCGCGCCCCGGATGGAATGGATCCCGATATTCCGGAGAACAGAATATGCAAAAACCCCGCGGGCGGCCTGACAAGGCCCTTTTCAGCCACGGCCCTCTCTTAAGCCCCTCCGCTTCATGGCGGAAAATCAGAATTCCCTCTCTGCTTCCCACCGCCTCCACCAGGCGGCCGGCCTGTCCGGCTTCCCAGGGGCTTGCCGCGGCCGTCCCGATAAAAAGCGATGGTTTCTCCGCCATAGCCTTCCCGGCCTCCTGCCATTCCAGGCCGAAATCTTTTAGGACAACGGCATATCCATCCGCCGGCTCCATGCTCGCCGCCGGGCCGTACCATGGCCGCATCCAGCAGCCCTTCATGCGGTAGATGCCGCTCTCACTTCCCCGCGCCTTCAGGAGCCCTGCCATGGTCCGCACTGCCATGGTCCGGTTGTGTTCCTCATAGAGAACCTGATAGCCCTGGCTGTCCAGGTAGCGGCATAAGGCAAAGGCCAGATGTGTTGTCCCTGATCCGGATCGGCTCCCCGCGAAAACCAGGGTAAGAGATGGCGTTTTTCTTCTGCCTGTTCCCAGTTCCTTCCTGTCAAGAAGCCGCCGCAGCGCTTCGGCCGCTTCCCCGGCCGCTGCGTAGCGCTTATCCATATCCGTTTCCATACATTTGCTGATGATATCCGCAATAGGGCCGGCCAGGGGCGTGGGAGTGCCTGCCTCTGAACGCAGGGTTCCCTGCAGCATAAAACGGAGAACTGCACCAATGGCATAAATATCGGTTCTCTGATCCAGTACACGGTCAAAATCATACTGTTCAGGGGCTGCACACCCCACTGTCCCGTACCTCTTCCGGCAGTCCATGAAAGCTCTGCCCATAGACGCATGGTCAAAATCAATGATCCTCACCGTCCCTCCGCAGATCATCAGGTTGTTAGGTTGTAAATCCAAATGTAGTATGGGAGTTTCACATGCAGAGTGCATGTATTCCACAAGAGAACAGATCTGCGCCCCATAGCGGGCCGCCTCCGCCTCCTGAAGAGTGCCCCGGTTCTTAACCAGAGCGTAAAGAGAATGTCCCTCCAGATACTCCTCGATCAAATAAAAATGCGCCTCGTCCTCTTCCAAATCATAAACCAGAGGAATTCCCGGATGGCGCAGCTCCTTTAATATAAGGGCTTCCCTGCGGAAGGTCTCATAATCCGCACAGGTCTTGGGAACGCACTTGATAGCCCGGTACTCCTCCAGTCCTATATGGACGGCCAGCCACACAGTCCCGGTCCTCCCGGAACCGGCCCTGCCCAACAGCCGGTACTTTCCAAATAAAATCTCGTCCCTTTCACTCCCTCCTTTCCGACCCGCCATCTCTTACCGCAATTATACGTCCAAACCGGGCAAAATGTCTATAGTCGATAAAATAACTATGCCCCCGGTTCCGTCCAGCATAACCATTCCGCGAACGGGCAACATTTCCCTTGATATTTCCCCCCATTATGTAGTATATTTAAATTGTGGCAGTTTGTAATTGTCCTGAACAGTAAGCGCGACAGGAAGTGATTGTATGAAGATAGAGAGAATCAATGAGAACCAAATCCGATGTACCCTGACCAGCTTTGATCTGAGCGCACGCAACATCAACCTGATGGAGCTTGCCTACGGGACCGAGAAGGCCAGGAAACTTTTCCACGAGATGATACAGAAGGCCTCCAATGACGTGGGCTTTGAGGCGGAGGATATCCCCCTGATGGTGGAGGCCATCCCCCTGCCCGGAGAGAGCATCATGCTGGTCATCACCAAGGTCGAGGATCCGGAGGAGCTGGACACCCGCTTTTCCAAGTTCTCCCCCTACGGCGAGGATCCCACAGAGCTCCTCGCATCCCAGCTGGCCACTGAATTTCTGGAGGGAGCCCAGGCGTCCCTGGAGCTTCTCGGAGCATCCGCTCCCGGTATGCCGGGCCAGGTAAAAGCCCCGGAGGGAAAGGACCCCGGAGAGCCGGCGGAGAGCTGCAGGATTTTCCGGTTTGAGAGCCTTGACAGGGCCAGTGAGGCGGCCAGGGCGGTGGCCGGCATATGGACCGGCGCCAACGCCCTCTACAAGAAGCCGGAGGTCCGCCAGTACTATCTGGTGCTGCGCCACACCGGCGGCACAGATCTGGCATTTTCCCGTGTCTGCAATATCCTGGCGGAATACGCGGGCAAGATCCAGGGCGAGCAGGCCAGCGAGGCGTATTTCAAAGAGCACTACGAGGTGCTGATACCGGAAAATGCCCTGGAAAACCTTCTTAAAATCTAAAATTGCGGATCGCTCCGATCTGAAAAATACCGGGGATACTGTTCCCGGAACTTCTGTTCATTGGGCTGCCAGCGGTTTAAGTGCTTTTCCATAACCGCTGACGCCCTTATTTTATCCCCATCCGCTATGGCCTCTATCAGTTTTTTGTGATCCTCTATGATGGTCCTGTCCTTTATGGTATGGACGGACAGGCTCCGGATCCGGTCGTAGTGGACAGCCAGCCGCCGGCACATGTTATAGGTCAGCTCCCTGCGGCAGAGAACAAAAAGCTTCCGGTGCATCTCATTGTCAAGCTCCAGAAGCTTCTTGGGGGATCCCTCCTCCAGGTAAAAGCTCTGAAGCTTTATATTTTCCCGAAGATCCGCCAAATCCTCCGGCTTCGCCGCATCGCAGGCCTGCTCCGCCACTGCTTTTTCCAGAAGGAGGCGCAGAGACCGCGCCTCCTCCACAAGCTCCACATCAATTAACGCAATCCGCATGCCCTTCTGAGGAAAAATCTCAATAATCCTTGATTCCTCGCTGAGCTGGATCACCGCCTCCCGGACAGGGGTCCGGCTGACGCCGATGAGCCGTGAAAACTCCATGTCGTTGAAGGGGGCGCCGGGCTCCAGATCCAGGGACACAATGTTGTCCCGAAGCATCCGGTACGCGTAGCCTCTGGCCGTCTCCCCGTATTTGCGTTCCTGAATCTTCACGCCGCTTCCTCCTTTTCCTTACCGGTTGGCCTTGACAATCGCCTCCCACAGCCCGTTCAGATAGCAGGCGCCCAGAGCCCTGTCATAGAGGCCGTAGCCGGGCATGGAAACCTCTCCCCAGATAGCCCTGCCGTGGTCCGGGCGCATGATCCCGTCAAAACCAATGTCATAGAGCGCCTTCATAATCGCGTACATGTCCATGCTTCCGTCTGCGGACAGGTGGGCCGCCTCCTCAAAGTCTCCCGGGCCATTGTACCGGAGATTTCTCACATGGGCGAAATGGATTCTTCCCTTGAGAGAATGAATAATATCCGGGATATCGTTCTCCGGATTGCTGCCCAGGGATCCGGTGCACAGCGTCACGCCGTTGAAGGGCGCGTCCACTGCCCTCATAAGCTTCAGAAGCTGCTCCTTGCCCGTGATAATCCGGGCCAGGCCGAACACGGGCCAGGCGGGATCGTCGGGATGAATGGCCATCCTGATATCGTACTTTTCACATACCGGCTGAATGGCCTTCAGGAAATACACCAGGTTGTCGAAGAGCTTGTCCGCTGTCACATCCTTATACATTGCAAAAAGCTCCTTGATCCGGGCCATGCGCTCCGGCTCCCATCCGGGCAGCTCAAAGCCGTTGGACTTCTCGCCCATAGAGGCAAACATATTCTCCGGATCGATCTTGTCAATCTCCTTCTGGTCGTAGGCCAGCACGGTGGAGCCATCCGGGCGCATCTTGGCCAGGTCAGAGCGCGTCCAGTCAAACACCGGCATGAAATTGTAGCAGACCACATGGATGTCCGCCTGTCCCAGCCGCTCCAGGGTGGTGATGTAGTTGGCGATGTACTTCTCTCTCTCCGGGATGCCCACCTTGATGGCGTCGTGGATGTTCACGCTCTCAATGCCCAGGACCTTAAGTCCCTTAGCCTCCACCTGCTCCTTCATCTGCAGGATGCGATCCATGGGCCACTCCTCGCCCGCCGGGATATCGTACAGGGTCGTAATCACTCCCTTCACGCCCGGAATCTGGCGGATCTGTTCCAGGGAAACAGAATCCACTCCCTCCCCAAACCAGCGCAGTGTCATATCCATAGCAAAATTCCTCCTTCTCTCATTTAATATACTAATATATTACTACCGAGGGATGCCTCCTGTCAATTATCTTTCCTTGCTAATACGCAAAAAACCCCTGGAAAAGCGTCTGCCTTTCCCAAGGGGTCTTTCACCGTACCGCCGCTTATCTGTCAGCCAGAACCTCGTTCATCTTGGAAACCAGGTCGTCACAGTCAATGTTGTGAACCATGCAGGCTTCCTCCAGGGACTCGCCCTGAGATGCGGGGCAGCCAAGGCAGTGCATGCCGGCTCCCATGAGCATCGAGGGGATCAGCTCGTCCATCTGAATCAGCTCGCCGATCAGCATCGTCTTATCAATTTTCATGGCAATACCTCCTGTATGCTGTCTCTTGTTATTCGCACATATCTGCGCTTTAATCATCATAATACCTTTTAGGCTTTTTGGCAAGTCCCTGCGATCCATCTCCATTTGTATACAGTATTCAAAATTTACAAAACGTTGCAATTGCAACAGCCAAGGGTGTCTCTCTGTGCTAAACTTAAAAACGTAAACCGTTTGAACTGTTGCGGTATTACTTTTTCGAAATCGGCAGACACTATTTACAGACAGCCCACAGGGCTTTTCGCAATCCACAGGAGGAACAGTCTATGAGAACAGAATGGAACACCTTTAACGGCGGGGTGTGGGAGCGTGAGATCAATGTCCGCGACTTCATCCAGAAAAATTATACCCCCTATGACGGCGGCGGAGACTTTTTGGAGGGACCTACCCAGGCCACGAAGGATCTCTGGGAACAGGTGCTGGATCTGTCGGAAAAAGAGCGGCAGGCCGGCGGCGTTCTGGATATGGATACAAAGATCATTTCCACCATCACCTCCCACGGCCCCGGCTATTTAGATAAAGAGAAGGAAACCATTGTGGGCTTCCAGACGGACAAGCCCTTTAAGCGGGCCCTGCAGCCCTACGGCGGTATCCGCATGGCGGTAAAGGCCTGCCAGGACAATGGCTACGAGGTGGATCCCCAGATTGTGGAGTTCTTCACCAAGCACCGCAAGACCCACAACGCGGGCGTGTTTGACGCCTACACACCGGAAATGCGGGCCTGCCGCTCCAGCCACATTATTACCGGCCTTCCCGACGCCTACGGCCGGGGCCGCATCATCGGCGACTACCGCCGGGTGGCCCTCTACGGGGTGGACGCCCTCATCGCGGAGAAGAAGGAGGAGAAGGACACCACCCGCACCATCATGTACTCCGATGTAATCCGGGAGCGGGAGGAGCTCTCCGAGCAGATCCGGGCCCTGGAGGAGTTAAAGGAGCTGGGACGGATTTACGGCTTTGATATCGCAAGGCCTGCAAAGGACGTGCGGGAGGCCATCCAGTGGACGTACTTCGGTTACCTGGCCGCTGTGAAGGAGCAGAACGGGGCCGCCATGTCCCTGGGCCGCACCTCCACCTTCCTCGACATTTACGCAGAGCGGGATCTGAAGGCCGGAACTTATACGGAGCAGCAGATCCAGGAGTTTGTGGATCACTTCATCATGAAGCTGCGCCTGGTAAAATTTGCCCGTACCCCGGAGTACAACTCCCTGTTCTCCGGCGATCCCACCTGGGTTACGGAATCCATCGGCGGCGTGGGCATTGACGGCCGCCACATGGTGACCAAGATGTCCTACCGCTATCTCCACACCCTGGAGAACCTCGGGCCCGCGCCGGAGCCCAACCTGACGGTTCTGTGGTCCACCAGGCTTCCGGAGAATTTTAAGCGCTTCTGCGCCAAGACCTCCATCGAGACCTCCTCCATCCAGTATGAGAACGACGATCTCATGCGTGTGACCCACGGGGATGACTACGCCATCGCCTGCTGCGTGTCCAGCATGCGGGTGGGCAAGGAGATGCAGTTCTTCGGCGCAAGAGCCAACCTGGCCAAGTGCCTGCTCTACGCCATCAACGGCGGCGTGGACGAGATCAGCGGCAAGCAGGTAGGCCCCAAGTACCGTCCCATCACCTCGGAATATCTGGACTACGATGAGGTCATGGACAAATACAAGGACATGATGCAGTGGCTGGCCAAAGTCTATGTAAATGCCCTCAATATCATCCACTACAACCACGACCGCTACTGCTATGAGCGGCTGCAGATGGCTCTCCATGACAAGAAGGTGACCCGGTGGTTCGCCACAGGCATCGCAGGGCTCTCCGTGGTGGCGGATTCCCTGTCCGCCATCAAATATGCCAGAGTGAAAACCGTGCGCAACGAAAAGGGCATTGTGGTGGACTATATTGTGGAAGGGGATTTCCCCAAATATGGAAACAATGACGACCGGGTGGATCAGATCGCCGCGGACCTGGTGCACACCTTTATGAGCTATATCAAGGGAAACCACACTTACCGGGGCGGCATCCCCACCACCTCCATCCTGACCATCACCTCCAATGTGGTCTACGGAAAGAACACCGGCTCCACGCCGGACGGAAGAAAGGCCGGGCAGCCCTTTGCACCCGGCGCCAACCCCATGCACCACAGGGATACCCACGGAGCGGTGGCTTCCCTGGCCTCCGTGGCCAAGCTGCCCTTTAGGGACGCACAGGACGGCATCTCCAACACATTTTCCATCATCCCCGGCGCCCTGGGCAAGGAGGATCAGATTTTCATGGGAGATCTGGAAATTGAATTTGGATGCGCGGGCTGCGGGGAGGCGCCCACCCTCTTTGAAGGGCTGGATGCCTCCGAGGAAGAGAATGTGTAATTTATAGAAAGCGAGGATACAGATATGAAAGCAAGTGAAGCGCAGATCGATAACCTGGTGGCTCTGCTGGACGGCTATGCCCAGGAGGGCGGCCATCACCTGAACGTCAATGTGTTCAGCAAGGAGACGCTGCTGGACGCACAGGCACATCCGGAGAAATACCCTCAGCTCACGGTCCGGGTCTCCGGCTACGCTGTGAATTTCAATAAGCTCACGAAGGAGCAGCAGGATGAAGTAATCTCCCGGACCTTCCACGACTCCATATGATCGGGCGGGTGCATTCGGTAGAGAGCTTCGGCACTGTGGACGGGCCGGGCATCCGCATGGTCATCTTCCTTTCCGGGTGCCCCATGCGGTGCCTCTACTGCCACAACCCGGACACCTGGGATCCCAGGGGCGGCACGCCCGCCACGGTGGAGGAGCTTTTAGAGCAGTTTGAGAAGGCCCGCCCGTTTTATAAGAAAGGCGGCATCACGGTGAGCGGCGGCGAGCCGCTTATGCAGATCGGCTTTGTGACGGAGCTCTTTGAGGCGGCCAAGGCCCGGGGCATCCACACCTGTCTGGACACCTCGGGCATCACCTTCCGGCCGGATTCCCCGGGAATCCTGGCCCAGTTTGACCGCCTGGCCGCTGTGACGGATCTGGTGCTCCTTGACATCAAGCACATCGATCCCGTGGAGCACCAGGCTCTCTGCTCTCAGCCCCAGGCCCCGGTGCTGGCCTTTGCCGCCTATCTGGAGCGCAAGAGGATTCCGGTGTGGATCCGCCATGTGGTGGTGCCCGGCATCACGGACAGGCAGGAGCATCTGTACCGTCTGGGGCAGTATCTGGCCACCTTAAAAAATGTGAAGGCCCTGGACGTTCTCCCCTACCACGATATGGGGAAGGTCAAGTACCACAGCCTGGGCATCCCCTATGCCCTGGAGGATGTGCCTCCCCTCTCTGGGGAGGACGCCCGCAGGGCCCGGGCAGTTATCCTTCAGGGGTTTCGGGACAGACGCATGGAGGACGGCGCCGCAAGGCCTTGCTCCTGATTTTATACAAGAAACACTGCGTCAGGGGATATTTTCCTCTTGAATAATTGGGGCGCATGGTATAAAATTAGGAGTGACAATGGATACAAATCTAAAGGAGGTAATTTGTTATGGCATACGTAATTGGTGACGCTTGTGTAAGCTGCGGAAGCTGCGCTTCCGAATGTCCTGTAAGCGCTATCTCTGAGGGAGACGGCAAGTATGTAATCGACGCTGATACCTGCATCGACTGCGGTACCTGCGCTGCTACCTGCCCCACCGGCGCTATCTCCGAGGGCTGATCGAGTCAGTAACGTACATAAGACGCCTCTTCTCCGCAGTGTGGGAAGGGGCGTCTTTTTTTCAGGAGGATCCTTTTATGAAAACAAAAGCTCCCATTATTGGAATTACCCCCTCGCATGACACGAAAACCGATGACATTTTCCTCCACCCCACCTACCTGCGGGCCATAAAGGCCGCCGGCGGCCTTCCCCTCGTCCTTCCCCTGGAGGCGGATGATGCGGATATCCGCGCCCTTCTCCTTCTCTGCAGCGGCTTTCTCTTCTCCGGCGGGCCGGATATCCACCCCTTTCTCTTCGGGGAGGAGACCCACGCCCACTGCGAGAATATGTCGCCGGCCAGGGATCGGATGGAGCTTGCCCTTCTCGCAGCGGCCATGGAGGTCAAAAAGCCCATCCTCGGGATCTGCCGGGGCGCCCAGATCATCAATGTGGGGCTGGGAGGCGGCATAATCCAGGATATCCCCAGCCAGACAGAGCGGGATTTCCCCATCGCCCACCGGCAGCCCTTTGGCTATGATGCTCCCTCCCACCATGTCCGGGTGACGGCTGATAGCCTTCTGGCCCGCCTGGCCGGCTGCCCGGACAATGCCCCCGGCAGCTTGTCTGTAAACAGCATCCACCACCAGTCGGTGGGGCGTCTGGCCCCCGGACTTACGGCCTGCGCCACGGCGCCCGACGGCATCATCGAGGCGGTGGAGATGCCCGGATATCCCTTCCTTTTGGGAGTTCAGTGGCATCCCGAGTATCTCTGGAGGACGGATCCGGCGGCAGCCGGAATCTTTAAGGGGTTTGTGGAGGCCTGCGGCTAACTCGCTGTATGCTCGAATATTCATGCATATTCAACCCAAATTCTGCCAAGTATACTAGTGCTATACAAGGGAAGGAGGGGATTCAGCATGATCAGTTACGAGCCTTTATTCAGAACAATGAAGAACCGCAATATCACTTCCTATAAACTTCAGAAGGCCGGATTCAGCCGGGCAACCTACTATAGTATACGCCAGGGGAACAGTATTTCCACCAACACGGTCAATCAGCTGTGCAAGCTTCTGCACTGTAATGTTTCTGATATTATGGAGTATATTGAAGATTAATTCGTGTTAAGGGAAATAATCCCTGCGTTCACCCAGCCCGTCTGGGTTCTCGCCTCGTCCAGGTACACTTCGTACCACACACCGCCGCCTTCCAGCGTCTGTACGTTTCCAGTCAGGGTGAGAATTGTTCCATGGGCTTCCACAGCAATTACCTCATAGTCTGTTCCAGCTCCCGTGCGGATGTTCGCCCCGCTGGCGGCTGTGATGGCAGCTGTTCCAAAGTCTGCAGCCTGGGAGGCTTCCTCTGCTTCCCGGGCTTTTTGCGCTTCCTGAGCCTTTCGGCGGGCTTTGGCCTCCCGGCGGTTTCTCGCCATCATGGATTCAATTTGAATTCTCCTATAGATGCGTTGGGTCGTAGTATTCCCATAGTAGCCAAGGCCGCCAATCAGGGCCATATTGACAGCTGCCGCTGCAAGAAGCCCCAGCATAGCCCCGGCCTTGCCCCGGCTAATCTTTTCTTTAAATTTCTTTCTGCGGCCCGCGAGAATCGCCTCGTTGGTTCTGCGAATACCCTGCCAGTCAATTTTCTTACGCATCTGTGCGCCGGCCTGCCAAAGTCCTTTTGTGACAATTCCCACCGGAACGAGCCCCAAAAAGATAAGGATAGCGAGCAGAAGCCCAACAGCCAGAATATTTATCTGTGCTGCCTCCTCAAACAAGGAGCCCAACATATTTAAGGCAACTTCCCACATATGCGGCCCAACCGTAACAACAAGAGCTCCCCTTCCCATAACCATATAGCAGATGAATGGCAGCCACATTGCCGCAATGGGGAAGGCGGCCAGAACCGTTACGTACCGGATATTCCATACCAGGAACCGCACCGCTTCAACCACTGCAAACGA
This sequence comes from uncultured Enterocloster sp., assembly GCA_944384065.1. Lineage (GTDB taxonomy): Bacteria > Bacillota > Clostridia > Lachnospirales > Lachnospiraceae > Enterocloster. The sequence goes on along the minus strand of CALWRY010000002.1, from coordinate 99,748 downwards.
CAGATAAAACGGCAGGTTTGCCAGCTTAAACAGCAGGCTTGCAAAGAAGGAAAGTTTCTCGCCCTCTGCCGCGCTGCCAGAGGCCTTGCTGCGCTCTGCAGTGCTTTCTCTCTCAGAGGTTTTGCGTTTTCCGGCCTGTTCCTCCCTGCCAGAGGCTTCGCGGCTCTTCTGCGCGGCTCTCTCTGTGCGGTCCTGCTGCTGCGCTCCCTTCCCGGCGTTCTTTGCCTGCCGCAGCAGCTTCTTTATATTGTCATCCGTAATACCAAAGTTCTCGTATACAGGAATAAAATATTTTACCAGAAAATCCTCAAAGCCTGCAAAATGATAGGATTGGCCTTCCAGCTCATACAGCTGACGCAGCGTACTCTCCTTAGGGGACATGAGTTTCTGCATGTAGGGTGTAAAATTATGATAGCGAATCAAAAAAACAAATTTTTCATAGTTGTCGGAGACATCCTTCTGTTTCAAAAGACCGGATAAGCTATTGAACAGATCCCGCAGCGGTTCAAATTCATGCCTTCCCTCCTGGGTGTACACAAACACAGTTTGCAGCTGCTGGCTCACATACGCAGACAAGTCTTTCTGTGTGCGGCAGGCGTCCAGTTTGAGGAATACATCCATCGGCGACTCCACATCCGGGAACTTTTGACATACCTTACCGCTCTGCCTGGCCTGCTCCTGATACCGGAAGCAGCGGTGCAGCTCAAAAAGGGTCTGATCGGAGAAATGCGAAACGATGATGCGGCTTCCCTTGCCGGTCTTTTTTTTATTTTCCTCCTCTTCTTTGTCTTTTTCCAGGGTCTTGGATGTAAGTTTGGGCAGGTGGAACTCATCCTCCAGCATCTGTATGACAGCCTTCTTATTCTTCTTTCGATCTTTATAATAATCGAAGAAAAATTGGGCTTCTGACTGCCCAATCTTTCCTGAGGAAGAAATAATTGTAAAGTACTGCCTGGCAAATTCCAGAAATTGCGCCGCCTCGTCTCTCCCCTGGCCGCTGGCAAAAAGGGCCTTTAACAGGGCGGGATTTCTCAGCACAGCCTCATAGGCATCCGCGTGGGAGAGCTGCTCCTTTGCAGCCTGTTTCTTGTCCTCTCTGATGCCGCGGATAATGGACTCCCATTTTTTTCTCTTTTCCGCCAGCAGCTCCTCCAGTTTTTTTGAGGAGATATCCGGCGACGGGATCTTATACTCTTTTATCAAATCAATCTTTTCGATATCAAATCCGTATTTTTCCAGGATTTCTTGTCTAATGTCCGCCATCTTCTCTATTTTGTACCTTCCTATGATCGTTTCAGCATGCTTCCCAGCATCGCCTCATGCATCTTAAAGCTTATGTCAGCAAAACCTTTGCAAATGGCTTTTGGAATACAAAGAATCAGCTGCATAATACCCAAAAATATATTATTGATAGGCCGGCGGAGATGAAATGCTATCGCCAAGACGATGGCTGTCCTCGCCGCCCGGGACAAAAACTCCATAAAACTCTCCTGAAACGCCTGGAGATTCCACATCCCTGCAACTGCCAACACCAACACTATCAAAAAATAGGATAAAATGCGGGATGCGGATTTCGCCATTTCCTCTATAAGGGTTTCAAGCTCCCGAAAGACGATTCCCAGCAAAAAAAAGGGAATCGCCAGCATCCCGCAAATTAAATCGCTTATCAGTCCCATAAGTACCTCCTATTCTACGGTCGCGCTGCGCAGGCGGAGGGCTGCTTTTCCCTTTTCCCGCGCCGTCATCTGGCTGCCAAGGCGGAAGGTAGTGTCCAGCATCGAGTGGGCGTACATTTCCTCCGCCGTAACATGGAGGAGTCCTGAATTGTCAATCACAAAGCGCACCGCAATCGTTGTGTGCTCGGGAACCGCCCGCTTAAATTTCATCTCTATGGACGTCAGGGACGGCTGATCTTCAAATTCCTCAAAGGGAATGTACTCCTCCATTCTTCTGGATTCAAATATCTCCAGGCATATTTCCGTCTGATCTTTGCCTGCCGTCATAAATTCCTTGGTAATCTGTGCCGGCAGCGGCATATTGCACAACAGCATGTTGGTAATGTGATAGGCATCGGTGCTCCCTGTATTTAACGTCTTTATCCCGTAGCTCCTGGACAGTACGTTTCGTATGGCCAGCTTCCCGCCGCCTCTTCTTCCGACGGAGAGCTTTCCAAACTCCTGCTCCAGCGCACCGCCTCTTCGCAGATCCTCCTCGGCAAGCGTTTCGGCGGACACTCCGGCTTTTCTTGCCCTCTCCTCCATGAATATTTTAAAGTCCTTCTCCCGGGCGGCAAAAATAGCGGCGCCCTTTGCCACGGACTCATCCGGATCCTGGAGCATGGGGGTCTTGCAGTAGTCCCTCTCGATCATCCGGGCCACCTGGGGCATCCGGGATGAACCGCCTACAAGGAGAATCTTGTCGATGGCCTTCAGGGGATATCCCTTCCGGGCGGCTGTGTCCAGCACGCCGTCCAGGAGATTTTTGGTCCGGTTCAGAAGACTGCGGGTGAGATCCTCATACTGCTCGCGGGTAAGCGCTTCCTGGAAACGTCCGCTGGGGCCGTTCACCACTATTTTCACGCTCTCCCGGGAAGTGAGGGCCTTCTTCCAGATCTCCACATCCACATAGAGGGCGGCCATGGCATCCATGTCTTCCGACAGATCCGTGCCCGTCTCCTCCTCGTACCGCGCAATCACATAATCCATCAGAGCCTCGTCCCAGTTTTTGCCGCCCAGGGTATCGTCTCCCCCTGTGCAGACTACTGTGATCTCATTTTTCTGAATGTTTATAACGGTGATATCGAAGGTGCCGCCGCCCAGATCGTAGACCAACACGGTTTCGTCCTGGCTGCCGCTTAAAGCTCCGTAGCTTAGGGCTGCGGCGGTAGGCTCATTGATGATGGAGAGCACATTTAAACCGGCCAGCTCCCCGGCGGTCTTCGTGGCCTGGCGCTCGCTCATGCCAAAGTAGGCGGGGCAGGTGATCACCACATCCCGGATCTCCTCCCCCTCTTTCAGGATACCGTCTTGGCGCAGCGCCGCATTGGCGTCCAGAACCAGTTTTTTGAGGATGTAGGCGGATACCTCTGTGGCGGAATACTCCATTCCGTTTACCGTCACCGTGTCATCATCCCTGCCTATTTTCCGCTTAATAAACTGCACGGTCTTATCCGGATCCATCTCAACCGCCCGCTTGGCCTCCTCCCCTACAATAATATTTTCCTCTGATTCCATCATGACCACGGATGGGGTGGTGTTGGCGCCGTCGCTGTTTCTTAAGACCACCGGTTTTCCGTAGTCATCCAGATAGGCGATGCAGGAATATGTGGTTCCAAGGTCAATTCCAAATACGTATCCCATTCTATATTTCCTCCTACTCTACTGTGGTTCCCCTAAGCCGGAGAGCCGCCTCTTTCTTCTCCTCGTCCGTCATCTGGGCGGAAAGGCTGAAAGTCGTATCCAGCTTGGAGTGGCCGTACATTTCCTCCGCCGTCAGGTGAAGCAGGCCGCTTCCGTCAAAGGACAGCGTCACTACAACCTCCGTTTCCTCCGGAACGCTGTTTTCAAAGCGCATCTTTGCCACCGCAATAGGCTTCTGATCCTCAAAATCATCCCGGTCATTCATGCTTCTGGACTCGAAGATCGCCAGCTGCGCGTTGGCCTGGTTTTCCTCATAGGTCCAGAAGGTCTGGGTTCCCTTTGCGGGAAGCTTCATATTGCACTTTAAAATATTGAGAATCACATCCTTGTTCTCGGCCTCGTCAAATCCCAAAACGCCGTAGCTTCTGGACAGTACGTTACGGATGGCCAGGCGGCCCGTCTTGCTCTTTCCCGTAGAGAGCTTGGCGAACTTCTCCTCCAGCGTTTTTCCGGAGTCCTGGCTCTCCTGTGTGAGCTGCTCTACGGTCTTTCCCGCCTTCTGAGCCTCAGACAGGACAAAGTCCTTAAATGCCTTCTCGTTGGCCCCATAGACAGCCGCGCCTTTGGCCACGGCCTCATCCGGATCCTGAAGGGTGGGGATTACATGGTATTCCTCCGCAATCATCTTCGCCACCTGGGGCATACGGGAGGATCCACCCACCAGGAGGACTTTGTCTATCTTTTCCAGGGGATAGCCGGATTTCTCCGCAGTGCGAAGCACATCGTCCAGAAGGTTCTTGGTGCGGGTTAAGAGGTTCTTCGTGATCTCGTCGTACTGCTCCCGGGTGAGAACCTCCTTGTGGCGGTTCCCGCTCTCGCCGGACACAACCACATTTACCTTCTCTCTGGCCGTGAGGGCCTTCTTCCAGGTTTCCACCTGCCCGTAAAGGGTTGCCAGGGCCTCGTCCTGCTCCGTAGGATCCTCATCGTCGCCGAATTCCTCCTGGTAGCGCTCTACCAGATAGTCGATCAGGGCCTCGTCCCAGTTCTTTCCGCCCAGAGTATCATCTCCGCCGGTGCAGACCACGGAGATCTCGTTTCCATTGATATTCATAACCGTGATGTCAAAGGTTCCTCCGCCCAGGTCATAAACGAGAACTGTCTCATTTTTCTTCGATCCCATAGCTCCATAGCTGATGGCTGCGGCTGTGGGCTCGTTGATAATGTCGATCACATTTAATCCGGCAATCTCGCCGGCGGTCTTGGTGGCCTCCCGCTCCTGCATGCCAAAATAGGCGGGGCAGGTGATCACTACATCCTTTATCTCCTCGCCGTTCTCTATGACGCCCTGCTGGCGCAGCTCCTCGTTGGCGTCGTTCACCAGCTTCTCAAGGATATAGGCGGAGAGCTCGGGCGCAGAGTACTCCCTGCCGTTTAGCGTAAATGTATCATCTTCCTTTCCCATCTTCCGCTTGATAAACTGTACGGTTCTGTCCGGGTCAATCTCCAGGGAGCGCTTGGCCTCTGATCCCACAATGACATTTCCCTCTGTCTCCACCATAACCACGGAAGGGGTTGTAAGATCGCCGTCGCTGTTTTTTAACACCACCGGTTTTCCGTATTCATCAATGTAGGCAATGCAAGAGTAGGTAGTTCCCAGATCAATTCCAAATACTCGGCTCATTTATCGATTCTCCTTTTTCTATTGTGAAATGGTTCTTCCGAATGGCACTTTTATCTGCGGTAAACGGTCACGGACTCGTGAACCAGCACCTTATCCTTCTTCCTATAGCCGGGGCGCCTGCTCATCTGTATCCTCCGATCCAGGTCCTCGTCCTCCGTGGGAACTATGGCTGCCAGCTGATGCTTCCCAGGATCAAACAGCTCCCCCGGCTCGCTGGTGAATGCGTCAATATCCTGCATCTCCAGCAGATTCACTATATCCTCCTCCAGGTAGGTGATCACCTGGCGCAGCTTATCCGCATCCAGTCTTTCCCATTCATCGGACTGCATGGTTTTCAGGATCCCGTTCCGCAGCTTGATCACTTCCTTCATGGCCTGATCGATCAGGCGATCCGCCTGGGCCTCCTTATAATACTGCAGCTCCTTATGGAGCAGGTCAATCTGCTCGTCCTTTTTCTCAATCTGCCTGCGGAGCACCTGGTCCATAATCTGGCACTGCTCCTGGGTGTTTAACAGGATCTCGTTCAGCATATCCGCCTGGCTCTGCTCCATGTTGTCTACCGTCTCCTCCGAAATTTGCTCCATCTGTATCCTTCTCCTCTCCGCTTTCTCTAAACCGCTTAAACGGCTGCCATTGACCAGCAGCCGTTTCTATCGTCAATTCAAGCTTATTATACTCGGATATTCATACATATTCAAGTTATTTTAAACAGCGGGCGTTTTTTCTCTCACCTCCTTTCGCTTCCCGCTGCGCATTTTAAATCACTAGGCCTCAGCCATGGCTTCCTGGGCGGTATTCGCATCCTGTGCGGCCTGCGTATCCTGGCTGTCCTTCACATCCCCGGCACTCTCCGCATCCTGAGAATCTGCTTTCTTTGCCTTCTTGGGCGCCACCTCTCTGAGGCGGACATCCATATCCAGATTGGACGCGGCCAGGATGTAGACGCTGTCTCCGCCATAGGTGGCCTTTCCCTTATTTACCTCGTAGTTGATGGATGCATTGCTGATCCAGCTGTAGCCCTCGGGGAACTGAAGCTCAATCGAGCTTCCTTTCTCACTGGTTCCCGTCTGGGTTCCCACATCGTTTCCATCTGTGTCTACATAGTGAATGGCGTAGCTGATCTGCTTGCCCTTTCCCTCTTTGTAGTAGATGCTTCCGTTCTCATGGGCGTAGAAGCAGACCTGGGCATCGCGCTCAAGGAACAGGAAGATCTTCACCGGGTTTTTGAGGATGTCGCCGTAGGCATCGTTGATGCGGTCGTTGACCTTCTCCTCGATGTCGTTGTTGATGTCAGCCAGCTTGCTGTAGTTTCCTGTCACCGAGGCCGTGTACTCTTCCGGATAGCGGACTACAAAGTTGAAGCTGTAGGCGCGGCTGTCAATCTCCTTCTCTAAGTAAGCGCAGATGTCGTCTGCGGTCTGGCTCACGGAAGAGTAGTAGATAATGTTGCTGCCGTCTTCGTTTTCGATATCCGCGAAGAAGTCGTCCATGCTGTCTGCAAAGCTCTCGCCAAGGCTGGTGTCCACATTGCCGCTATCCAAGTACTCTGCCACAACGCTGGGGCCATAGTCCGTGCCGGTTCCCGACGCGGATGACGGGTTCCAGGTGTGATGGGAGTTGATGCCCTTGATCTGGCTGTCTTCCAGGTTGATGTACTTGTTGCGGAGCTTGTCAAAACCGTAGTCGTTGCTTCCGATGGGATCTTCGAAGGTCACATCCACGTGATACCAGTCGCCGTCCAGCTCTATCAGGTTCCAGGCGTGAGAGCTGTTATAGATGTAGCGGGCGTTCAGGCCGCAGGCCTTGGCCGTCTGCAGGAAGGCGTCCGCGTAGCCCGAGCACTGGGCCTTGCCGTTCACGATGCAGCTGTAGGCCGTAGCGTTCTCCCAGCCATCCCCTTTCTCGTACTCACAGTTTTCTACCAGCCACTGGATAATAACGATTTCCTTCTCAAAATCGCTCATATCGCCGGTGATATAAGCATCCTTGAATTCCTGGATGGCGTCTTCAACCTCATCCCGCTCGTCCTGGCTCATCATGCCGTAGTTGCCGGTGGTAAAGTCGTTGGCGCCGTACTGCACGGAGCTGTCGGAATAGTCGTCCCACTCGCTGTCCGTATAGGTGTAGGAGCTGCCGCTGTAGGAGCTTTTGCCGGTTCCGGCGCTGGTCCCTGCTCCTGCGCTTCCGTCAAAAATAGGAACCGATACAGTGGAGGAAATACCCTTTCCTGCCTCGTAGTAGGGGGTTCCCGCGGCGTCTGTCCATGCGCCGCTTGCGTCTACCCAGTAGCCGTCCGGCGTTGTGGTGCCGGCCGCCATGGCGCCGCCCCGGGCCGGATCCAGGTAGTAGCACTTTCCGTCAATCCACTGCCAGCCGGTGAGCATCCCGCCTCTGGGGCCGCCGATGCGGGTGTCCAGGAAGTACCAGGAGCCGTTGTCGAAAATCCAGCCGGTGCGCATTGCCCCGGACTGGGGATCCAGGTAGTACCAGCGGCCGCCGTCCGCCATGTCCTGGTACCATCCGGTAGCCATGATGCCGTTTTCATGGATCCGGTAATCCTGGCCATTATCTACAATCCAGCTCCCGGCAACGGGCTGTCCGTTGTCCGCCAGATACTGCCAGCCGCCTGCGGTTGTCTGCCAGGTGCCGCCGAAAGCGGTGGTTCCCATCATCGCGGATAAAAGAGCGGCTGCTCCGATGCGCTTTACCATTGCCTTTACGTTTCTGTTCATCTTTTTCATACACTCATTCCTCCAAATCCCTTTATTAAAATTGTTTTTGCTGCATCTGCTTAAAACCTGACGCTTCGATTTCAGGTGTTCCCGCCGCCTCTTTCATTCACCTCCTCTCGCGGCTTTCCTTTCGTTCCTTACACTATTACTATCGGTGGGGCAAAGGGAATTTTCTGTGGTTTCTCTGATTTTTTTATTTTTTTATTCTCCTTAAAACGCCTCACCGGCAGGGCCGGGAACCTTCACCTCCTTTTTTGACCTCCCTGTTCGCTTACACTTATCTAATTGGCGGGCTGCGGGAAGTTTTATGGGATTTTCGCGAATTTTTTTAAAAAATTTTATGAGGCGTTCTCTGTTTCTGCTGCGGTTGTCTCCTCCGTCGGGATCGTCTCAATTGCCTGGCTCAGCAAGTCCTCGCAGGCATAGTCCTCCACCATTTCCGTGACCAGCGTGTTTTTCAGCACTTCTGTGTTCTCATAGCCCTCAAAGCGGAACTTTTCCGTGCCCCAGCCCGCGGACACTCCCGTGTCGTAGGTAAAGGTGTCATTTTCCACGCTGTATTCGCTGGTGTCCACAGAACAGGTTCCGTCCGGAAGTATCATGGCATTCTGATACTGCACGACAAAATAATACGGCAGCGTATAATTGTATCCAGCCTCCTCTATCCCAATGCTGGCGTCTACCCGGTATATAATGTCAATCAGATTGCTGTACCTGCTGTCATGTCCCTCCTTCACCGTCAGGAAATATGCGCCCGCGTAGGTCATTCCCTGGAGGCTTACCTCCTCCCCGTAATCAGAGGCTGTGCGGGCGGTGATCACATCCTCCGCCTGTCTCTTCATCTCCTCCAGTGCGTCCTCCGATATTTCGGAGAACTGCGCAGGGTAGTGCGGAAGGCCTTCCACTTTTTTCAGGCCGCCTGCCGGCGGGGGGATTTTCAAAGTAAGAGCAGCGCAATTGACAGAGCAGCGCCTATACAGCAGATGACCGTTGTCAGGCAGCCTGTGCCGGATTTGGGCCGGTTCAGGGTAGAGTCTATATGAACCTGGCATCTGGCTCTGGCGCCCCCCGTCTTCGCCCGGCAGTGGATGACACAGCTTCCGATGCTGACCGCACGGATGATGTCGGCCCCGTCGGCCCGTTTCTCGTGAACCGCCACATTTGGATCGGAGGTGAGCCACTCCACCTCCTGGTCAAACGCGTCCGCCGGGGACAGGCAGGCCTGTATTTCCTTTGTCTGCCCTACATAGCCATTCCACTCCTCCCAGTCCAGCGCAATCCGATCAAGAGGCGGCTTTACCTGAATTTCCGCCTTCCCCTGCACAGCGCCGGAGGACAAGATGATGCTTCCTTTTCCTACGCCTATGGCCGTGACCCTTCCGTTTTCCTCCACCTGGAGGATGTCCGGACGGTCCGTGTACCACCGAAGGGAAGCGGCGTCCTCCGCGTCCGCCGGGGCGAAGCTGGCGGAGATTGTCTGGGAGGTGTACCGGCACATCACCTCCCGCTCCGGCGTCAGTGTAATTTTCTCAATCCGGATGGTTCGGATTACAGAGACCATCCGGGAGGCAAAGGGGAGCGCGTCGTTGTTCTTTATAAAATCTACCCGTGTGGTTCCCTCCCTCAGAGCCCGCAGAGACTGGCCCTGGACTGCGAGGATTTCGGGATCCTGGACGCAGATCTGCAGGCGGGGCCCGGGAGCGGTCTGCGGCGCCATCCGGCAGGGAACCGGCACTGTCTCCCCCATCTCAATGACCGGGATATCTCCTATCAGCAAGCTGGCGTCCACCTCGGTGGAGAGCTGGAAATCTTCAAACTCCGCTGCGTCCATCTCTTCTGCGAAGGGCTCCAGCTTTTCTTTCAGGGAGAGAATCGCCGGTATGTAGACGAACCGCTCCGCAATGATCCGCAGGGCCTGTTTCCTATCTTTAGGCCGCCACAGCAGGATCCTCCCGGAGGACAGCACCGCGCAGTCATCCTCCGTCCCTCCGGGGACCAGGACAAGCCGCCTTTTTGCGCTGTCTAAGTCCATGGCTTCCTCCTCTCTGGCCGCCAAAATCAGAAAGCTGTCCTCTCTGGCCGCCTTCACGAACAGGGGCCCGGGATCCAGTCCCTCCCCCCAGCCGTCAGACACCGGAAGCGCCGGAAGGAGCGCCGCTTCCTCCGGCAGATATTTTCCTGCAAGGATCTTCAGGCGCTGGAAGCGCTGCTCCATAGGCGTGTGGATGGGAAACGCCTCCTCGTCCACCCCCTCGCATCGCTCTGCCCGCTCAAACAGCGCCCTGATAATCTCCGTTTCAAAGGAGGGCCCTGCCACTGTGAGGCGGTAGCTGTCATTGACTTCCTGATCAACGGCCTCTGCCAGCCCGCTGCCCCACTCGAATACATCCCGGTTGAAAAAATTATTTAGCAAACTGTATCCCGATATCGGGGCATCGTTTATGGAAAAACGGTTTTCCCGTTTAAATGGATCGATTTCCAGACGAATATGGTTCATCCTTTTATACTCCCTTCATCTGCTGAGGCTCGAATTCCAGCGCATCCTCGTAACCGCCGGAGGGCTTAAGCCTCCTGACAATCGTATGGTCTTCAAAGTAATCCACGGTTTGGGGCAGAAAAACGCCTCCCCTTTTTTCCGCAGGCATAGCGTAATACGCCGCCTTCATCTCCTGCAGCATCGCTTCCTTTTTGGCCTGCGTCATCTTGGCATAAAACGCGCCGCGCTTGCGTATTTTCTCCGATTCGCAGAAATATTTATCGTATATCTTCTTCATCGTGCCCTCCAGGCTCCTGTCGCTCTCATCCAGCTTTACGGCAGGATAGGACAAGTCGTTTTCCACCTCCTCGCCCTGGGATTGGATGCCCTCCTCCTGCACTTCCCTTACTGTATGCGCGTCATCTGCCAAGTCCTTCGCCAGATTCCAGTCCATATTCGCAGAGCCCGGAGTTTCCATCTTTTTCTCCGGATCCTCCCGCTTTTTCTCCCCTCCTTCGAGATTCTTCAGTATATCCAGCGAGGAAGCGGCCAGATCCATTTTGCCGGACGACGCGGAAAATTCCGCCGCTTTTATGTTCCCGGCTCCCAGGGCGGCGGACGCGTCAAGCCTTGACGCTTTCAGCGATCCGGTTATAAAGCCTTTGTCATCCATCTTTACATCCGCTTTTGCGCTCAGAGCCGCCACTTCCGCTGAGAAAATCTGGTATGCTTTGCTGTTCCGGATCACACTCACCGCATCGCTGACCTTAAGAAGGCTGAAATTCGCGTTTGCGGAGAATTTTGCAAATTTCCCCTCCTCTCCCCTGGCATACTTATAGCCGTACCCGCTGGCGAGGAAAGAAAAATTCGCCACATTTTCAATCTTTGTCTGGCCCAGCTTGAAGGTATCCCTGCGCTCCAGCTCCCTTCCCCGGTAGCTGCAGGAAAATTCGTGGGAATGCACGGCCCCGTCCGTCCGCCCTATAACCAGCACATCCTTCTTGCTTACGGCGTCCTGGCGGCAGCTAACCTCGGAGTCATGCCATTTTCCCTCTTTTTCATGGCTCTCCGGCGAGCTGCCCCAGGTGCGCACAATGCGCAGGGTGCCGTCCTTGTTCTCTGTAACCTGCATCCAGCAGTTCTCCCCTGCGGGAAGCCCGTCGGAAAGGGCGGTCTGTGTCTCGATTGCCTTGCACAGCTGTTCGTCGTAATGCTTGGCTTCATTTTTCAGCCGATCTATATATGCCTCGTTCCTGGCGTAGATCCCATCCGGCTCTTTTCTGGCCTGCTCCGGGGTGAGGCCGTGCTCTTTTAAATATTGCTCCTGCTTCATGCCGGCCGCCTGGATCAGCGTCTCGCATTCTCTCCGTTTTCCGTCCAGGCCGGGGATCACATCGTTGGCAAATTCCTTGGAAAGTCTGTGGGCGTTTACCACCCGCTTCATATCGCCGGTATCTTCTTTGACCTGGCTCAAAAGCTCCTCTGCCCTGTCAAATGCTTTCTCCACACGCTTTTCGTCAATTCTCCCGCCAGCCTCGCTCTTAAACTCCCTGCCTGTCTGCATGCTGATGTCGTAGTTGTTCATATCCAGATCGGTCTTTGCCACATCCAGCTTGTGCTCCAGGCTCTCCAGGGCATAATATCGTTCACAGAGCCTGGCATACCCCTTTGGGTCCTCATCCTTTTTCTCCTGAATGTTGATTGTGTGAATCTCCTTATAGACAGCGTCCTTCTCCTTCGCCGCCTCCGCCTGCGCTTCCTTCAGCTTATTAATGGCGTAGGTGTTTTCATTGGACAGATCCCCCAGTTTCTGCTTTCCCGCTCCCCCAAGGCGGGCGTCCTTGGTGCGCACATTCACATCCTTTGCCGCCTCCAAAGCTTCCGCCGCCATCTGTTCCGCTTTGGCCTCCGGTTTTGCTTCCTCCTTTTTTTCCGCTTCCCTGTTCTCCGCTTTCTCCTGTGCGCTCTCCCCCGCCCCCTCTCTGGCCGCTTTATAATCCCGGTATTCATCCGCCGTCATGCCCCGCAATTCAGCCTCGTACCGCTCCCGAAAATCATTGTTGAGCTCTTTTACCTTCTTAAGCCCCTCCGGAGTGTCCAGCATCTTCATAAGCTCCTTATAGGAGTAATCCTCCAATCGCTCCTTTTTCTCCGCTTTTTTCTCAGGGTTCAATTTTTCTTTTTTCTCTTCCTGGCTTTCCCCTTTGGCTTCCGTCTTCGGCCGCAGTTCCTTTTTTGCGTTTTGGGCTTCCTTATGGGCGTCCTGTCCGTCCCCGTTTTCCATTCTATGTGTTCTTCCCTCAATCCCCATATTTCTTTTCATCCTCCTTTATCTGTACCCTTGTCTGATAAGGGTGCTCGCTCACAAATTTTCATAGATGCTGTCATAATTGATCCCGCTGTCATTTTTCACGGATGACAGATAATAGGTCATGTACAGAAGGAGCGGCCGGATACTGCCTTGGGATACTGCGGCGTACCTGGGAATTAACGCAGAGGCGGCCTCCTCCCACTGCTTTACATCCTCCTCTTTGTAATCCCGCAGAAGCAGGCCCAGCATGTCAAACATTCCCTGGCAGCCGCTTACGCTGAGGAGAAATTGTCCCATCTGCTCGTAGTTTTCCATATTGTCCTCCAGGCGGCGCAGGATGCCTTCAACCGCCCAAAGCATCTCCCTCTTTTTAAATGCATCCGCTCCGGATCCTTCGATAACTGCCCGCAGGCCCTCTGGATCCATGCGCTTGTCGATCCGGTACTGGCGCAAGAGCTCGTCGATGACCGCCCCCCGCATCAGGCGCTCCTTTTCTGCTCTCCGCCCCCTCTCTTCCTCTGTGAGAAGCATTTCCTTCTCGTACTGATCCGAGGCCTTGTCAATCTTTGTCAGCACCGCCTCCAGCCAGTTATTCTGCATAACCACCGCCACGCCCATTCCCAGCTTTGCGATCTCCTTGGTCTGATCCTCAGAAAGGCTCACCGCCCGGGCCACGGCCTCGCAGTCCTTCTGCTCCGGCAGGCGCATGATGATCTTGGTGTTGGTGTTCTTTATGGCGGCGATGTCCACCGAAGTGGGGGACTGGTCCACGATAATAAATCCCTCGCCGTAGGTCCGCATCTCCGCAATGCTGCTTGTTATCATCTCCACGGACTTCTGGACGACACTGCTCCCGGCGGAGGAGGGCTCCGCTTTTTTGAGAAGATTGTGGGCCTCCTCCATGACCGTAATGTGCCGGAGCCCGCTGTTGGCCCCACGGGCATTTGCCGTCCTGTACTCCGTAAGCTTAAGCACCAGAATCCCCATGATCAGGGACTTGGTCTCCGAGGATCCCACCCGGCTCACGTCCACGATGGTGTTTTCATCGAACAGCACGGTATCCGGAATATCGTAGATATCACAGAAGATTTCACCGGAAATACCGTTGGTCAGGGACTTCACCCGCGTCACCAGAGCGCCCGTATAATCCCCCTGGGTGTCGGAGGAATAGCCGGAGGACTGGATGATAGAGGGAAGCACCGTCATCAGATCCGCGAATGTGGGGTAGACCGGCTCCCCCGGCCTCATGTACTGGGAGTGAAGCAGATCCCAGCCCTTCCTGATATAAATCTGTTCCACCGCATCCTTTAAGATCGCCGGCATAGCCGCGTACATTTCCCAGCACGCATTGAAAATCTCAATCAGGCGGTCCAGGTGCTCCAGGATGTGAATACCCGGGTCGAACCGGAAGGGATTTATTTTTAACATCTGTCCGATCCCCGGGTTGGTGGTAAATATGTGAATCTGTTCCAGGCCGCCGAAAGCTGTCCGGTACTCTCCCTTTGCGGGCTCTATTACCAGGAAGGGGATCTTGTTTTCAATAAAGCGCTCCAGCAGGCCGTAGGTGGTGTTGGATTTTCCGGATCCGGTGGATCCGCAGATAAAGCAATGGGAGGTCAGGCTGTCCAGATCCAGGTTTACAGCCTCCTCCTCCACTCTGCCCATGTGCTGCACTCTCCCAATACGGATCTCCCGCTTTTTTCCGCATTGGTTCTGTACAAACACATTTCTTCCAAATTCCGCTATATTGGTGACCGTAAGGCCTGCGACCGACTTGTGGGGAAGGCTGAATAAAAGCGGCAGCTCTCTGCCGCTGATAAAATTGGCCGGGGTCACCTCCTGGGCCTCATATCCCGCCGGGCTGTTCACCCGGATAAGGGGATGCTCTCCCTGCCGCAGATATTTGAAGATCTCCGCAATTTTCTGTCCGGCCCCAATGCCCCACACATTTACGCAGGCATTCTCCACATCCGTCTGCTCCCCCAGCATCAGCGCCTTGTAGGCGTTGGCCGCAACCACAGAGGTCTGAATATCATCGGCAATAAAATAGGAGGCGCATTCCCAAACCCCATAAGACTCGCAGGCCTTGATGCGCTTAAGCTGCCCCTCGATCTTTTCCAGAAGCACGCCAACGGTCTTGTCCTGCCGCTCTATGGTGAGTGTCCGGGAATCTCCCTCCGTCACGGACTTGGAGCTGTTCTCCCCTGTTCCCGTGGTGTCCGCAGTACCTGAGGTCACTGCCCGGGACCAGGAGGCTGAGTCGGAGGTCCCCCTGGTGTCTGAGACGGATCCACCCACATTAAATCCGCCTCCGCTCATGCCCGCGTTCTTTCCTCGGGTGTGGGACAGGGAAGTGCCGTGGCTGGTTCCCTGGGTGTTGGAAACGCTGCTGTTGATGGAGCGGGAGAAATTCGTAAACATGCCCTTTGACACAGCCGTGCTGGAATTCACCCCATAGGCAAGGGTGGTTTTCATAAAAGGAGACAAGGTGGAATACAGATCCTCCAGCCCCTTTTTGCAGAGCTTCTGCCGTTCCTGCGAGACGGGGCGTGCCAGAATCATCACGCAGTAGTTCTCCCCCTGCATGGTGTCCACAAATTTCTCCATGCCCTGGACAAATTTTTCTTTATCCTTATCCCGCATGGAGGGCACAACCGTCACGCTGGACAGAAACTTTTCATGCCCGAACCTCTGCCGGGTCACCTGATCGAGAAGGGCGTCAATCTCGGAATTTGTCAGCTGCTTTGTCTCGCTTCCGGGAAAGTTCCCCAAAAGGCTCTTTTCCAAAATCCGCATGGCCACAGAGGCGTTGCGCTCCGAGTTGATTCCCAGATAATACTCCACCCCCTCTTTGTTTCCCTTTAAAAGCAGCGCGGCCCCGCTGTCCACATTCTGCAGAGCGCTGTAGACGCTGATCAGCTTGTCGTTGACATTCTCCTTTTTGTCATAAACCAGGCGCGCAATTTTCATAAGGCGGAGGCTTCCCCGCCTTATCTCGTCCTCTGACAGGGGAACCACCGGCGCGCTGGAAAGGCTGGCCAGATATTCCCTGCCAATAAAACGCCGCGCTGTCAATACTCCGTTGGAAAAGGCCTCCTCCAGCCTCAGCTCCGACACAGTAGGAATGATATTCTCCGCCATCCTACACCTCCGCCTGATAGGAAGCCCCCAGATTTTGGAGCGCAGCGATTCGGGAATCATTGTCCGGGTGTGAGCTGGCCAGCTGGGCAAAAAGTCCGGTTGACTCTGTCCCCGACGATCCGAAGGAGTCCAGCATCGCGCAGATAGAGTTTCCGTATCCGCAGTTGAAGGCAAACTCGTCGGCTCTGTACTCCTGCTTGCGCATGGAATTCATCACAAGGACCCGGCCCACGGCTGTCCAGCCCTTCATAACCAAACCCACAAACGCCACGGTAATTATCTGGGCCAGACTCCCGGCCGCCCGGCCTGCGGCTCCCTCCTGGCCGCCAACCATACCCACGATATTCAGCATAAGGCCAAAGATTATGGCTGCAATTTTGATGATCGTTATAATCGCCGTGACAATCATATTTCCCACGGTAATCACAAGAATAACGTCCGTGTCATGGTGGGCAATGTGCCCGAATTCATGGCACAGAGCCGCGATAATCTGATCCTCCGGCAGGTTTAAGAGCCCCTTTGTCACACAGATGGTCTTCCGGCCTGTAGCGAAGGCATTCGGCTCCTCGCTGTCATTCATAAAGAACCCGATATCGTCGGGGATGGACAGTCCCTCCTGCCGGGCCTCTAAAATAGCGCGCGCCCGCGCCTCGTTAAACAAAGGCTCTAACTTCCGTATATATTCCGGCCTCTTAATCGGTTTGCATCCCGTCTGCCAGCGAAGGATTTTCTCCCCCAAGGGCGACAGGGCGATATAGAGGGAAAATCCATAGGCGATGATGCCCACGGGGATGCCCCAGCTGGAAAACAGCAGACAGCAGACGCTCATAATCACAAAAATATTGAGCACAAAGTACAGGAGCACGGAATGGTTATGGGATTTGAACATCACCGGCATCGCCTGCAGGAAATAAAAATCCGGATTCCCCTGCCCAAGTTCTGCCCCTGCCTTTCCCGCCCTGTCCTGGCTGCTCCCATTCAGCGCCTGACCGCATTCCGGGCAAAACACATCATCCTCATCCAGCTCTGTACCACAATTAAAACACTCTCTCATCCTATTCTCCTCCATTCCCAATCCATCTGTGCGCTACGCATACTTTGACATTACCATCAAAAAACCAAGGGTATTTACCAGCCCAAAAAACAGTCCCGTCAGGGCGAATCCGTGCCCTCTTGTGTGAAAATCCTTTGTATCCATCACAATCAGGCTGTAAAGCGAGAGAATCACCGCGGCGAGCGAGAACAGCATGTACGGATTAAATTTCATGCTGAGAAGCGACACCCCGCAGCCGGCAATGGCAAAGATATTATATTGTTTTTTTATCCGTGCTCCGGGCGGCGGCAGAATCGCGGCGGCGTCCAGACGCGCAGGTATCTCATAGCGGGCCTTGGGCTGCTCTGCCGTCTCGCTATCTGCTTTTGTCCCGTCTGCCCGCATATTCGACGCAAACCGCATCCTGGTTTTCTTAGGCTTTCCCTCCATCTTTGCGCCGCAGTAGGCGCAAAATAAAGAATCGTCACTGATCTGTTTTTCACAGGACGGACAATACATATTTCATCTCCTCCTCTTTTTATTATACTCGGATTTATGAGTCTATCGCACTCATTATACTCGGATTTATGAGTGCAGTCAACTGCTCTGCCCCTTGTTTTATGCAGCTTTATAAGGCAACTCCCACCCTCCTTTCACTTATATAATTGGAGTGAAATGTCGTTTTTGGAGAAGAATCTAAGAAAAATTTCCTGCCAATTCAAAAAAGCCGGCCCAGCATCGTGCCGGCCGGCCTTGTTCATACTGTCTATATTACTGTCCGTCAATCAGCTCGCAAGCCATCTCATAAAAATTCTCCGCCTCCAGGGCAGTATCAAAGGCCATCAGGGTATACGCCCTGCCGTCCTTCTCCCAGCTGATGCTGCGGCTGATCTGATCCTCCACCTGATCCGTCCCGTAGCTGATGACGATATCCCCCTGCTCCACCAGCTTCTTCTCGCCCTCAGGCACCTCGTAGTCCCCGGGCACAAAGCGGTAGTGGGTCTCATTGTATCCCAGAGTCACGCCGTTATGGGAAAAGGTCTGCTGGGCTCCGTCTGCGATGTTTCCCTCGTACATTCCGGTTCCCTCCGCGAAGAGATTCATGTCAGCCATCCCTTCTTTTTTATAAGTGAGAGAAATTCCCTGGCCGGATGTCACCGCGTTCCCCTCCTCGTCCTCCGCCTGGCTGTACACCGGCATAGCGCTCGCAAAGGCAAAGCCATTGGCAAAGGCCTCCGGCGCTCCCGTGCGGATTCCCACCTCTTCCTCCATGGCCGCCAGCTCACTGTACTGGGTGATCTCCTCCTCATGGGTGGAATGGCTGGTCACCGAGGCGATCCTTCCCGCCGCCACGGCGGTCATGCTTGCAAACACACAGATGGCTGCTGCTGCCACCACAACTTTTCTCATGCTCCATTTTCTCATTCCTGATTCCTCCTCAATCTGATCATAGACCCGGCGGCGCAGCTCTGCAAGATTTCCGGAATCCGGCACAGCCTGCCGCGCCCTGCTCTCTAAGGAGCGCTTGATCTCTCTCTCCAGCAGTTTTTCATTTTCCCTCTGTCTCATAGGGCTGCCTCCTTTCCCAAAAGTCCGTCCTTTGCCAATACTGCCTTTAGCTTCTGTCTGGCTGTGTGAAGCCGCGATTTTACGGTTCCCTCCATGCATCCCATCACCCCGGCAATCTCCCGGGTGGACATGTCATTGTAGTAGTAGAGCACCACAGCTGTCCGCTGCTTCACCGGCAGCCCTGCAATGGCCTCATGCAGCTCCTCCCTCCGGGCATTCTCCATCACTTCCTCCAGCGCGGAGGCCGAGGCCGGATCCTTTCCGCCGAAAACCTCCTCCACCGGCTGTTCCCGCTTTCTCTGCCTGCATACACGCCAGGCCTCCCGGGTCATGGTCCTGTACAGCCATTTTGCAAAGTATCTGGGCTCCTTCAGCCGCTCCCGGTTCATCCAGCACCGGACAAAGGTCTCCTGGACCACGTCCTCGCTGTCCCCGTGATTGCCCGTGATGAGATAGGCCATGGGAAGCATCCTGGGGTAAAAATACGCCATCAATTCATCGAATGCCTCCCTGCTGCCCTCTCTCATCTGCCGGGCCAGTCCCTCTGTCCACTGCTCCATGTAGTCTCCTTTCCGGGCATTCGAGCGTGTTTGAAGCACGCTCTGGGGAAATGCCTGCAGACATTCCCCGCAAATGAAAAGTCCCTCCGGCTCGCCGTCGGAAGGACTTCCTTTTCGGTGCACCTGACATATAGAGGCGTCAGGGCCCCGGTTGGTTCATTTTATTTTATAAATCATATTCCTCATGGTACACCACTTCCGGCAGGGCGCTTCCCTCTGTAACAGGATCCTCAGCCTCCCCGTCGTCGTCCGCATAGTAAAGCTTGCCTCCGCTTATGCGGTACATGTAGTCTCCATTGCAGCGGTAGGCCTTATTGCTGGTCTGTACGCGGCCGGACTCATTTACCAGATAGGCCTTCCCGTCAATGATAAAGGCCTCGTAGTCCTCACCGTCCTCCGCCTCCACCAGGCATCCGTCATAATAGAGGTAGTCGTCCCGCTCGCCGCTGTAGCCGGACCCCTTGCTGGATCCCGAGGTGCTGAAATAAAAGGTGTACCGGTCGCCCGCATCGTCGTAGACCGTCTGTTTCCCGGTTCTCATATAGGAGCTGGGATTGGATCCGTAGGGGCTGTCGTCCCCGAAATATCCCACCAGGTTCTTGCTGTCCGTAGAAATCCGGATCAGTCCGGTCCGCATCACGCCGTAGGCGTTAAAGAAGTAGGAGTCATTGCCTACCTTGGTAGTGGCGCCGCTCATGCTGTTCGCCGTGGACTTGAGATAGGCCGGCGTGCCGTCATTTTCCAGGTAATACCAGGCATTCTCCCCCTCGTCCGGGCACTCGTCGTCGTCCCCTTCCCCAATCTCGTCCTCATCCTCACTGGTCCAGGGATGCTCGTCCACATAGGCCCATTTGCTCTGGTACATCTGGCCCTCATTTTCCCCGCCCAGATAAATGAACCGGCTGATGCCGGTGGAATCCCCGGACTCCGCCTCATCGTCCGCAGCGATCCAGCCGGAAGCCATCACGCCGTACTCATCAAAATAATACTTCTTCCCGTCAATGGTCTCCCTCTTGTACTCGCCGGAGTCCCCGTGAACCGCCTTGCCGTTAGTCTGAAAATAAAACCACCGGGAATCATCGTCCGCTGCACTCACCTGCTCCGACACATCCCCGTCGTCCGGCCGTTCCTCCACATCGTAGGTCAGGCAGCGCCATCCCGTCTTCATGGCTCCGTCGTCCGGTCCGCCCAGATAGTAGATGTCATCATCGTCAAAATACCAACCGGTGCGCATCTTCCCATCGCTGTCAAAAGCGTACTCACGGCCGTTGATGGTCTCCCAGCCGTCCGTCTTCAGCTTGCCGCTGTTTGTCAGATAATACCAGCCCACGTCCTTTCCGTCCCTGGCTGCGTTCATCTTCAGCCAGCTGTTGGCCACCATAGCGCCATCCGCGCCCACATAGTAGAGATCGTCCACCCAGGCGTTGGTCACCATGTTCCCGTCGCTTCCCAGATAGTAATAGGTGTTGCCGGACATCTCCCACTTGTTGTATACATAATTATCCTGAGAATCTTTATACCTCCAGACTCCATTCTCCTGCACCCAGCCTGCGGCCAGGGCTGTCCCGGAAGCTCCCGCTGTCAAAAGCACAGCAAGCGCCAGACCCGCCAGCATCTTCTCTCTTTTCACAATCCTGTCCCTCCTCCTTCTGTAGTCAATCCATGTCCGCTGCCGCGCCTGCCCCGCAGGGCAGGACGCCGTCCCGAACG
Source organism: uncultured Enterocloster sp. (assembly GCA_944384065.1). GTDB lineage: Bacteria > Bacillota > Clostridia > Lachnospirales > Lachnospiraceae > Enterocloster. The sequence goes on along the minus strand of CALWRY010000002.1, from coordinate 79,173 downwards.
ATTACTTCCATTTTAAATAATTTTCCAGCTTTACTGGTGAAATTTTAATGAATTTTTGATGAAGTTTTCCTTACAAATATAAAAGCGGCGGACACGCCCTGCCTTTCCCGAATCCGGGTATGCGCAAGGTGTGCCCGCCGTCTGAACGTTTCTTCCGGAAGGATTTCCTTCCCCAATGAGTTGCATGATATAGGTGGAATATCCACCGAAAAAAGATACGGATCCACATCCCACCGGCTCTGGAGGCGGTCCACATTTCCACGGAAAAACTTGGAGAGCAGGCAGCAGCTTTGGCTCCAGCCAATTTATCTACAGAACCAGGGATGGCGCTGCGTACACCCGGGCTTTCAGCTCACTGTTAAGCATATATAGGCCCTTGGCATCCGTTCCGTAAAGCTCCATCTTGGTAATCAGGTCGGAAGCATTCTTTTCTTCCTCGCCCTGCTCCTTCACAAACCAGTCTAAAAGCTGCATAGTGCGGAAATCGTGCTCCTCAAAGGCTGCGGCGTAAATATTGTTAATCAGGGAAGTGACATACTTCTCATGCTCCAGGCCTTTCTTTAACGGATCCATATTGTTTTCCAGCACACAGTCGGGCTTGTCAATGGCCTTGAAGGTCACCTTCTGGTCGTTGTTGTGCAGGTACTGGTAAAACAACATGGCGTGATCCCGCTCCTCCTGGGCCTGAATGCGGTACCAGTTCTCAAAGCCGTCCAGGCCTGCATCCGCATAGTAGTTGGAAAACTCCAAATACAAGTACGCGGAGTAAAATTCCTTATTGATCTGTTCATTGATGAGCTGGGCTACTTTTTGATTCATTGCAAATCTCCTCTCTCTAAAAAGTATTTGGCATCAGGCTGCAGGACTTTTATGCCCGCTGCCTGATGCCAGGTATCTCACCCTCTCCAAAGACTATGTAAATTGCAGTAGGCATAAACCGCCTCAACCTCGTCGCCCTCGCAGATGGCAAAACAGACCTTTGGAGCATCCCCGGGTTTTAACACTTTGCGCTGATTGCCCTGTTTGGTCTGCAGGGATACCCACTCAATATAGTGCTCCGGCAGCATAGGATGCTCTACGGATCCAACCGTAACCATCACCTTGTTTCCCTCTACCGTATATACCGGCACATGCTTCTCCACAGCCGCGTCTGTGGTTCCGGGAATAATCTCCTTCATCTTCTGCCCGCAGCACATCACGGGAACCCCGCTGCTTTTCACCATAGCGATGATATTGCCGCAGTGCTCGCAAATAAAAAATTTCTGCTCCATTAAACAGCCTCCTTCCCAGGCCAAAAGCCTGAAGCTGCGCCCGAAGACGCCCTTTGTCTTTGGTTTTCATCTTCAGTATATAGAAGTCTTTGGAGGCTGTCAATAGCAATCATTTTTATCTCACGTTTCTTTCACATCCCCAACCAGGAACGGATCCACATAGGCATGGTTCAGCTCAATTCCCAGCCCCAGCGCCTTCGGCACATCTACCACTCCATCATGAATCTTAAACTCATAGGGATCCGTCACTATCTCATAGTGGCAAGGATCATGGAACGGGAAAATTTCCTGGAGCGCCAGATTGCCCAGACAGGAGGCCAGTTGGATAGCCACAGCTGTGAGCACAGGGCCGCCGCAGTTGTGAGGGGCAATCCTGGCGCAGTAGGTTTCCGCCGCCGCCCCGATGTGGAAGGTTTCTAAAATCCCGCCGCAGGTTCCCGGATCCGGCTGCACAATATCAACCGCGCGGCTCTCCAGCAATCTGCGGAAGCCATAGCGGGTATAAAGTCTCTCGCCGGTAGCCAGAGGGATGTTCACCTTCTCACGAATCACCTGATAAGCGTCCACGTCAAAGGCATCCATGGCCTCCTCATACCAGAAAATATGATAGGGCTCAATGGCCTGCCCAAAGCGCCACATCATATCGGCGGTTCCCTCTGCAGTTACATCCACCAGGAGGTCGCATTCCGGCCCAATGGTTTCCCGAACCAGCTCCACAGCCTTTACCGCGCATTCAAAATTCGCCTTTGTTACATTCCTGTTTTTAATGTGCTTATTCAAATGGCGTACCGGATCGATCTGGCTCATCGGATACATCTTCATAGAACGGAAGCCCTTTTTATAAACCTCCTCCGCCCTTCTGGCAAAATCCTCAGGCGTAACACACTTTCCCTCCGACCATCCATTTGCGTAGACGGGAACCGCCTCCCTCTGCTTTCCGCCCAAAAGCTCGTACACCGGTACGCCCAAGGCCTTTCCCTTGATATCCCAGAGACCATGCTCCAGAGCGCTGGCGGCAGCGTAAAAAATTGCACCGGCCCCTTTTCCCCAAAAGGTGTCGTAATAAAAATCATTCCAAATGGACTGTATCTCCCCCGGATCCTTTCCTACCACGAACCGCTCCGCCAATTCTTCCGCCATCTTGGCCGCTGCGTAACAGCCAACGCCAAATCCTACAGCCCCCTCGCCGACTCCGGTCAATCCCTCATCCGTAATGATCTCCGCGATAACCGGGCGGAAGCTTCCTGTATCCACCACATAAATCTTAACTTCTGTCACCTTCATTTTCTTCTCTCCCTTACCGTTAGCAGCAGCTATAATTGATTGATTTCCCGCACATAATGGCAGCACACAAAATGCTCCGGAAGGATCTCCTCAAGAACCGGTTCCTGACTGAAACATTTCTCCTTCGCGTAAGGGCATCTGGGTGCGAACCGGCAGGCCTTCGGCGGTTCAATAGGCGATGTAAGCTCACCCTTTAACAGAATGCGGTTCTTCCTCTCTCCGATTTTTGCCCGGGGAATCGCCGACAAAAGCGCCTTTGTATATGGATGCAGCTGCCGGCTGAACAGCTCCTTAGCGCTGGATTTTTCTACCACCACTCCCAGATACATAACCATAATATCATCTGATATGTGCTTTACCACCGACAGATCATGTGTCACAAAAATGTAAGTGAGATTCATCTCATCCTGCAGATCCATCATCAAATTCAGTATCTGTGCCTGGATGGACACATCCAGGGCCGAAACCGGCTCATCGCACACAATAAACTTGGGCTGCAGCGCCAGGGCCCGGCCAATTCCAATTCTCTGCCGCCTGCCGCCGTCCAGCTCATGGGGATAGCTGTGCTCATAGCGCTCCGGAAGCCCTACAATCTCCATCAGCTGTTTTACCCGGGCGTCATATTCTTCCTTTGTTTTACATATTTTATAGACCTTTAAGGGCTCTCCGATGATCTCCGCCACAGACTGCCTGGGGTTGATGGAGGAATAAGGATCCTGAAATACCATCTGCATATTTCTCCGCAGATCATGGAGCTCCGCCTTTGACGGGTTCGATATGTCCTTTCCGTCAAACAATATCTCCCCGCTGGTGGCGGGAAGCAGATGCAGAACCACGCGCCCCAGGGTAGATTTCCCGCATCCCGATTCCCCCACTACTCCCAGAGTCTTTCCCTGCTCAATTGTAAATGATACATTGTCCACTGCGTGGAGCATCCCTGATTTGGTTGGAAAATATTTTTTCAGATTTTTCACTTGCAGTAGAGGTTCCACTTATTCGCCCTCCTTTCCATCCAGCAATCTCCAGCACTGGACCTGATGCGTCTCTGACAAGTTTACAATCGGCGGCTGCTTCTGGCACCGGTCATCCGCATAGGGACATCTGTCACAGAAATTGCATCCGTCCGGCAGATTCGCGGGATCCGGCATCATTCCAGGAATCACATGCAGGCGCTCCGCCTCCTCATCCAGATCCGGAATGGAGCGAAACAGACCGATGGTATAGGGATGGCTGGGATTGTTATAAATATCCGCAAGCGTTCCCTTCTCCACAATCTCCCCGGCATACATGATGGCCACATTGCTGCACACCTCTGCAACCACACCCAGATCATGGGTGATCAGGATCATGGCTGTCCCATAGGTTTCTTTCAGCTTCCGCATCATATCGAGAACCTGCGCCTGAATGGTTACGTCCAGCGCCGTGGTAGGCTCATCCGCAATCAGCACTTTGGGGTTACAGGCCAGGGCGATGGCAATGATCACCCGCTGCTTCATACCGCCGGAAAACTGATGGGGATATTCATCGTAGCGCTCCCCTGTAATTCCCACCAGCTCCAGCATCTCTCTGGCCTTCTTTTCCGCCTCCGCCTTGGATATCTTTTCATGGAGCTCTATTACCTCGCGGATCTGATCGCCCACGGTAATTACGGGGTTTAAAGATGTCATGGGATCCTGAAAGATCATGGCAATTTCCTTTCCACGGATCTTGCGCATCTCCTTATTCGTTTTCTTTAAAAGATCCTCTCCCGCCAGGAGAATTTCCCCGGAGATGATTTTTCCCGGCGGGTTGGGGACAAGCCCCATAACGCTCAGGGCCGTTGTGGTCTTTCCAGCTCCGGTTTCCCCCACTAGCCCCAAGGTATCGCCCTCCTGCAGAGACAGAGAAATACCGTTTACTGCCTCAACCGCTGTCTTATCTACAACATACTGAACCACTAAATCCTTAATTTCCAAAATTGGTTGTCCCATTCGCTCCCCTCCTATTGCTTCAGCCGCGGATCAAGCGCGTCCCGCAGGCCGTCGCCCAACATATTAAGGGCAAATGCCGTGATAACAATCGCCAGCCCTGGAATGATCGCTATATGCCAATAATCTCTCAGATAATCTCTTCCCGCTGAGATCATCAGCCCCCACTCCGGTGTAGGCGGCTGAACGCCCATTCCCACAAAACTCAGGGAAGCGCTCATCAGGATTACATTCACCGCTCCCAGGGTATATTGGACTATCACCGGCGCCAGGGCATTGGGGACTACATGGTGAAAGATAATCCGCAGATTATTTGCCCCAATCGAATTAGCTGCCTCTATAAACTCCCGATCCTTTACCGTGAGCACCTGGGCCCGCATAATACGTGCAAACTCCGGGGACTGGGTTACGATCAAAGCAATCATCATGTTCTGCATATTGCTTCCAAGGGCTGCCACAATACTGACGCACATCAGCATGGTAGGGATTCCCATAAATATATCCACAATCCGCATAATCAGGTTATCCAGCTTGGGATAAAACGCTGCCAAAAGTCCCAGCGTGCTTCCAATAACAGCTGCAGAGGTAATGCAGACAAAGGTGATAAACAGCGTATATCTTCCGCCAACCAGGATGCGGGTCAATATATCCCTTCCAAAGTTATCTGTCCCGAAAATATGGGAGGCACACGGAAACAAAAGCCGGTCCGTGAAGTTCTGCGCCGCATAGTCATAAGGAGAAAACAGCGGGCCGAACAGGGAAAGCAGCAGTATGGCAATCAATGTATACATGCCCACCATAGCCATCTTATTCTTGTGAAGCCTCTTCCAGACCTCTACGGCCTGGGACGTTTTTTTCTTCTTTTTTGTCAAGGGATCAGCCATTCTCTTCACCTCCCGCCTGTGCCTGGGCCACCTTTTTCTTGCTGGAATACATAGACCGGATCCGCGGATCAATAAAGCAGTAAATGATATCCACAAGCAGGTTAATCACAATACAATTTAATCCGATCCACAGCACGCCGCCCTGGACGACCGGATAATCCTTGAAGTTCACGCTGTCTATAATGTATTTTCCCAATCCCGGTATGGCAAACACGGTCTCCACCAGAACAGCCCCCGCCAGGAAGCCGCAGATGCGGATACCGATAACCGTAACGATAGGAACCTGCGCATTTTTAAAGGCATGGCGCATAATGGTCATCCATTCGCTCTGTCCCTTCGCCCGGCTGGTCCGTATGTAATCCTGCCGGATAACCTCCAGCATACTGGATCGGGTCATTCGCATGATAGAGGCGCTGGCCTGCAGTCCCAGGGTAAACACCGGCAGGATCCAGTATTGGGGCCCATAGGTTCCCGTCGCCGGCAGAAGCTGAAGCTTGACGGAAAACAAAAGAACAAGCACCATTGCGATCCAGAAGGACGGCGCGGATACTCCGAAAAGAGAGACAATGGTTCCTACCTTGTCAAAGATAGAGTATTGTTTCACTGCCGCTACAATGCCGGCGGAAACGCCGATCACAATGCCCAGCAGCGTACTTAGAAGCGCTAATTTCAGTGTATACGGGTAACGATCCATGATCTCGTCAATGACCGGCCGTCCCGTCTTATAAGACGTCCCGAAATCCCCATGAAGAATTCCCACAAAATATCGCCCCAGCCTTACCAGGTACGGATCGTCCAGCCCGTATTCCTCATGGATCTCCATTACCTGCTCCGGCGTGGCATTTTCTCCCAATATCGCATAGGCCGGATCCCCCGGCGTAATGTACATGAGAGTGAAAACGATGACTGTAATCCCAAATAAAATTGGCAGCATCATTAAAATTCGCTTTGCAATATATTTCAGCAACCGTCTCGCCCCCTTCTTTTAAAAAAAGAGGATGCCCCTCAAAATGAGAAGCATCCTCTCATCCGTGGTTTTACTCGAAGTATACAAACTGCAGATAGTGCTGTTCGTAGGATGGAGTGATACGGAATCCTCTGACATCCAGCTGGCAGGCCGCATTCAGCTCCTTATGCCATACAGGAAGAACCACATGATTTTCCATCAGCATTTCCTGGCACTGATAATACAGCTCATTTCTCTCGTCATGATCCGTTGTGGCCAGAGCTGTGTTGATCAGATCGTAGTATTCCTGATTCTCCCAGCTGCTGATAGGCCACTCAGAGGTATCCGGAAGCCATCTGAACAGGGTACGTCCCGCCTCTCCGGTGGATGCGGTCAAACCATAGATCGTCATGTAGCCTTCCCCTGCCGCCAGACTGGAGGACCAGGTGGTGGAATCCATCACGTCGATCTGCACCTGGATGCCTACCTCGCTGAGCTGCGCCTGAATAACCTCGCAGAAGTCCTTGCGCTGCTGATCCGAGTTATTGCAGGAGATGGAGGTCTGGAAACCGTCCGGGTATCCGGCTTCTGCTAAAAGCTCCTTGGCGCGCTCTACATCCCGCTCCGGGAAGAAGGCGCTCATATCGGGATGACGGCCGTCGATGCCGGGAGAAATAATACCTGTTCCCAGCTCTCCAAAGGATCCGTAGGCCACCTCAACCGCCTGAGGAATGTCAACTGCCAGCCAGATAGCCTCGCGCACGCGCTCGTCCCCAAAGGGCTCCTTCGCCATATTCATATAGAGATAACTGGTATTGGCGCCCATGGCGGCTACCAGATTCAGGTTCTCATTTGCCCGGACACGGTCCACATTGGTAGCTGTAATCTCATAAACAATATCAGCACCGCCGGACTCTGCCTCAATAACCCTGGAGGAGGAGTCCGTAATATAGCGGAGCGTCACATTCTTCACATAGGGCTGTCCCTCAATCCAGTAGTCCTCAAAGCCCTCCAGCTGCAGGCTGTCTCCCGCCGTATACTTTACAACCTTATAGGGGCCGGTTCCAATGGGAGCTTCCAGGAAATCACCGCCGGATTCCGTATAAGCTCTCTCAGAAATAATTCCGCAGAGCGGATTCTCCAGCATGGCCAGCTGGATCGCGTAGGGCTCATAAGTCACCAGTGTAAAGGTATAGTCGCCTGTAGCCTTTGTCTTGGTAAAGTCGACCTTATTTACCTGCATAGCCGCCACCGTGTTGTCGTCAACCAGACGGTTCAGTGTAAATACTACATCGCTGGCCTTCAGCTCATCCCCGTTGTGGAACTTTACGCCTTCCCGGATCTTAAAGTCAATGGTGCAGTCGTCCACATACTCCCAGCTCTCCGCAAGCCAGGGGATCAGCTCGCCGTTGTCATCGTAGACCACCAGGGTCTCATAGATCTGGCGGGTTGACTGATGCTTATTCTGCGTAACAGAGTCGTGGGGATCCAAAGAACCGGGATCCGCCGGCACAACCACGATCATAGAATCCTTGGAAGAAACAATGTCTGTGGGCTCCGTAGAAACAATCATTCCGGATCCGCCTTCATAACCGGTATCTGAAACTTCCGCCTCTGTCTCAGCCTCTGCCCCGCCTTCCTGGGCGGCTGCTGAAGCCGTCGTTTCCTGGGTTGTTTCACCCCCCCCCCCATTTGAAGAGCACGCTGCCAGTGACAGGGCCAGTGCCGTGCTTAGTCCAAGGGCCAACAGTGATCTCTTAAACTTTCTCATAATCTTCCTTCCTTTCTTTCGTTTATCCTCAGCTCCCCTACTTTTTCTGCAGATGAGCAAATATAGGCAGCTCCATCACATTTGTCATAGGAACCTGAAGCTCCTCTGCGGAGTGCATCAGGAAATTGAAGCCATGAACCCGGCTCCCCTCTCTGGGAGCTCCTGTCTTTACGGCCCACACGCCCAGAGCCAGGCCCAGCTCCTTCTCCGGAGAGTCCAGCGTCCCGCCTGCCCGGCTGGAAGGCACGACCAGAAGGCCCTGATCCATCATGTAGGTTGCCGTCTCTATGGCCTCCGTTATGGTCCCCGCCTGATTGGGCTTAAATATCATTCCCCGGGCCGCTCCCATTTCCACGGCTTTCTTGGCCCGATCCATGCTGGTGCAGATAAAATCATCACCGATTATAACAGAGTTTATCTTTTTGCTTGCCAGAGCAAAGCCCTCAAAGTCCTCTTCCCAGAGAGCATCCTCGATAAAGGCCACCGGATATTTGTCCGCCAATCCTGCCAGCTGGCCGATGATATAGTCCCTGTCCACCATCTGCCCGCGCCAGCGGTACAGGCCCTGGGCTTCGTCGTAGTATTCGCTGCTGGCACAGTCAAAGGCATAGACAATGTTCTTTGTATATCCCAGCTCTGCCACTGTGTCCGAGAGAATCTCCATCACTTCATAAGGATCATCGGAAGGTGCGCCCCAGCCGCTGTAATTTCCCATAGCGGCCTTTCCATTATTGTACTTCTTCAGCACATCCCCCAGCCGGTAGAAAATCTCTACGATCATCCGGATGGATTCATTTACATCCTTCATGCCGTAGGGCAGCACCATAAATTCCTGCCAGGGCATGGTCTTCCCATTATAAGTGCCGCCGTTGATTACATTAGCGGAAGGGCTCATGATATACTCAATCGGCTTTTTGGCCACATTTTGATAAATATGCCGGTGATTCTCGGCAGCAGCCGCGTAGGCGGCGGCACAGGAAACCGCATAGATTGCGTTTCCGCCCAGATTGGTTTTATACCGGGTTCCGTCAAGCTCGATCATACGCCTGTCAATTCCCTGCTGTTCCTGAACTTCCATGCCAATCAGTGCGGGCCCGATAACCTTTTCCACATTCTCCACTGCCTTAAAGACGCTGAGGCCGCCCCAAAAATTGTCCTTCCTATCCCGCAGAACATAGGATTCATTGGTTCCCACAGAGGTTCCGGTGGATGCTCCCGCTCTTCCCATAGCTCCGGATTCCGTGAGAATGTCAACCTCCACTACAGGCCGCCCATTGCTGTCCAGCACCTGTCTGGCCTTCACTTGTTTTATTTTTGACATTTTAATCCCCTCCCTTTCTTATTTATGTAAATGTGCAAAAATAGGCAGATCCATAATATTTGTCTGAGGAACTCCCAGCTCCTCAGCGGTGCGCAGGAGAAAATTAAATCCATTGGTGCGGGATCCGCTTCTCGGAGCTCCTGTTTTTGTCACCAAAGCTCCCAGCGCTACGCCAATCTCCTTCTCCGGCGAATCCAGGGTGCCGCCTGCTCTTCCTGACGGAATTACCAGCAGATTTCGATCCATCATATATTTGGCAGTCTCCAGGGCCTCCGTCAGGGTGCCCGCCTGATTGGGCTTAAATATCATTCCCCGGGCCGCGCCCATTTCCACGGCCTTCTCAGCCCGGTCAATGCTGGTGCACAGAAAATCATCGCCGACAATCACTGTATTGACAGCCTTTGACGCCATCTGGAAGCCCTCAAAATCCTCCTCCCACAGGGCGTCCTCAATAAAGGCAATGGGATACTTTTTTGCCAGGCGGGCCAGCTGATCAATAATTGCCTCCCGATCCACGTATCCGTCTCTCCACCGGTAAAGGCCTTTTTCCGCATCATAATATTCGCTGCTGGCACAGTCCAAAGCGTAGGTCATGTGATCCTTAAACCCAAGCTCCTCCACGGTTTCCGCAATAATCTCCATAACAACCATGGGATCATCGGAGGGTGCGCCCCAGCCGCTGTAATTCCCCATGGCCGGACGGCCTCCATTATAAGCGGAAATCTTATCCCCCAGCCGGTAGAATGTCTCCACAATCATCCGCACAGACTGCGCTATGGTTTCCACACCGTAAGGCAATATCATAAACTCCTGAAAGGCCTGGGTTTTGCCATAGTAGGTTCCGCCGTTGACTACATTCGCGGACGGGCTCATGATATAGCGGATAGGCGCTTTCGCCATATTTTGATAAATCGGTTTATGATTCTCTGCCGCAGCAGCCTTGGCCACGGCTACAGAAACCGCGTAGATGGCATTGCCGCCCAGAGCTGTCTTATATCTTGTTCCATCCAGCTCGATCATTCTTCTGTCAATGGCCTCCTGATCATGGACATCCATGCCCTTAATCGCCGGGCCTATGATCTTTTCTATGTTTTCAATCGCCTTATATACGCTTAAGCCCCCATATACCTTGGGATCTCCATCCCTCAGCACAAAGGACTCATTGGAGCCTACAGAGGAGCCGGTAGAGGCCCCAGCCCTTCCCAGGTAACCGTCCTCTGTCACCACATCCACTTCCGCCACAGGGCGTCCTTTGCAGTCTAAAACCTGCCTGGCTTTTACCGATGTTATTTTTGACATTTCTCCTTCCCCCTTGTCCTTAGTAAATATATAGAATATTGAGATCGCACAGGTTCGTGCCTGTATTTCCCGTAAAAATATAGTCCCCTATCTTCTCCAGCGCATTTCCTGAGGAATGCTCCCGAAGAACATCAAAAATGTTGATTCCTTCTTCCTCCAGCCTGTCGTATGTACTCCCATCCACAATCCCGCCTGCATGGGTTGTGGGGCCATCCGTCCCCTCCGTATCTATGGAAGCCCCGGCAATCCCTTCAATGCCCCGGATCCCGATAGCCATTCCCAGCACAACCTCCTGGGAAGGTCCGCCCACGCCTTTGGGTTTCTCCTCAATGCTGCAGGTTGTCTCACCGGCGCATACCACAAAACAGGGCTTTTTAATGGGATTGTCCCGGTATTTGATCTCCCTGGCCAGGGATGAGAAGAAAGCGCCGGCCTGGCTGCTCTCCCCTTCCAGGTAGGTGGTGAGAATCATGCAGTTTATTCCCATTCTATCTGCCGCTTCCTTTGCCGCAATACAGGAATCCACCAGATTCCCCACCACAAAGGTTGTTATTTTGTCCTCATCGATATCAAAGGGAGTTTCCTGAACCCGCTTATCGTCAAAAATGTAGTCCACCACGCTCTTGGGAAGCTTTTCCTGGAGCGCGTAATTGACGATCATATACCGGGCATCCTGGATGGATGTCTGATCCCCTCCAAAGGGAGTGCCGCGAAAGTATCCGGGCTTGCTCCGCTCTGTTGGAAATGGCTTTCCCACTGCGTCACTGATCTGAAAGCTGATAAGCTCCGCCCCCTTCTTATGGCAGATAAGCTCCGCCAGTCTGCCTCCGTTCGTCCTGGATATATGACGCCTGACCGCATTGATCTCCAAAATCTTAGCCCCGCTCTTTAACAGCGCGTCCTGGGCCGCAATTTCATCCTCCAGGCTAATCCCCTCCACAGGATAGGTGAGAAGCGCAGAGCTTCCTCCGCTGCACACGCTGATAAACAAGTCGTCTGCGGCGGCGCTCTCGATCAGATCGATCATAGCCTTTGCCGCCTCCATCCCCTCCTCATTGGGCAGCGGATGTCCGCCTACATAAACCTCTGTGTTGCAGTACCGATCCTGCTCCTCCACTATTTTGACAGATATAATCCCCTTGGCAATTTTCTCCCCCATGACCTCGCAGACAGCCTGGGCCATGGCGTTGCACGCCTTTCCCGCTCCCAGAAGATATACCCGGTTCTTTTTGCTTAAATCCCAGCTTCTCTCTCCCACATGGAGCACATTGCCTTCCAGATGCATAATTTCCTTTATTCTCTTATAAGCATCCACCTCCTGCAGGGTATAATCCATCAGCTGCAGTACCTTTTTTCTGGCCTCCACGTCGCCGCGGCCTGTCAATTCATCATAATTGCGTACTTTTTTTATCACGTTCCTACCTCCGGCGGTTTTTGTCTAATAATAATTATAATTTAATAATTATTAATTGAAAAATGCCAATTATAGGTGTAAAATATTCAAAACGTAAATATTTTATAGGAGGTTGTTTATGACAGTTGCTGAAATTGATGCGTTCCTCGCCGTGGTCCGATATGGCAATATGGCGGAAGCTGCCCGCCGTCTTTATACAAGCCAGCCCACCCTGAGCCGCCGTATACATATGCTGGAAGAAGAATTGGGCTATCCCCTTCTCATCAGAAATAAGGGGATACGAAAGGTAGAGCTGACTTTTCAGGGGGAAAAATTTATACAGGTGGCTGAAAATTGGAAGCAGCTCTGGAACGATATGCAGAAAATCAGCACAGACGGGGAGAACTATACGCTTCATTTTTCCTCCATAAACAGCCTGATCAGCTATATTATCTATCCTTCCGTCCTCACCTTTTTGGAGCAGCATCCCAATGTGCACATCATACTGGAGAGCCAGCACTCTTATACCGCCTATACCCGGGTCCGGGAAGGCATATTGGACAGCGCTTTTGTGTGCAACACTATCTACAACCGCTCCATCCAGGCCACGCCCCTCTGGTGTGAGCCCATGTACCTTGTGGCAGGGCCAATGGTAAAAATAGATCCCGATATGTCCCCCAGCGATCTGGACAGCCGTTATGAGATACGCGTGCCATGGAATAATGAATTTGACGAATGGCACGACTACTGGTTCGGCATGAAGGAACCGCCGCGCCTGATTATTGATCAGATGCCCGCAGTGGAGCAGCTGCTCTCCAAAAATCCGGCAATGTGGATGGTGGCTCCTGTCTCAGCCGCCCAACGGATTGCCGTAAGCTCCGGGGCCCGGCTCTTAAGCATTGACTCCCTGCCGGAAAGAAGGGTATTTTACATATCAAAAAATGGCTACAGCTCCGACATTATGGACGGATTTCTGCGCCATTTAATAGATACCGTATCTTTAATTAAAGAGATCTCCATTACCCTGAAAGTCCCGCAGCTATCCGGCGGCAGGCGTTACATGTAACCGTTCAGGCGGCAGGAAGCGTTTCTATCCGGGAAAAGCCTTTACTAATTTCCGCGTTGTCCCTTCAATATCCTCCGCCCCGAAAATCCCGGACACGATGGCCGCCCCGGCCACGCCGCTTCCCGCCAGACGCCCGATATTCTCCAGGCAGATGCCCCCGATGGCCACAACGGGAATGGTCACAGCGGCACAAATCTCTTTTAGCCGCTCTATGGACATGGGAACTGCATCCGGCTTGGTGGATGTGCCAAACACAGCGCCGCTCCCCAGATAGTCCGCCCCTGCGGCCTGGGCCCGCAGAGCCTGCTCCACAGTCTTTGCCGTGACGCCCAGAATGCGTTCCGGCCCCAGAAGCCTTCTGGCCTCCCGGGCGTCCATGTCATTCTGGCCCACGTGCACGCCCTCCGCGCCGCTCTCCAGGGCAATGGCAATATTGTCATCAATAATCAGAGGCACCCCGTATCCGGCGGTCAGCTCGTGCATCCGCCGGGCCTCCTCAAGAAATGCCTCCCGGTCCGTCTCGCCCAGTTCCTTCTCCCGAAGCTGCACCATGGTGGCCCCGCCCCGCAGGGCAGCCTCCACCTGCTCATAGAGGCTCATCCGGCCCGTCCAGGCCCGATCCGTCACCGCGTAAATCAAAAGCTGTTCTCTACAAAATTTCAATCTTCTTCCCCCTCTCCAGGGCTTCATCATCCAAAAGGCTCATGGCATCCATAAAGTACATGCGGAAGCTTCCGGTTCCCGAACCCGTCCGCCTGACACACGCCTCCGCTATCTCCCCGCAGATCCCATGGGCGCTGACCGCAGCCGCAGCCGCGGCCTCCAGGCGCTCGCGGGGTATCCGGACTGCGGTCTTTCGGGAGGCGCCGTCCGATCCGGCTTCGGTTTCCTGGGCGGCGTTCTCCCGTCCGGCTGTCTCCGCCTTTCCGGCGCTCTCCCGCTCCTCCAGGAATACGCTCCCGCAGAAGGCCCCCAGAAGGCCGTCCAGCATACACCCGCCTCCTGTGATCCTCCCCATCATAGGACTGCCGTTTTCTATCCGATAGATGTGCGTATGTCCGGCAATCAGATCCGCCGCCCCGGTCATCACCACCACGGCCCCGGTGCGCTCCGCCAGGGCGCGCACTGCGCCAAGGCGCTCCGCCTCTCCGCCAGCGGGGGATGCGTCCACGCCTGCGGTATTTCCCGGCTCCAGGCCCCTAAGGGCCTGCTCCAGGGCGCGTATCTCTGACTCATTTCCCCGGATGATTTCCGGTTTTACGCCCTCCAGGACCCCCAGGGCCGACTGGCGGCGGTACGAGGACGAGGTGACGCCAACCGGGTCGAGAATCACCGGATGGCCCAGCTCTTTTGCCCTGCGCCCCGCAAGGAGCATGGCATTCACCGTCCGCTTCTCCAGGGTCCCCATGTTGAGGACCAGGCTGTGGCAGATGGAGGTCACGTCCTCCACCTCCCTGCGGCCCTGGGCCATAATGGGGGATCCGCCGGCTGCCAGAACCAGGTTCGCCACATCTCCGGCGGTCACATAATTTGTAATACAGTGGACCCGGGGAGCGCGCTCCCGCAGGTCCTTCATCCAATGCTCTGTCATTTTTTCACAATCCTTTAAGCCGGGCAGCTAGAGTGTGTTTGAAAATTCATTCCCGCCCGCTGCCTCCTACAATGCTCCCGCTGTCTCCCGATCCAGCATATGTTTTAAATAGGTAAATACGCCGGAACGGCACAGCACGCCCATGAGGAACGCGGCGAACACTGTGCCGCACATGGTGCTCATGAGGAAGGGAATCACGTAGGCGAACACCGCCGCTTCCTGTCCCATAATAAGCGCCGCCACCGGCCAGCACAGGAGTCCTCCCAGGATTCCCGTGCCGAAGACCTCTCCCACATAGGCAGCCCACAGCCGCCCGTGCAGGCGGTAGAGAAAGCCTCCCAGGAAGGCCCCCACCATGCTTCCGGGGAAGGCCAAAAGGCTTCCCGTCCCCATCAGGTTGCGGATTAAGGAGGTGCAGAAGGCCATGGCCACGCCGTACCAGGGCCCTAAGAACACGCCCGCAATCACATTGCACAAATGCTGGATGGGAAAGCACTTGGATGCCCCGATAGGGATGGAAAATGTGGACAGCGCCACCGCCACCGCCGTCAGCATGGCAGCCACCGCCAGCTTCTTCATATTCATTTTCATTGTCAAACGCCTCCTGTCACTTATCACAAATGCTTTTTTCACGCATCTGCCTATATCACTCGTCGTAGATGCTGACGATCTCGCCGTCAAGGATCCGGTTCATATTTTTCACCGCGCAGAAATTCCCGCACATGGAGCAGGTGTCCTCCTTCTCCGGCTTGGCGGAGGCGCGGTAGCGGCGGGCCTTCTCCGGGTCAATGGAGAGGTCGAACATCTTCTCCCAGTCCAGTTTCTTTCTGGCTGTACTCATCTCCCGATCCCAGTCCGCAGCGCCCTTTATGCCCTTGGCGATATCCGCCGCATGGGCCGCGATCTTGGAGGCAATAATTCCCTCCCTCACATCGTCCACGTCCGGCAGGCGCAGATGCTCCGCCGGGGTCACGTAGCACAGGAAGGAGGCACCGTTGGCTGCCGCGATGGCGCCGCCGATGGCCGCCGTGATGTGGTCGTAGCCGGGGGCCACATCCGTAACCAGGGGCCCCAGCACGTAGAAGGGCGCGCCCTGGCAGATGGTCTGCTGGATCTGCATGTTGGCGGCGATCTGGTTTAAGGGCATGTGGCCCGGCCCCTCGATAATCACCTGCACATTCTTCTCCCAGGCCCTGCGGGTCAGCTCGCCCAAGGTCACCAGCTCCTCAATCTGGGAAATGTCCGTGGCGTCCGCGATGCATCCCGGACGGCAGGCGTCTCCCAAACTTAAAGTCACGTCGTACTTCTGGCAGATGTCCAGAATCCGGTCAAAATGCTCATAGAAGGGGTTCTCCTGCCCGGTCATCTCCATCCAGGCGAAGATGATGGATCCGCCCCGGGACACGATATTGGTCAGGCGCTTCGCCCTCTTGAACCGGTCTGCGGTCTGGCGGTTGATGCCCACGTGAATGGTCTGGAAGTCCACACCGTCCTCCGCATGCATTTCCACAATGCGGATCCACTCCTCGGAGGTGATCTCCTTCAGGGGCTTGTGGTAATACACCACCGCGTCGTAAATGGGCACCGTGCCGATGATGGCCGGGCACTCCGCGGTGAGCTTGCGGCGAAACTTCTGCGTGTCCCCCCAGGAACTCAGATCCATAATGGACTCCGCGCCCATTTTGACCGCGTCATTTACCTTCTCAAGCTCCATGTCCAGGTCCTTGCAGTCCCTGGAGGTGCCCAGATTTACGTTGATCTTTGTCTTTAACATGGAACCGATGCCGTTGGGCTCCAGACATTTGTGGTTCTTATTAGCCGGTATGGCCACCTTTCCCTGGGCCACCAGCTCCCTGAGCTTCTCCGGGTCAAACTGCTCCTTCCCGGCCACCTTCTTTAGTTCCTCGGTGAGGATTCCCTTTCTGGCGGCGTCCATCTGTGTTGTGTACTCCATAGTCTCCTCCTTTTTCTTGGAAAATAGAAATTCAGCGAAGCGGGGCGAATGCAAAGCGTTCGATCCGATGCCGTCGGGCGCACTGCAAAAAATCCATGCCCCGCAGGGCATGGATAACATACGCATACAATTACGATCCATATTTCCCTACGTTGGCATTACCCAAATCAGGTACAAACGGTCGAAGTTTGATTACTTCCTCTCAGCCTGCTCCACAAGCTCCCTGTTATGATTTAGCATAGCACCGGCGGGGTGGGTTGTCAATGAAAAAAATGCGGGGGTGAAATTTACAGATTTTGGGTTTCAGTTCCGATAATGGGCATTATAAGGAAGCCTATTATTATGGCAAGAAGAGAAAAGCAGTCCGTACACAAAGTAGTCATGACGGAGGGAAAGCGCAACATTGTCCGCCAACTCCTGGATGAGTATGATTTCCAGACTGCTCAGGATATCCATGAGGCCCTTAAAAACCTGCTGGGAAGCACCATTAAGGAGATGATGGAGGCGGAAATGGATGGGCATCTCGGCTATGGCAAATCGGAACGGTCGAATTCGGATGACTACCGCAACGACTACAAGCCCAAGCGGGTCAACAGCAGCTTCGGGAGCATGGAGATCTAGGTACCTCAGGACAGGAAGTCCACGTTTGAGCCACAGGTGGTAAAAAACGCCAGAAAGATATTTCCGGCATCGACCGGAAGATTATCTCCATGTACGCAAAAGCTATAACGACCAGACAGATCTCGGATACCTTGATGGATATCTATGGCTTTGAGGCTTCGGAAGGTTTTATCTCGGATGTAACAAACAAGATACCGCCACAGATTGAGGGTTGGCAAAACCGGCCGCTGGAAGATGTTTACCCTGTGGTCTACATCGACGCAGTCCATTACTCTGTACGGGAGGACGGGGTGAGCCGCAACCTTGCCGCCTACGCTATCCTCGACCTTACGCTGGAAGGAAAGTCCCCGCTCTCTCGGATTACCGGGTTTTCATAATAATATTTGCCGATTTTTTCAAAAGGCTCCGGGATTAGGCCTGCCCGGCTCCAGCGGATCAGGTACTGTCTGCAGAGCTCCTCAAACGCATGGGGGACATACTGGAATTCAAAATCTCCGCTGATATAACGATCATAAAATGTATCTGGCTCCATGACGTTCATCTGAGATGAGAAGCGGAAGATATACCTGTAGTAAAACAGCGACAAATTATCAGTGATATAATATCCTGTCTTTCTTTTGGTCATTGATAAGAGCTTCCCTCCGAACAACCTCCATGCGGATCAAACGCTTCAAACGCTTTATTTGTATTGATAATTTTAGAAATCTCTGACTCTAGATACATAGAGACTTCATTTTCCAGCCTGATCCCCGTGGACGCAATCAGCTCCTGGATGTTCTCCCGGACAGACAAGCCTCTATCAATCAGCCTATTATAATAGGGAATTCCCCTCCCCTCCATCAAAAAAATACGCTGTAGAAGCGCACTTTGTCCTCATCAGAAAACGAGGGATAGAACATAGCCGACTCATAGTAGTCCCTCGGTTTCAGATCAATGGTCAGATCTGCCCGGCCTGAAGCTCACTCCGTTTCAGCATGCAGTGAAGATCCCCTCGCTGGGTTTCCCGTCCATAAAATTTCATTCTCTGGATTGCCTCCATTCATTTCTTCTGCATTAAGTACAGCATAGTGAGAGAAGTGCAGCAACCACTAATTCGAAGTTCACCGAGTCGATTAGAACCGAGCTAATTTCCAGTACAAAACCGCCCCGGACACTCCCGTCATCTATTCGCAAAAAACTGAATTAGCGAATAATTCCTATAAATAACTTCTACAATCCTCTTATTATTTCCACACCTCTCGCCTCATCCCCCTCTTATCTCACCGTTTCCTTTCCCATTCCCTCTTCTCGTCAAATCTCCTTGTACTTCGCCCGGAAACTGTCTATAATATCTATAGCGAAGGAACACGGTTACTACTCATCCGCACGCAGAGAATGGAGGAGCCTCTATGAAAAAGCCGCTGCCCATAGGCATCGAATTTTATAAACAGCTGGTTGATCGGCCCTATTACTACGTGGACAAAACCCTTATCATCAAAAAGCTGCTGGACGACGGCGCGGCTGTCAGCCTTTTCACGCGCCCGAGGCGTTTTGGCAAAACCTTGACGCTTACTATGCTCAAAGCCTTTTTTGAGGACGAGCGGGACGGAATGGGCCGCCGCATAGACAACTCCCATTATTTCCAGGGCATGAAGATCATGGAGGCCGGCGAAGCCTATACCCGCCGCATGGGACAGTATCCCGCCATTTTTTTGTCTCTGAAGTCTGCAAAGCAGCCGGATTTCTCCATGGCCTATGAAAGCCTGGTTGATGAGATCACCCGGGAATACGTGCGCCATCGCTACATACTCGCATCGGACGTCCTACCGGCAGAGTATCGCATCCGCTATGAGGCAGTCATGAACCGTCAGGCAGATCGGGTCGGCCTCGCAAAGTCCTTAGCTTTTTTGTCCGAATGTCTGAGGCTGTGGCACAAAAATAAGGCGGTAATCCTCATCGATGAATATGATGTTCCCCTGGAAAATGCTTTTTTCCGCGGATTTTATCCCCAGATGACGGACTTTATCCGCTCCCTTCTGGAATCCGCCCTTAAGACGAATGAGAACCTGGAATTTGCGGTGATTACCGGCTGTCTGCGCATCAGCAAAGAAAGCATTTTCACAGGACTGAATAATCTGAAAATCAATACCGTGTTAAGCAGCGGCTTCGGCGAATACTTTGGCTTCCTCCCCGCAGAGGTAAAAGATATGGCGAAATTTTATGGGTTGGACAGCCATATGGAGGAGATCCGTCAGTGGTATGACGGATACCGGTTCGGCCTGGCTGAAGTCTACAATCCCTGGAGCGTTATCAATTATATCAGCCAGGCTGTGAACGCAGATTCCCTCCCCAGGCCCTACTGGTCCAACACCTCATCAAATGATATCGTGCGCCATCTCATAGAGCAGTCGGACGCGTCTGTGAAAAGCGAGCTGGAAAGCCTGCTCGCAGGTGGGACGCTGGAAAAACCGATCCACGAAGATATCACCTACGAGGATATTTACAAGACCCAGGACAATCTGTGGAATTTTCTCTTTTTCACAGGATACCTGAAAATGACCGGGCAGAGCCTTAAGGGAAACACCATTTATGTGTCTCTGACGCTGCCCAACGAAGAAGTTCGGTATATTTACGAAAATACCATTCAGGAATGGTTTGAACAGAAGGTTAAACAGACAGATTTGACCGCCCTGTACGAGGCCTTGAAGGAAGGCCGGGCCGGCGACCTCTCTGAGCGAATTTCCGAACAGCTGGCTGAGACCATCAGCTACTTTGATTATGCGGAGAATTATTACCACGGGTTCTTAAGCGGCCTTTTAAAAGGCTGTCCGGGAATGGCTGTATTTTCCAACTGTGAGAGTGGAAACGGCAGGCCGGATCTCCTGCTGAAAACCCCCTCTGTCCGTGGAATGGCCATTTTAATAGAAATCAAGACGGTAAAGAACTTTGACCGCATGGCCGACGGCTGCACACAGGCCCTTGCCCAGATAGAGGCGCAGAACTACGAACAGTCTCTGCGCCAGGAAGGCTATCACAAAATCCTGAAATATGGCATCTGTTTCTACCGGAAAGAATGCCTGGCCAAAATCTCACATACAGAGTAAGGCTGCATACGCATGGCAGGCGGCTGCCCCGCCAAACCGCGAAAGCCCGGCGGGCGCATCCGGCATCCCAGAACACACGCCGCCTGCCTTGCGGCGGCAGATTTTCAAAGTACCCGTCCCCTACTCAAACTTCTTCCCGCACTTCGGACAAAACGCAAAGTCCTCGTCCGTCTCATACCCGCACTGGCTGCAGCGCCTGCGCCCGGCGGTGCGCCATGCGTGTTCCGCAGCGGCAGCGCCAGGCCCCGCCGCATCCCTGCAATCCGCCGCATCCGCACGATCCGCAGCAGCGCCGCCAGGCCCCGCAGAGGCACACTCCCCTCCAACTGCCGCGCTGGCCTCCAGCGCGTCCGCTCTTTGGCCGCCAGCGTCCCATTCCTTTGCGCCGCCCCCGCGAAACGCCCCCAGTCCTGTCTGGCGCAGCGTCAGATCCTTTCTTGTAATCTCCGCCTGCCGCCCGGCTAGTATCTCCCTCCCGATCTCCGGGTCAAGCTCGTAGACCGAGCCGCAGCAGCTCATTTTCACATAAAAGCGTTTGTTCCACTTAAACAGCGGGATAAAGAAAAAGCTGAAATACATGTAGGTCATAAATACCTGATACCGCCCGTAGCGGCCGCAGATATCGCAGATCACGGTCTGGGTATAATTTAGCTGCTTTTCTCCCTGGCTGATGCCCCCGATAAATATCATTTGTTCTCACCCCTGTCTTCTGTCTCTGGCACGCGCCTGACCGGAGCGCACGCGCCCGGCCGAAACGCCCGGCCCAGGGCCCGCAGCACAACGGCCGGCCGGGTCCCATGGGATGTCACCGGGCAGACCTCCCGCTTCATATCCATAAGCCCGTATACCGCCATCCGCGCGGAGCGGACGGAATACTCCTCGGTGAGCACCATGTCCTCCGGGATCTCCACAAACTGCCCCACCATGGCCAGATTGACCGTCCCTGTGGGAAGGACCTTGGGTCTGTCCCCGAACTTGCGCGGCGCGGCCGGGGCTCCGGCAAATGGCATGTAGCAGGGAACCACATTGATCACGGTCTCCATGAGCGCCGCCTGCCGCTCCTCCGGCACATGCATGGCGCAGAGAAGCTCCCTTACGATCTCCCGGCCCGTGCAGTCCTTCATAGCCTTATTCACATAGGCCCCGGCTGTCCGCGCCGCCAGCCCGCAGCCCCAAAGCACCGCCACATCCTCCGGCTGCCCCGCAAAATAGGGCTGAACCGGCACAGCCACAGTGACAAGCCACGGTGATTCCCCGAAGGTCATCCGCGCCTCGTCCTCCGGACGTCCTCCCGCGAATTTCTTAAATTCCTCCAGAAGCGCATTTCCCCTGGCAGTGACCGTAAAGCTCACCCGCTCCGTCTCCTCCGGTTTGGAGAAAAATGGTTCCGGACTTCCCATCCCCGGCTTCTTCTGGGCAATCTTCTCCCACAGTCTTCCGGCGGAAGGCTTCCGTCCGGGAAGCGCCGCCCGATCCAGGTCTCCAAAAACCGTTCCCTCGGACACAGAGCCATTTGTCACAATACAGATATCTGTTGGAGCCAGATTGACGCTCTCAAACACAAAGGACTCCCCGGCCCGGCTCTCCTCCTCCTCAACCCGCCGCTTCAGATACAGCGTCTTGACCGTAACCCCCGGCCCGGCTCCAAACTCCACATCCGTCACCTGACACCCCTCCCGGAAGGCCACCCCCGCCTTGCGCAGGTAGTCCGCCAGAGGGCAGATCAGACTGTCGTACTGGTTAAGAGGCATGCGCACCGCTCCCTCCAGAGTATCGATCCAGCCAAACGCGGGCAGCATCCGTTTCAGGCAGCGTCTGAATTCAAACAGGCTGCTCCAAGGCTGCATGGCAAAGGTGCTGTGCCAGAGCCGCCAGAATCTTGTCTCAAACACATGGGGCGTCTCTTTAAACCAATCCTGAACCGTAAGTCCGTCCAGCTTCCTCTCATCCATCATTAGGAGCCTTGTGATGGCCATTCTATCCTGCAGGGTAAATCCCATAGACTTGGCGTTTAAAACATTTCCATCCCCATCCGCCAGGCGGGCGCGGCCCCGCACCGGGTGGGACTGGCTGAACTCCAATATCTCCTCCGCCGCGCTCTTCCCCCTGCGCTTTAAAGAAGGAATGGTGTGAAAAAGCTCCCAGAAATTCTCATAATTTTCCCGGTCAACCAGCCGCAGCCCCCGGCAGGCATATCCCTTCTCAGGGGATCCCTTGCCGTCGTTGCTTCCTCCCAGCCGGTCCTCCGATTCAAAAATAACAATCTGCTTTCCGGGAAAATGACAGTCCCGCACCAGATAGGCGGCGGCTGCCAGCCCGGCCAGGCCTCCCCCTACGATATAGGCCTTCCGGCTCCCGTAATTCCGGTTGTGCACCACCGCCGACTCAATGGCGTTTAAGCGCTCCTTCTCCTTCCTCGCCTTGATTTCCCGAACCTTTTTAAGCGATACCCCGGCCGCTGCTCCCACAGCCACGGCAGCCAGGATTTTTCCCCAATGTCTGCTCATCTTTCCCCTTCCTTTCCCGCTCCATGGGCGGCGAGATAATTGGCTATCCCCGCAAACTCCTCCAGCGTCAGCGCCTCCCCGCGCACAGCCGGCGGGAGACCTAAGTGCTCCAGAGCCGCCGCTGCCTCCTCCTTGGTGCAGGAAAGCTCCGGGGAGTTGTTCAGGCTGTTCACCAGGGTTTTCCGCCTCTGGTTGAAGGAGGCCCGGATAATCTTAAACATCAGAGCCGGATCCTCCGCCTGCACGGGAGGCGTCTCGTGCCGGGTCAGCCGGATGACCGCCGACCCCACATTGGGCCGGGGAATAAAGCAGTTGGGCGGCACATTCGCCGCAATATAAGGCTTGGCGTAATACTGCACCGCCAACGAGAGCGCCCCATAATCCTTTGTGCCCGGCCCGGCCTGCATCCGGTCCGCCACCTCCTTCTGGACCATGACCGTGATGTTCGCCACCGGAGCCCCCCCCTCCAGAAGTCCCATGACAATGGGCGTGGTGATATAATAGGGCAGGTTCGCCACCACCTTCAGGGGCCTTCCATTCCCATGCTCCCTGGCCAGCTCCTTTATATCCACCTTCAGTATATCATTCTGTATAAGAACCACGTTCTTATAATCCGCCAGCGTCTCCTGCAGAATGGGAATCAGCTCCCCGTCAATCTCAACCGCCACCACCCGGGCCGCCCGCTCCGCCAGATACTGCGTCAGGGTGCCGATGCCAGGCCCGATCTCCAGCACGCAGTCCTCCGGCCCAATCTCCGCCGCATTCATGATCTTCTCCAGCACCCTGGGATCGATGAGAAAATTCTGCCCGTACCGCTTCTGAAAAACAAACTTATATTTCTGCAAAATCTCTATGGTCTTTTGTGGATTGCTTAATTTCTCCATGTCCTATCCCTTCACAGCAAAATCATTTTCCCAGCCGTTTAGGCGGCGGGCATGCCCCAAAGGGCGCCCCGTCTGTTTACCGCCGCCTAAGCGATACTCCTGTTCAAGTCCATGGTATCCTATCAGAACACAAAAGTCAATGTTTCCGGCTTTTACTTTCAGAAAGCTTAGAATGCTAAAAGTTAAGGAATCCCCTTGCACCCACCCGCCAGATGTGCTATATTGATAATAGAAAAAGGGAAAGCCAGAGACACACGGCCTACCCCCAAATAGCAAAGTTACAACCCTAACGGGCCGCCGTCACTATTGGTAGTAGTGGCGGCTATTTTCTTCCCTTGAATATCTGATAAAGCAGACTGACAAGGGCTACAATGAATATTCCAATCTGAACCAAGTCCTGATATGTAACATACATTGGCTTGCCCTCCTTTCTTTCGTCTGGAGGGTTAGCCCCTCCGAAAACGGGAGGGTAGGCCGCCTTTATGCGCTCTGACTTTCCGTATTGCCAGTATAGCACACTCTATCCTGCTTCTCAATCAGATTATTCTGCTTTCACGGTTCATAAAGGGCAATATACCCGATGGTTCCCTTACCCCCTGTCATTCCCGGCGGCCAAAGTCAGATTTTCCCTCCAGAATCTCAATAATTGTCTTTTCCGTTCCCACCATGCCGGGGGAAGCGATCTGGCCCATATTCCGCATGGTCTGCTCCGGCGTAGAGCCATTGATGCCGTGGACGGAATGGATATAGACGCCCTCCATGGCCATAGCGGCGGATCGCCAGGCAGCATCCACCGCCACCACTCCCTTCATGGCGCAGCCCTGGTTGCCCCCGTCGCAGATCATTCCGGTGATGCTGCTGGCCATGTTGTTGATGGTGCGGGCCATCATCTCCGTGCTGCCGTCCCGCAAAAGCACCAGACCGCAGGCCATGCCGGTGCCGGCGGCAATGGCGCAGCCGCAGAAAGCCGACAGCCTTCCGGAATATTCTTTGATGTACATGCAAATGAGATAGCTTAACGCCGTGGCGCGAAGAAGCTTCTCCTCCGGATACCCCTTCACCTTATAGGCCGCGTAGAGCGGCATGGTGGCAATAATGCCGTGGGCCCCGGATCCGGTGATGCTCATGGCGGGTTCAGGAAGCCCCAGCACCCGGGCCTCAATGGCCCCGTTGCAGAGAAGGGAAGCCGTCTTCTGCTCATCCTCAGAGATAATGCGGCCGCCGTTCTCCGCCAGAAGATAGCGGGCATAGGAGGTCTTGGGGCTCTCAAGGCCTGCCTGGCACAGCGCCATATTCATCGCAAAAGCCTCCCGGATAAAGGACAGCTCCTCAGCCGGCACAGTCAGGGCATAATTGTGAAGCTCTGCAAGGGTATAGCGGTGAACCAGGGGCAGCTCACTGTCCTTGGCATCTGTCAAGCCGCCCGCCTGCCCTTCCTCCTGGGCCGCCTTTTCATAAACCGCGCGGCCGTTCTCCGTGATGCGGACAATGTTGGTGTGGGTGTCCCGGATGGTGACGGCCGCTTCGCCTTCCTCTGCAGTCACAATGGCCTCAATGAAGATCCGGCTGGTGATCCCCGCCATCTCCACATCAATCTGTCCCGCCTCCACCATGGCCTTGGCCTGCTGCGCCTGCTCCGGCGTGACCCCGTCCAGGCACTCCAGCCCCTTGTCCGGGTCCGCGCCGGTGACTCCCAGGGCCGCTGCGTGGGCGTTTCCCACCTCGCTGCTTCCGGGGATACCGCAGGTAAAGGCATTTTTAAACATGCCGCTGTTCAGCCGCAGCTTTACCTGCCGCACCGCCCCTTTTGTGTGCCGCCTGGCAGTGGCCGCCGCAAAGGCGATGGCCCCCGGCTCCGTTACTCCCAGCGCAGGCTTCATGTCCTGCCGGATCAAATCTGTCAATTCATGCATTTCCTTATTCTCCTTTCCCCCCTTCGCCCGTAAACCCCCGGCACAATATAAACAGCCGGGGGTTTTAAAGGAGGTTATATAAAAACCGGGCGTCTGCGCATCACGCAAGAATATCGCTCAGGTTCAAAGTCATGGTTCCGTCCTCCCGCACAAAGCAGGGGATGCCCAGGCGCTTGGTGCCCCGGATCTCCTGATAGAGAGGGCTGCCCTCACGGATCTGCAGGTAATTCTGCAGCTCTGCATGGCAGGAGAGGATGTCTCTGAAATCCACCTCCATGCCTGCGCCGGAAAGCCTGCCAAGTGCGTAAAGCGTATCAGGGCAGAGATGGCTGCCGATCACTGTTATTTTCATGGGAAATACTCCTTTTCTTCTTAAAACGAGGACTGAACAATCCTGCCTACGCCTGCTTCTTAGCCGCCGCTGCCTTCACCAGCCAGTCCTTTCCCTCTACCAGACGGGTAACCAGCATGGAGGCGATGGTATCGCCGGAGGAATTCAGGCAGGTAGCTGCCGGGTCAAAGATAAAGCCCAGGGTGGCGATGATGGGGAAGGCCTCTGCGGGGAAATTAAACATGCTGACAATGAGCATTTCACCTACCAGGCCGCCGCCGGGAGCGCCGGACAAAACAAATGCGGACAGGATGGCCACCACGATGGACATGCCATAGGTGCCGATTCCCGAGAACTCCATGCCGAAGATACCGTAAAGGAAGCAGATCTTCACGATGGAGGAGAGAACCGATCCGTCCATGTGCATGGTACATCCCATGGGCAGCACCAGATCGCTGATGTCCTTGGGTACACCGATGGCGTCGCAGGCCTCCTTGTTCACCGGGATGGTGGCCGCAGAAGACTGGGTTGCAAAGGCTGTGATAGCCGGCGGGAAAATGTGCTTCACCATGGTGGAGATTCCCTGCTTGCCTCCTGCCATAAATGCGTACAGCGGGAAGAAAATCACGCCGTAGAGCAGGCACAGGGGATAATACACCAGCATGGAACGCCCGTAGTCGCCGATGATCTCAGGTCCATAGGTAGCCACCAGGTTGGCAAAGTAAGCGCCCAGTCCCAGGGGAGCGATGGTCATGATAACGCCCACAAACTTCATGATAATATCGTTGAGGTTGATGAGCAGCTTGCCCATGGGCGTCTCGTCGCCGCCGCAGGCGGACACGCAGAAGCCGAAAATAATAGCAAATATGATGAGGGGAAGCATGTTGGACTTAGTCCACAGCTCCGGGAAATCGCTTACGGTGAGGGAGCTGACGATGAGCTCCGCAGCGGTCTTGGCCTCGCCTACCTCGCTGCTGGTCATCTCAATGGTGGTGCCAGCGGAGGGGCTGAAAATATTTACCCAGATCAGCACACAGGCAGAGGCAATAACTCCGGTGAAAATAAAGGTGCCGATGGTGCCTCCCAGGATGCGGCCCAGCCGCTTCATGTTGGCCATGCTTCCCACAGCGGAGGCAATGGACACAAACACCAGAGGAACCACGATGGTAAACAGCAGGTTCAGGAAAATATCTCCGATAGGCTTAATGGTCGTGCCCACGGAGGGAGCAAAGGCCCCGATGAGGGCGCCCACAAGGATGCCACCCAGAATCAGGATCAGGCTGCCGTACTGCTGCCAGAAGGTTTTCTGCTTCATGATTTCAGAAGATGTTGACATATTTTCTCTCCTTTCCGATTTACAGGGCATCCACGGCTGCCTTCAGCTGTGCCATGGCTTTTTCAAGGGTTGCCCGGGGGCAGGCCACATTCAGCCGCATATAGCCGCTTAAGCTCCGGCCAAAGGTATAGCCCTCGTTTAATCCCAGCTTAGCCTTATAGATAAAGAAATCCCTGAGCTCCTCATTGCTCATATTCAGATCCCGGCAGTCCAGCCACATCAGATAGGTGGCATCCGGACAGTTGGGCTTAATCCTGGGAATGTATTTCGCGCAGTAATCGCACACATAGTCAAAATTGTCAGAGATATAGGCAAGCAGCTGCTCCAGCCACTCCTCGCCCTCCCGGTAAGCAGCCTCCATGGCCACGGAGCTGAAGGCATTGTTGCGGTGAATATCCATTCCCTGCCAGAACTTGTCAAAGGTCTGCTTCATCTGGGCGTTGGGGAAGATGGTGGTGCTGGCCTGCAGTCCGGCCAGGTTGAACGTCTTGGTAGCGGAAACACAGGTGATGATGCGATTCCCAATCTCCGGTGAAAGGCTGGCTGTAACCGTGTGATGCTTGCCGTGGAAAATCAGGTCGGAGTGAATCTCATCGGAAACCAGCAGGGTGTCATTGGCGATGCAGATCTCTGCCATCCGGCGCAGGTCGGCGGGATCCCATACGATTCCCAAGGGATTATGGGGATTGCACAGCAGGAAGATGCTGCACTCCTTGGCTTTGGCCTCAAAATCGTCAAAATCAATATGCCAGCTTCCGTTCTTCTCCACCAGCTTATTTTCCACTACGGTGCGATCCCATGCCTCCACCACATCGTAAAATTCAGAGTAAACCGGTGTCTGAATCAAAATTTTGTCCCCGTCCTTGCTGAACACCTTGACGATGGAGGACAGAGCGGGCACCACGCCCAGGCTCCAGCTCATCATAGCTATATCCGGCTTCCAGTTGTTGCGCTTGACCTCCCATTCCTGGACAGCCTCGAAGTAGCTGGCCGGGCGGGAGGTATAGCCCCAGATGCCCTCCTCCGCTTTGGCCTTGCAGGCGTCAATGATGGGCTGGGCGGTGCGGAAATCCATATCCGCCACCCACAGCGGGATGACATCGGCAGTGCCGAACTTCTTCTCGCGCTCGTCGTACTTGGAGGAGCGGTTCTTGCTGCGATCAATAACCTCATCAAAATTATACTTCATACGAGACTCCTTTTCTTACATGGACTTGGGACATCCCGTCGGCCGCCGGGGAGTATCCTTGTATTGGTTTCATTATGAAGCATTTTTCCCCTTTTGTCCAATGAGGCAAAATTTCCGTTGAGGAAACTTTTTTTGCCGCAAGTTTCCTCTCAGTGGATTTTGGGCTTGTTTTTCCCGGAGTACAACTGTATAATATGGAAAGAGGGCGAAATAGCCCCTTTTATGTATTTATAGGAAACCGCATAATTTTCAAAAGATGAAAAGAGGTTTTTTATGGATATTTCCCGTGAAATCGGATTGAAAATTCGGTACTATCGTAAAAATAGACAGATGACCGTCGACCAGCTGGCTGAGGCCATCTGCAAGAGCAAATCCTGTGTATCCAAGTATGAAAACGGCCAGATCGCGGTGGATCTGCCCACCCTGTACGACATCGCGGCGGCCCTGGATGTGGGGGTGACGCAGCTCCTCTATCTGCCGCCCTCCCAGAGAAACGGCACCACAGCCGGGGAGGTTCCCGCCTTTTTTGCCGGTCTGGACCGCTTCTATGCCTATTACTACGACGGGCGCAGCAACCGCATTGTCCGCAGCGTGGCCGACATCCTGGAGGAGGTGGGCCGTGGGGCCTACCACATCCAGATGTACATGAATGTGGACGACTATCAGCACTACCACCTGTGCGAGAACCTCTATGACGGCGTGCTGACCCATTTTGACGCCCTGAGTCTGCTGGTAATGCAGAACCAGCACATGGAGATGGACCACTACCAGCTGGGCATCCCCAGCCCCTATTTAAATGCTCCGGTCAAATGGGGGCTGGCCTTCGGCATCTCCAGCCGTCCGCTGATGCCCACCTCCGCCAAGATCCTGCTGTCCAAGACGCCCCAGAAGGAGACAGCGGAATTCGAGAAGAGCCTGCGCCTATCCAAGGAGGACATCCGGCTGATGAAGCTCTACAACATGCTCACCATTCTATAGCATTATGCGCGCAGCCAGAAGAACCCGAAGCCCGGCAGGGCGATGTCGCGGATATTTTTCTCCTCCCCGCTCAGCATGTCAGTAAATGTATCGGGCACCGATGAATCCTCCACCTGGATCCGCCGGGCATCCCGGCTGAAGTTGAAGATCCCCATAGCCGTTTCCTTCTCCCCCCTGCGGACCAGACAGAGCACGGATATATCCCCTGTCTGCGCCATATAGAAGGGCACCCGGCTGTCAAAGACCGCATCCCTTGCCCGCAGGACTTCCAGCTTTCGCAGCGCGTGGAACAGGCGGTCCTGGACGGTCCCCGGCTCGTCAATCTTTTCCTCCAGATCCCAGCAGAATTTTCCCCGGTGGATGTACCGGGAGTCCTCCCGCTTCTCCGGATCCTCCTTGTAGGTATAGTCGTTCACCTGCCCCACCTCGTCCCCGCTGTAGATCACGGGGATGCCGGACTGGATAAACATAAAGGCGTGGAGCATTTCGTCCAGGCGGATGGCCTGATCCATCCCCTCCCCATCGCCGCAGAAGCCCGCCTTCTCAATGCCGCACATGGAAGCCGTGGTTCCGCAGAACCGGGCGTCCCTTGTGACCGGATCATTGTTGTAGAGCTCGCCCCGGCTGAAGCTGGTGGGATAATTCCCCGTGAAGAAATCGTTCAGGAATTCCTTGTGGGATACCTCCTCCATGCCGTACTGGCGCAGGGTTCCATAGTCAAGGCCCCAGCCGATGTCATCATGGCAGCGCAGATAGTTGAGGAAGGTGTACTCCTTGGGCAGACCGGCCACAGCTTCCAGCTGCTTCTTGAGCAGTCTCGCGTCCCCGGAGGCCACCGTGTGCCAGATGCTGGCCATGGTGGTCACATTGTAAAGCATATGGCACTCCGGCTTCTCCACGGTTCCGAAGTAGGGGGCCACCTTCTCCGGCTCCATCACCACCTCGCCAAGAAGCAGCACGCTGGGGCAGACAATCTCCCCGATCATGCGCATCATCCGCACAATGGTGTGCACCTTGGGCAGATTGCGGCAGCTGGTCCCCAGCTCCTTCCATATATAGGGCACCGCGTCGATGCGGATCACATCAATGCCCCGATTGGCCAGGAAGAGGAAATTGTACATCATCTCATTGAATACCACGGAATTTTTGTAATTCAGATCCCACTGGTAGGGGTAAAAGGTGGTGAGCACGTATTTTCCCATCTCCGGAAGCCACGTAAAGTTTCCCGGGGCTGTGGTGGGAAAGACCTGGGGCACAGTCCGCTCATAGGCGTCCACGTCCTCTTTCCGGTCATAGAAGAAATACCGGTCCATGTACTCCCTCTCCCCGTTTCTGGCCCGCCTCGCCCACTCGTGATCCTCGGAGGTGTGGTTCATCACAAAGTCCAGGCAGATGCTGATC
Source organism: uncultured Enterocloster sp. (assembly GCA_944384065.1). Lineage (GTDB taxonomy): Bacteria > Bacillota > Clostridia > Lachnospirales > Lachnospiraceae > Enterocloster. The sequence continues at coordinate 48,183 of CALWRY010000002.1, read as the reverse complement.
CCCTGGCGGCGGCATTTGTCTGCCAGAGCCTCCAGATCCTCAATCGTCCCCAGCTCCTCCTGCACCTTCCGGAAATCCGCCACCGCGTATCCCCCGTCGGAGCGGCCCGCCGGGCTCTCAAGGAGGGGCATCAGGTGAAGGTAGTTCACCCCGCACCGCTTGATGTAGTCCAGCTTATCCCCCACACCGGCCAGTGTGCCGCCGAAATTCCCGGCGTACATCATCATGCCCAGCATGCCATTTTTCTTAAACCAGGCGGGATCCTCCTCCCGCTTTTTGTCCTGGCGCTTTAAGGCCGGCTTGCGCTCATCATAAAATCCGCGCATAGTAGCGATAAGCTCCTCAAAATGTTCCGGACTGTCATAAAGCTCCATGTACAGCCACTTAAGCTCATCCATGTGCCTTGCCAGGCGTTCCTCCCACGTAAAACTTTTTCTGCTCATCTCATTCTCCTCATTTCTTGTAACCGTTTAGACGGCGGGCCGTTACGCATCCATAGAATTATCCCGGGGGCACAGCGTCAGATGCAGCTGCCAGGCCTGGTACTCATCCGGCATATGGGGAACCGGAATTCCGGCCTCCATCAGTGCGCGCCCCTGGTAAACCTGTCCTGTCTCCTCCGCCCAGTACCATTCCTCCGGCAGAAGGCCTCTAAGCCGCACATAAGCGGTCAGGGGATTTCCGTGGGTGTTCAGGGTGACCACATTCAGAAGAGCCTCCGATCCGTCCTCCGCAGCGAACTCCCAGGCTCCCAGCCCATCCGGGAGGAAGGGATCCGACAGGCGGTAATAATCCCCATCCTGGATCAGCCGCCAGTACTTCTTGTAGGCCCTGACCTGCTCCTTAACCTCCTCCTTCTCCTCAGGAAGAAGCTTTCCCAGATCCAGCTCGTAGCCAAAGGTTCCGGCCATGGCCACCACGCCCCTGGTCTTAAAGGAAACGGATCGGCCTGTCTGGTGATTGGGCACCGTGGACACATGGGCGCCCACCGCCGATACCGGGTAGCCGAAGGAGGTTCCGTACTGGATGCGGATCCGATCCACCGCGTCCGTGTTGTCGCTGCACCAGATCTGGGGCGCATAGTAGAGCATGCCCGCGTCAAACCGGCCGCCGCCTCCGCAGCAGCCCTCGATCAATATATGGGGATAGCGCCGCCCAAGCCGGTCAAGGAACCGGTACAAGCCCAGTATATACTGGTAGAGCACCCGCCCCTGGCTCTTGCTGTCCTCCAGGGCAGAGTACACATCGATAATGCTGCGGTTCATGTCCCACTTCAGGTACTCCACATTGGCGCTGTCCAGCACCCGGCACAGGCTGTCAAACACATAGTCCGCCGCCTCCTGGCGGGAGAAATCCAGGGCCAGCTGCCCCCTGGAGCGCACCGGCTTGCGCCCGGGGATGACAAAGGCCCAGTCCGGGTGCTGCCGGTAGAGCTCGCTGTCCTCGGAGATCATCTCCGGCTCCACCCAAAGGCCGAACTTTAGTCCCATGCCGTTGATGCGATTCACCAGCTCTGCTAACGTCCCTCCCAGCTTTTCCTCATTCACCCACCAGTCCCCCAGGCTGCAGGTGTCGCTGTTGCGCTTGCCGAACCAGCCGTCGTCCAGCACCAGCATCTCGATGCCCAGATCCGCTGCCTGGCGGGCGATCTCGCATATTTTCTCACCGTCAAAATCCATGTAGGTTGCTTCCCAGTTATTCACCAGGACCGGGCGGTAGGAATTCTTAAATCTCCCCCTGCACAGGTTATGGCGGATAATCTTGTGGAAGTTCTGGGACAGGCGGGCCAGCCCCTCCCCGGAATAGGAGAGTATCACCTCCGGGGCCCACAGCTCCTCCCCCGGCGCCAGCCGGTAGGAGAACAGCTCGTCCTGGAGCCCCAGGATCACCCGGGTCTGATCATACTGATCCCGCTCCGCCTGGCCCTTGAAGTTTCCGCTGTACACAAAGGACATGCCGTAGCAGCGTCCCTTCTCCTCGTTTGCTCCCCTCTCCGCCACGATGAGGAAGGGATTGTACTGGTGGCTGGAGGCCCCCCGCTTGCTCCCGATACTGGTAACCCCATGGGAAATGGGGGTCCGCTCCAGGTTCCGCTCCATTGCGTGGCGGCCGTAAAAGCGGAGGAGATCGTAATCGCCCCAGAGGAAATCCAGGCAGGCGGTGGAGGCTTTTTGGATGATAAGGGAATCCTTTCCCTTATTTATCAGCCGCGCGCTCCGGGTGATCACATCCCGGTCCGGGATCACGCCGTAGAGGAGCTCCACCTCCAGGCCGGAGGCCTCATCCTCCAGCCATATCTCCACAGTCTGGGAGTCCTCGCTGCCCCCGTAAACCGCAGGCATGCCGGGAATCCCATATTTTCCGTCATCGATCCTGTGCGCCTTGTAGCGCAGGTCGCAGCTTAATGTCCCGTCCGGATTCTCCATCACCAGACAGACGCTGCGGAAATCCCCTGTCCCGTGGCAGGGATACTCCTGGGGAAGCACATCCAGCGAATAGGTCCGATCCGTCCCCGCGTCATAGGGGTTGCCGGAAAAGCCTCTGTCCGCATAGGTCAGCAGGTAATCCATGGGGCTCTCCATCCGGCTCCCATAGTACAGATGAACCAGGACGCCAAAGCGGTCTATCTGCATCTGATACGTAGAGTTTTTCGTCTGTAAGCTGAATATCTTTCGAGTCTCGTCATAATGAACTGCCATAACTGTTACTCTCCTGTTTTTGTTGTGAAAACGCAAAAAGACATGGTCTCCCATGTCCCCCTGCGCCTGCCGCAGGGGACAAATACCCCGCAGTTTTCTGCGGGATATTTGCCTTGCAGCTCATGTCCAAATGCAGTCTGCTTATTTCCCTCCTGTCATGGCAATTCCTTCGATGAACTGCTTCTGGAATACCAGATACAGAATAACCATAGGAATCATTGCCAGCATCGAGCCCGCCATGAGCATCGGATAATTGGTTGTGAACTGTCCTCTCAGCGTGGAAAGCCCGGCGGAAAGGGTCATCATATTTAAATCCGTGTTGGCGATCAGGGGCCACATCAAATCTGCATATGCAAACACTGCGGTAAAGATGGTAAGCGCCGCCATAGAAGCCTTGGTTAAGGGCATCATCACCTTGGTAAAGGTCTGCCACCTTGTGCAGCCATCCAGGTAGGCTGCCTCGCCCAGCTCGTCGGGAATTCCCATATAGGACTGGCGCAGGAAAAAGGTTCCGAATGCGCTTACCAGTCCCGGGAATACCAGAGCGAAAATAGTGTTTGTCAGGCTCAGCTTTGCAAGCATTTGATACTGCGGAATAATAAATATCTGGGAGGGAAGCATCATCTGAATCAGCACCAGGCTGAAAAATGCATTCTTCCCTGGGAATTTAAGCTTCGCAAAGGCATATCCCGCTGCGGAGGAAAATGCCACCGCGCAGATAACGCGAAGCAGGATCAGCAGCGCCGTATTGATATACAGCCGGATAAACGGCAGGCTTTCAAGGGCATCTGTATAATTCTGGATAAGCCACTGGGCCGGCAGGATCGTGGGCGGTATCCGCATGCTCTCCGCCATGGACTTAAAGCTGGTGAGGAGCATCCAGACAAAGGGGAAGATCATCAGCACCGCACCTGCGGCCAAAACCAGGTATACCAGAGCTGTCGTAATTTTTCTGTTTGTGCTCAAAGAATCCATAAGTTCCTCTCCTTCCTATACCTCGTAGTTGACCCACTTCTTCTGTCCCCAGAACTGAATCAGCGTCACAATTCCGATAAGCAGCACCGTCCAGATAACAATGGCAGATGCGTAGCCTCTGTTCCCCGCCACAAAGGACTCTCTGTAGAACAGGTACATGAGGGACTGGGCGCTGGTCAGCGCCGGGTTTGTGGGCTCCACCATCATGTAAATCAGGTCATACACCTTGAGAGATGACATAAGGCGCATGATCAGCACCACAAACAAAGTGGGCGAAACCATAGGAAGGGTTATAAAGAAGAACTGCTGTACCTTGGAAGCGCCGTCAAGGCCGGCTGCCTCATAGTAGCTCTTGGAAATATTCTGGATTCCGGACAGCAGGAGCACCGCGTCATATCCGATAGCGCTCCAGATAGCCACCACCGCACAGGAAATCATAACAATGCGGGGATTTGTAATCCAGTCAATTTTTACCCCCAGTATCTGGTTCAGTATACCATAGTCCGAATTAAAAATCCACTTCCAAACCATAGCCACCGCCGCAGGGGCCACAACCATGGGAAGGAAATAGATGGCGCGGAAGGCCGTTTTTCCCGCAATCTTCGCGTTGAGCAGCACGGCCGTCACCAAGGCCAGGAAAATGCCTACAGGCACCGTTAAAATACAGAAGTAAATGGAATTCCAGGTAGCCTTCCAAAACTCCGGGCTTTGGAACATCTCCACGTAGTTTCCCACACCGCTGATTTCATAAATGCCAAAAGGATGTGTGGTGGAAAAGCTGAGTATCAGCGTCTCTATAAAAGGATACACATTTAACACCAGCAGGCCGATAATCGTAGGAGCAATCAATATATACCCCCATTTGGCATCCTCATTTAAAAATTTCTTTCTATCCATAAAATCTCTTTCCCCCTTACATTACAGAGCGCTTGCGCTGTCCACGGCCTCCTGCATCGCCTGCAGTCCCTCGTCAATGGTCAGCTCCTTCGTATACATTTTAATCAGGATATCGCTGACATCCGACTTCCAATTAGGCCTGGAAGCATTATTCACACTCTGCACGCCATACTCAAACATATCCACACATTTCTGCACGTTCAGTCTCCCCTCAAAAACCTGCATCCATGTATTCTCCAACCCCTCATATGCCGGAATAGCCACTCCGGACTCTCCCTGAATCCGCTGTCCCTCCTCTGTGCCAAGGAACTTAATAAATGCCAGGGCCGCTTCCTTGTTCTTGCCCTTGGCCCCCGTCACATAGCACAGGTCATTGGAAATCGTTGCTCTCCCGTCCCCTTCTACGGGATCCGGGCACTTGGGAAGCACTGCCACGTCCCACTTGCCCTCCATCTCGGGATTGTTCTGCAGCTGGGACAGCAAGTTCCAGTTGCCCTCAAAGTACATCGCGCCCTGCTCGGAGAAAAACGCAGTTCCTGGATTTGTCTGTGCAAAGTAATTCTGATCCGGACACCATTCATAATCCTGAAGACCTACATAGAATTCAATGCCCTTCTTTGTCCCCGGATTGAGGAAATCCCCCTTGGACTTGTCATCCGTCAAAATCTGTCCGCCTGCCTGGTACACAAAATTCCAGTAACCGAGCTGGTCGTCAGCATAGGCCATGTATCCATACTTGCCCGTGGCATCGTAAATCTGCTGAGAAGCCTCCACCAGCGTATCCCAGGTCCAGCTCTCGTCCGGGTAAGAAACGCCCGCGGCGTCAAACATCTCCTTGTTGTAGACCAGGCATACGGTATCCTTGTCTTTGGGCACGCCGTAGATCCTGCCGTCCGCTCCCTTTGCGTTATTCAGAGCAATCTCTGAGAAGTGTTCCGCATAATAATTCGGATCCACATCGTCATAGAGATTTGTCACATCCTCCAGCATGCCATATTTGGTGTACTTTAGAATCTCATTAGTATGCATCCAGAAGATATCCGGCAGCTGATTGGACTCCGCCGCAGCGTCCATCTTGGTCCAGTACTCGTCCCAGCTGGTCACATGCAGCTTAATCTCCACATCCGGGTGCTCCGCCACATACGCGTCAATCAGCGCCTGCATGCCGTCCCTCTGGGCCGTGTCCCAAATCTGGAATGTCAGCTCTGTCTTTCCGGAATTTCCGGCAGAGCATGCAGACAGCATGAGAGCCGCGCCCAAGGCACCTACAACTCCAACTTTTCTTAGCATTCCGCCCATCAAACCCCTCCCATTTTGTATGTTTTTTTGGTTCTCCCCTTTATTGTTCCTACATGATACCATCTCTTATGCTTGCAGTAAATGTGAGCATATCAGCAAATATATACCCAAATGCCGTTTTTCTGTCTTATTATTGAAATCACCTAGCATTTGGGTATATAATGGTTTTAAAGTAACCCTTAAAGGAGGCTTTTTTATGGCAAATGATCTGCTGTTCGCCGTATTTCCCAATGAAAATTTTATCGACCTGAGCCTTTACCAGTACGGCTGGGAACACTGCAAACCCTCCCACTCCTATGGCCCGGCGGCCCGCAACCACTATCTGTTCCACTATGTGATCTCCGGCACCGGGACTCTCATGTCCGATGATTCCGCCGGGCGCACCCACACATACCAGATCCGCAGCGGCCAGGGATTCATGATTTTTCCCAAGCAGGTCAATACCTATATCGCGGACGAAAAGCTGCCCTGGGAGTACGCCTGGGTGGAGTTTGACGGGCTGAAAGCCAAGGAGTCCCTGGAGATGGCCGGCTTAACCATGGACAGCCCCATCTACCATCCCGGCGCCCGGGATCTGAGCCTGGAGTTAAAAAATGAGATGCTCTATATCGCCCAGCACTCGGATCAGTCCCCCTTTCATCTCATCGGGCATCTGTACCTTATGCTGGACTACCTGACCCGCTCCTCCTCCAAGCGTCTGATGCAGACCGGAAAGATACGGGATTTCTATATCAAGGAGGCCATCTCCTTTATTGAGCAGAATTTTCAAAATGATATTTCCGTGGAAGATATTGCAGGATTCTGCAATCTGAACCGAAGCTATTTTGGAAAGATCTTCCGGGATACCCTGGGAAAGAGTCCCCAGGAGTTTCTGATCAGCTACCGCATGTCCAAAGCCGCGGAGCTTTTGAAGCTGACCGAGCTTTCCGTGGGGGATATCAGCAGCGCTGTGGGCTACCTCAATCAGCTCCATTTTTCCCGGGCATTTAAAAAGATTTACGGCACTTCCCCCCGCCAGTGGCGCAATGAAAATAAGACTGTCAAATCCTAACCGTTCAGGCGGTAAAGACGTTTTGCGTTCTCCCAGGTGACCTGCTCCACAGTCTCCGGATCCGTGCCCTTTAGCTGCGCCAGCTCCCGCACCACATAGGGCAGGTTCAGGGAGGAATTGCGCTTGCCCCGGTTGGGCACAGGGGAAAGATACGGGCAGTCTGTCTCCAGAACCAGGGAGGTCAGAGGCGCATACTCCGCCACTTCTTTCAGCTTTCTGGCGTTTTTGAAGGTGAGCACGCCGCCGATGCCCAGATAAAAGCCCATATTCAAGTACTCCCTGGCCATCTCCTTTCCATAAGAAAAGCAGTGGATCACACCGCCCATATCCCCGGCCTTCTCCGCCTTCATGATGTCCAGGGTGTCTTTCGCCGCGTCCCTGCTGTGGATGATCACCGGAAGACCGGCCTGCCGGGCCAGATCCAGCTGGCGCACAAACCATTTTTTCTGAATCTCGTGCTCCGGCTCCTCCCAGTAATAGTCAAGTCCGATTTCTCCCACCGCGCGGATTTTTTCATTTCCCAAAGCTTCCAGCAGCCAGTCCATGTCCTTCTCTGTAAGCTCCCCGCTCTCGCTGGGGTGGATGCCCAGGGCCCCGTACATCCAGGGATAGGCTTCCGCCAGCTTTAGGGTGGTGCGGCAGCTTTCCAGGCTGGCTCCTATGTTGGTGACCGCGCCGATCCCATTTTCCTTCAGGGAGGCCAAAAGCGCCTCCCGGTCCTCGTCAAATGCCTCATCGTCGTAATGGGCATGGGTGTCAAATATCATGCGTATCTCCCTTTCCTTCGCATCGCCGCGCCCGGCAAATGATCGCCGGATAGCAGACAGGGGAAGGCGCTCTTGCCGCGCCTTCCCCTGCCTTTCGCGCCCTTTGGCTCTCCTTGTGTCTACAGCCGCTTAAGCAGCGCCTCTCTCTGCTCCTCGTATCCCGGCTTTCCAAGAAGGGCAAACATGTTCTTCTTGTAGCTCTCCACGCCGGGCTGATTGAAGGGGTTGATCCCCAGGATGTATCCGCTCACACCGCAGGCGAACTCAAAGAAGTAGAACAGCTCTCCCAGATAGAACTCGTTCTGCTCCGGAATCTTCACCATCAGGTTGGGCACATTGCCGTCCGTGTGGGCCAGGATGGTGCCGTTCATGGCGCTCTTATTTACAAAATCCACGCTCTTTCCCGCCAGGTAGTTCATGCCGTCCGTGTCCACGTCCTCTTTGTTCAGAAGAATCTCTGCCGGTGATTCTTCCACATTGAGCACGGTCTCAAACATGATCCGGGCGCCGTCCTGGATAAACTGTCCCATGGAGTGCAGATCCGTGGTCAGATCCACAGCCGCCGGGAAGATGCCTCTCTGGTCCTTGCCCTCGCTCTCTCCGTAAAGCTGCTTCCACCACTCGGATACGTAGTGAAGGCTGGGCTCATAGTTTGCCACGATCTCAACCGCCTTGCCCTTGCGCAGAAGGATGTTGCGCGCCGCCGCGTAGAGCAGAGCGGAATTGGCCTCATAGGGAGCCTCCAGCGCTCTCTTCCTGGCGGAGGCTGCGCCCTCCATCAGCTTATCGATATCCGCGCCGCACACAGCGATGGGAAGAAGGCCTACTGCAGTCAGGACGGAGAAACGGCCGCCCACATCATCGGGCACCACAAATTCCTCGTACCCCTCCTGATCCGCCAGGTTCTTAAGGGCGCCTTTCGCCCGGTCCGTCGTCGCGTAAATACGCCTGCAGGCCTCTTCCTTTCCATATTTTTCAATCAGCATCTCCTTAAATACCCGGAAGGCGATGGCAGGCTCCGTGGTCGTGCCTGACTTGGAAATGATGTTCACGGAGAAATCCTTCCCGTCCAGGACCTGCTTTAAGTCCGCGATGTACTTGCTGCTGATGCTGTTTCCCACAAAATAAATCTCCGGTGTCTTGCGAACGCTCTTGGGCAACACATTGTAGAAGCTGTTTGACAGGAATTCTATCGCCGCTCTCGCCCCGAGATAGGATCCTCCGATGCCCACCACCAAAAGCACGTCCGAATCCTGCTGAATCTTGGCCGCCGCCTTCTTGATACGGGCAAATTCCTCCTTGTCATAGTTCACCGGCAGATCAATCCATCCCAGAAAATCGCTGCCCGCTCCGTTCCTGCCAAGCAGGGTATCCTTTGCCGTCATCACAGTGGTCTTAAAGTTCGCCATCTCTTCCGCAGAGATAAATTCTGCTGCCTTGGAATAGTCAAATGTTACTTCCTTTCCCATAACTGCGCTCTCCTTTTCTTATGTTCACAGGCGGGTCCGCCTGTGCTCCTGATTATACCACGCTTCTGATTATATCATACTTCAGCCGCTTATGAAATAAATTCTTTCAAAAGTTCCCCCAGCATCCGCTTCTGATCCGGGTTTAAATCCTTCAGCCAGTCGTCGCCGGTCTTCTCCTCCTTCTTCTCCTTGGACGCCTCGCGGCTGGCCGCAGCCTGCTCAATACCCCGTCTGGCGTTCCCGCTGCTGCTATTGAAACGGCGATCTCTTCCAATGGAGCGGACAGGCGCCGGATCCCTGCGATCCCCCTCCGATGTGACAGCCGGCATATAGTCCCCGGCCCCTTCCCTGTTCATTCTGGGCAGCATTACATTTTCCATATAATCCTGCAGACAGGTTAAAAGCTGCTGGCGCCTGGCCTCCAGGTTCACCCCGTAGTCCACCAGCATGGTCATCATGCCGGCCAGGATTCCCACGGCGCCGTAGAGCACAATATAGTAATTATCGCTTCTATACCAATAGGAGAGAAATGCTGCGGCCCCGCCCGCCAGGAAGCAGAGAAGCGTCAGCTGCCCTGACAGGTTGTCCAGGCCCCGGATGGACATTCCCATCACCCGAAGGCTGTAGAGCTGCCGCTCTAAGTATACCCGCGTGTTGTTCATGCCCTGGTTGATCCGATATGTATCCTCCGCGTTTTGTTTTAGATTGCGCAGATATTTATTTTTGGTGAGGGCCATATTCACGCTCTCTTTGATCAATCCTTTGTAGAAGCTTCCCGCAATCAGCCGGCTCACAATGCCGGCCAGGCAGATTGCAGCCAAAATATACAGTGCTCTTCCTGTCTGTAAAAAGCTCATCATAACATAAGCTCCCCTTTCTTCCCGGATACCTCCGTTTTTTATAATAGGATTCTCGCAGCCGCTTTGGACGGCTGCCGCCTCTCGGACTGCCGGAGGGCCCTTCCGGCAATGTCTATTATAGCAACGGTTTTTTATTTGGGAAGTTCAGGGAGCCTAGAATCGCTCGTCAAATTCTCCTATAAATCGATTGTAAGCTTTATGTTATTTCTGAGTCTTTTAAAAGGCCTTCTGCCCTGAGAATAGACTCTATGCCTCATATCTCCTGACAAGCTCCGCGAGAAGCTTTACGGAATGCTCGATGGCCTTTTCCTCAAATACAGAATAATCCACGGAAGCGCTGTCGTCCGCCTTGTCAGATATGGCCCTCACAATCAGAAAGGGAATCCGGTTGAGGTAGCAGGCCTGAGCGATGGCCGCGCCCTCCATCTCCGTGCAGTATCCGGCAAATGTCTTCACCAGCCAGTCCTTCTTCTCCTTATCCGAGATAAACTGATCCCCGGAGACCACCCGCCCCACAAAGGTGTGGATATCCGGGTTTACCTGGCGGCAGCATTCCTCAGCCAGCCGGATAAGCCCCGCGTCCCCCGGAAATGAGAGGGTATCCACCCGGGGAACCTGTCCCGGCGCATAGCCAAAACCGGTGGCGTCCATATCGTGCTGAAGGGCGTCGCTGGACAGCACGATATCCCCTATATCAATCTCCGCCTTCAGGGATCCGGCGATTCCCGTGTTCACCACTCCGCTCACCTGATAGATGTCCGCCAGTATCTGGGTGCAGATAGCCGCATTCACTTTCCCAATCCCTGAGCGGACAACCACCACGTCCTTTCCCCCAAGCTTTCCCTTATAAAAGTCCATACCAGCTCTGGTTTCCACCCAAACCTCGTCAAGCTGCTCCTTTATTCTCGCCACTTCCTCGTCCATGGCTCCAATGATTCCTAACATATGGCTCCTCCTTTTCGTAATTCCAAGTCACCGCAAACAGGGGGCTTTGGCGCAAGCCCTTTTTTACTATATAGCGCTGCCGTTATTTTTTCAAGCAGTTTTGGCAGTGAATTGTCTGTTGCGGCTTGGCCGTGAATCCTCTTGACATTCCTTGCTCCTTAGGGCATAATCTGTGTGTTGTACTTTTTCATCAAAAGCAGCTGTCCCGTACAGCTGCCGATAACTTTCAACGGAGGTAATACCATGACGTACAAGACAAAAGGGGTCTGCACCCGCGAGATCTCCTTTGAGGTAAAGGATAATAAATTGACCAATGTCCGCTTCATCGGCGGATGCTCCGGAAATACCCAGGGCGTGGCCCGCCTGGTAGAGGGAATGGACGTGGACGAGGTGATCCGCCGCCTGGACGGCATCCACTGCGGCTTCCGCCCCACCTCCTGCCCGGATCAGCTGGCAAAGGCTTTAAAGGGGTATCGGGAGTCGGTGGGGTGAGATAGCAAGAAAAACATCCTGAGAGGCTCCTTTTATAAGCGAAGCCCCGCAGGCAGGGCGGCTGTCTGCGGGGCTTGAATTTTTATACTGGCTTATAGGTATAGATTATTAATTGAGGCAGCTAGTCAATCCAAAGTCCTGATGTAGTCGGACTGAAGCCCTCGTAGTCATAGCCATCGGACGCAGAGAACGCGCCTCTCAAGCGATAATAATTATCTCTTTCCTGGTCTAAAAATGTAATATCAACAGTAGGGTCGGTCAGTCCTTCCGGATAATCCTCCGCATAAAATTCCGCATCATAAAATGCAACCATCTCCCAGCGGTCTTCATCTTCATTCCAGCGGTCGAGGTAAATTGTAATATAAACCTCTTCAACTGCGTGATCCATATATGCCACAGCAAAAGCACCTATGTTTCCATCACCTTCGTCTGTAATAATCAGCTGCGCTTCCGCAAAGAAGTCCCCCCGCTGCACAGCTTTTTCTGTCGCTTTATCACTTTTTACCTCTTTGGGCAATAAAATCGACGGTTCTTCAATACTATCTGGATGATGCACTTCTGGATTATAAGATGCATATGCGTTAAACGTCATTAAAATATTTGCCAGTAAAAATACTGCTATCCTCTTCCAAAACTTTTTCATAAAATAATCTCCTATAACATTATTCTTTCAATAATTTTTGAAAACTCTTTCTCTTCTATACCGCCTATAATCCGATACCACGCACCTTTAACCATAAATGAGGCCGCATACCGTATCGTTCCATTTGTCCTTTTTTCTTTTTCTAGCTCAATATTCTGTTTCAGCCATTTGTTATAAACCGAATTTTTATACTCTCCGTCTGTATCAATTTGGAGAGATGCTGGTTTTTCATGCTTCGACTGTATAAAATACACAACTTCATCTTTATACAAAAACTTAATCTTCGCATAACCGTCCCACAGCTCGAAACCATAAAACCTCATCTCCGGAGGCATATACCCCAATCGCAATGCCGTAATTCCCAGCTCTTCTTCTATAATCTCATAGGCCTCATCCTCCCCGTTCACCTCTGCCCTGTACTCGTCATTAATAAGTACATCTCGTCCATCGCCCAATGTCTTCTCTCGATAAAAATACGACTTCCTACCCAGTGCCACGAAGCATCCCGCGCCCGCCATCATACAGGCAATCAACCCAATCGCCGCTATCCGCTTCCAGTTGAACCGGATTCTGATAATCTTGGGCTCCTTCTCGGACGTGCGATCCGCTTCCGCCTGAATCCGGGACCAGATAGTCTCGAACTCATCCTCCGGCGGGGCCGGTATGGGCAACTCCGTGGTGTCCTTCTCTGCCGCTTCAAATTCGGCCAACAGCATCTCATCTGTAAAGCCAAACATCTCCCGCAGCTGCCTGTCCACAGAGTGCTCCGCCGCAGTCCCGTCCGAATTGTTCATGGAAGCGTCCGCTTCCGCTCTTTTCTTTAAATTATTCACTGAGCACCTCGATTACAAAATCTCCCTAAGTTCCCATTGTCTTTAGGGTTGACTTTTAGCCACTAATGCTTACTATAATAATAGACGTTTAAAAAGCGGTTTTTCCCCGCTGTATTATTTCGGAGGTTCATCATGAAAAAAATCATTTTAACCGGCGGCGGAACAGCCGGCCATGTCACTCCCAATCTGGCCCTGATTCCCGCCCTAAAAGAGGCTGACTATGAGATCCGCTATATCGGATCGTATCAGGGCATTGAGCGCAGGCTTATTGAGAACGCGGGGATTCCCTATGACGGAATTTCTTCCGGCAAGCTGCGCCGTTATTTTGATCTGAAAAATTTTTCCGATCCCTTCCGGGTTCTAAAAGGCTATGGCGAAGCCCGCAGGATCCTGAAGCGCTGCCGCCCGGATGTAATCTTTTCCAAGGGCGGGTTCGTAGCTGTCCCTGTGGTGCTGGCCGCCAAACATTTTAAGATTCCCGTGATCATCCATGAATCTGACATGACCCCGGGCCTGGCCAACAAAATCTGCATTCCCTCCGCCGCCAAGGTGTGCTGCAACTTTCCTGAAACCTTAAAGTACCTGCCGGAGGGCAAATCCGTCCTGACCGGCTCCCCCATCCGCGCGGATCTGCTGAAGGGCGACCGCCTGTCCGGTCTCAGCTACGCTCACCTGTCCGCAGAAAAACCCATCCTCATGGTAATCGGCGGAAGCCTGGGATCCGTGTCCGTGAATCAGGCTGTGCGGGGCATCCTTCCCCGGCTCCTGGAAACCTTCCAAATCATACATATCTGCGGTAAGGGCAATCTGGACGAAGCCCTCATAGGCACTCCCGGGTATGTACAGTATGAATATGTGGACGCTCCCTTAAAGCACCTGTTCGCCGCGGCGGACGTGGTTATCTCCCGCGCCGGCGCCAATTCCATCTGCGAGCTCCTGGCCTTAAAAAAGCCTAATCTCCTGATTCCCCTTCCAGCCTCCGCCAGCCGGGGCGATCAGATATTGAATGCCAATTCATTTGCAAGGCAGGGATTCAGCAGCGTGCTGGAAGAAGAACATATGAATCAGGATACCCTGTATGAGGCCATCGTCCAGCTCTATAACCAACGGCAGGATTATATTCAGGCTATGGAGACGAGCCATCTGAACAATGCGGTGGAGACAATCCTCTCCCTGATTGAGGACTGCGTTCAAAAATAAACGGGATCTAAGGCCAGCTGTCCTTTTTAAACAGATCTTCAAAATATTTTCGAATACGGCTGACCCGGGAATAGCAAGCCTTTTCTGAGATATTCAGCATCTGGCACACCTCCCTGGTCGGCCGTCCCTCTATCAGGCGGAGAACCGCTACCTCCCTCCAATTTTCCGGCATCTTGTCAATTTCCTCCAAAATAGCCAGGCAGCGCTCCTTACTGACCACAAAATCAGGAAGGCTCTGATATGAGACGCCTGCGCTGGCTCCTGGATCCGCGCTCTCCTTTTCCACTTCAACCTCCTCCGACGCCACATGCCGCATCCTTCTGTGATAATCCATGCAGCGGCTTTTGAGAATCTTGGCCAAGAGGAGCTTCTTCCGGTTCGGAGGAAGATTGAGGTCATACTTATAATGCGCATACGCCACAAATGTATCCTGAACCACATCATCGATGTAATCCGGCGGGATATCATTCTTATAGGCAATCTTCCTGAGAACCTCCTGATACTCCTGGTACATCTTAGCAAAAAGTTCCTTATCTTCCGTATTCATTTTTTCGCTCATGTCCGGTTGTTACAGGCCTTTCCTGATTTCCTCAGCAGTCTGAGCCAACTCCTTGGCCGATGCCTTTCCCGGCATCCAGCCCACGATAACCGGACCATTCGCATACCTGGGGATCACGTGCATATGGAAATGAAATACGGTCTGGCCCGCTGCCTCCCCATTGTTCTGAACCAGATTAAAGCCCGCGCATCCCAAAGACCGCTTCATAGCCGCCCCTATCTTCGCGCCCAGAGGCAGTACCTTGGCGGCAATCGTTTCGTCCAGTGCGCACACGTCCGCAAAGTGCTCCTTGGGCAATATAAGAGCATGTCCCCGTGAAGCCGGACCCAGATCCAGTATCACGCGAAAGTCATCATCTTCATATACCGTAGTCGAAGGAATCTCGCCATTGGCAATCTTACAGAAAATACAATTATCATCTTTCATTTTGAACATCCTCCCTCTGCCATGCGGCGCACGGCTGTTATTCATTGAATTTATACTAACATAAAATTTTTACCTTGTTAAGTAGTCAGAACGCATTATAAATAAAATTCTCTCCCCCACCTGTACCCTACCGCCACACATAGGCGGCATCCGCAATTACCACGGAATCCCCGGATCTCACTTCTGCCGTTTCGTTGGCGGCCAGGAGCGCCCCTCGCACCATTGTGCCGTTAGTAGAATTTAAATCCGTGACCGTATAGACCTCCCCTTCCCTGTCGATCCGCAGGTGGAGCCGGCTCACCGCAGGGCGATCCAGCACATAATCCGCCAAATCCCTGTGTTTTCCGATAACAAATGGGTAATAGGGAATCACAATATCCTCCCGTTCCGGGGATGCGCCCTCCAGCCGGTGCATGTTTTCCTCTGTCTTCTCATTTAAGACAACGGTCTGAAAAACCTCCTCAGCCGTCCATTTTTCCTCCGATATCCGGCGCTCTCCTGGATCCCTCCTCTCCTGCTGCGTCCGCCTCTCCCCTGGCTCCCCTCTCTCCTCCGGTGTCTCCCCAGGATAAACCGGTTCCTCCCAGAACTCTGAAGCCTCATAGGGGCTTGGCTTTTTGGATGGAAGACTTCTATTTTTTCTGCGGCTTTCCGCCAAAAGAAGCAGTATTCCCGCAAGCAGCAGGCCTGCCTGGGCCGCGCCAATCCACCTTATATTTTCCAGGACAAAGGCAGTTCCCCGGAATATCCACAGGACTCCCGGAACCAGAAAGATCGCTCCCGCCAAAAGAAGGCCCTGCCTCCAGGGGATGGCTGCTTTCATCTTTCTTTGGGGGCTTTCCCTTTGAGACATTTCCCTCTGGGGGCTTCGGAATCCTTCGCTCTCTCCTGTCCCTTCCTCCATATGGGTCCGGGATGTGTTTTCTGGCTCTCCCTGGCCCTCCTCCCCATACATGGCGGAAGCTTCCCTTGGCGGAACGCCCTCCGCCCGCATCCCCCCTTCCTGTGCCAGGCGCAGCAGATCCTCCAGGCTGTAGTTCTCCTTAAGGCTCTCCTGATACAGGCTGTAGGCCAAAATAACGGATTTTCTGTCCCTGTGATCCACGTGCCGCAGCAGGTACTGAAGGAGGCGGCTGAGACTGTCCGGAAAATTTCCCTCTATGCCGGGCACAAAGCACAGTCCCGGATGAAATGTCTCCGGATCCAGATAGATATACTCCGGCTCCAAAAGGATCCCCCCGTCCCCGAGAAAATACTCTTCCATCCGCTTCAATGTGCCGTAGAGCTCCCGCAGGAGCCCGCATATTTCCCCCACTGTGATCGGGCGGCTTTCCAGGAGCCGTCCGAGGGGCTGCCGGGATGTAATGTCATAATAGTAGACGGATTTTCCGTCGGTGTACCGAACCTTCATCTCCAAAAGCCCTTGTATGGGGTTGGCCGCCAGCATGCGCGCCTCATAGCCCCGGACTTCCTTCTCCCCCTCTGCCACCAGATAATTTTTCCGCATCTCCCGGACATAGCTAATCTTCATATTGTCCCTCCAGCCCATCCAGCAATGTGATCATCCGCAAAAATTTTTCCGGCCGAAAGGGCGCGGCCTCGATGACCCGGCTCCATTCCCCGCCCTCTCCGCGTCCCTGGTATCTCCCCCCGCTCTCGCCAAGAGATATGCCGTAGCCGGGAAAAGACAGGAGAAGCCCCATGCGCCCCTGGGCTTCCTCCCCTACTTTCTGGGGATCCTCCCCCTTTTCATGGCGGGCCTTCTCCACCGCCTCGTGGAGCACCATGGCTCCGGCCGCTCTGTCGTGCATTCTCCCCGCCTGCCCCAGCGCCGCGCCAAGGGAGAAAAACACCACAGCCATAACTCCGGCGGCCTCCAGCGTAAAGCTTCCGGAAAACCGCTGATCCTTTATCCGCATCATAAAAAAATCACCCCTATTCCCACAGGAACCGCAAAGGGCAGGAAGGGAAGCCGGTATTCCCTTCCCCTGCCCATAAGCAACAAACACACGCTGACCGGGAAGCAGAGAAGAAGGCTTCCCCAGAGCAGCAGAAAATTCTTCCACGCTCCCAGGTAAACCCCCGATACCAGGAAAAACAAGCCGTCCCCCTGTCCCACGCTTTTCCCGAAAAGCACATGCGTTCCCAGGAGAACCGCACCTGGAAGCGCCGCTGTTCCCAGGGACACGGCCAGTTTGATAAGCGCCTCTCCCCCGCCAGTCCGGCCGCTTAATCCCAGCCGCAAAAGCAGCCCAAAAACAGCTGCCCAGAAAAAGGTGCTCAGCGAAATGCTCCTCCTTCTTATATCCTGCCAGGCCGCTGCCCCCATAAAGATAAGGAACCCGGCGCTTTGCAGGAAACGGCCTATTTCCTCCGATCCGTTCACTCTCTTTCCCCCTTTCATCCGCCGCCGCAGTAGGAGCAGGCCCCCATGTGGCGCACCTGGGAAATGGGGACCGCCTCCACATAGGAGATAAGGGAACGGCAGTTGGGCGAGGAATGGTAACTGGTCCCATACTCCGATACATACACGGTGCCGCTTCCCCCCTTGCAGACGCCGCAGGCATAGTAGCGCTTTCCCTCCCGGTTTCTGAGGGCCTCTATTCCGGCTGCCGGCACAGCCTTCAGATCATTGGCCAGATAGTGGCAATCCCTCCTGCGGTGATAGCGCGAGGAGGTCTTTCCTATATAAACAATCTCCTCCCCGGTTTCCGCTCCGCCGCCAGCCTGCTCCCACCGGTTTCCCAATGCCCCTGTCCACATCCGTCTGCTGCACACGGCGGAAAACGGCAGGCTCTCCAGGCCCAGCACGGAAAAGGGCAGGCGCATCCGGTAGCTCATCACAATATGTACTTTGTCCTCCGGCCCAATCTCTGTCCCGGCAAAGGATACCCCCTCCACCCAGTCCAAATCGATGCGGCCCAGCACTGCGGCCATGATGTACGCCTGGGACAGCAGGGAAAGCGCGCTCTCATTTCCCCCGTTTCCCTCTCCCCGGCTCAGATCCACGGTTTCCGGGCTCTCCCCCTCCAGATGCCGGGCCGCATAGGCGTACTGGCTCACCTCCTCGCCCACGGCCTCCACTGCCGCCTGAATCTGCCTCTGCCGATCCATCATCCGCATGGGCATCATCAGGCAGAAGCAGGCAAAGAGAAACAGGGGAAGGACCAGGGCTGCCTCCAAAGACAGGCTCCCCTCACGGACCGTTTCCCCGCTCCTCATCTGAAAAGCCCTCAGGGAGGCCCATGATAATGCCTTTTTTCCAGCGTCATACCAACGGATTCGTACTTGGAGAGGTGCGAATATTTTGAAAGCCGATTGATAATAAGGCAGTTGCTCTACATAAATTTTTCTTTTCTTGTGCTGCAAAAAAGGCATCATCACAGGCCCCCTCTCTTTTTTATCAGAGCGTTTCCATATAGGTTCCCGAGACCTCCATCGCCGTCTCATAGGCTCCGGGAGAACCATTTTTCCACAATCCGAGAGAAAAAAATACATGTTTTCCCCAAACCGAAGCCTCCATATCCACAGAGCAGGCGCAGTCCGCCAGGGAAAATCCCGGCTGTCCTTTCCCTATGTTCATCTGCATCACATCCATCATGCGGTATATTTCCTCCTCCCCGTAAGCGGCAAACAGAAGAATCCGCAGATACCCCCGGTAATCCAGCCCCGCGCCCTCCGAAACGTCCTGGGAGATTTTCCCCTCACGTCCCATGGACAGGAGGCCCTCCAAGTCCAGCTTCCACTGGGAGGCTGATTTAATCAACGGCACATGGCCGCCGGACAGAAGGCATCTCACGTCCGCGATAGACTCCCCCAAGGCCCATTGGCTCATCACAAAAAATGTCATCACAGATACAAGGGGAAGCAGCCCCGTACCCCCCACAATAGCAGCCGCCAGTGTTCTGGCCTCCTGCCTTTTCGCCGGATCCGCCAGGATGTGGGCCAGATTCAGGCCGCTGCGCAGGGCGGTCAGCCGCATCACGGTTCCTGCCAGGTTGTCCCGCTCCACGCGCTCCCCGCAGAGAATATACTCCAGCTCGTAGGAGGAAGTCTGGGAAGATTCCCTGTCAAACGGCTCAAAATACCGGATCCCGTACTCACAGACCATCAGCCGGTCCAGTAAATTTCCCACTCCCACATCCGGATCCTTAAAGGCCGCCTCGTCTTTTGCTGCGGCGGACGGCAGGCCCGCCAGGGAGAGCACTCCATGGGAAACCTCTGTTCCCTCCGGCAGGACCAATCCCAGCAGTCCCTCCTCCATAAATCCGCGGATGCGCTCCAGTATCCCTTCCGTCTCCTTGTCCTGGATCCCAAAGGTCAGGTTCAGCCCCAGCAGGGGGACGCGGCTCCACCGCTCCCGCACCGGCGCCCAGAGAGCCTCCACATCCAGATCATCGCCGTCCTCCTCAGGCTCCCAGCTATTGATATAGTCCATAACCGCCTGGGCCTCCTCTATCTCCCTTTGGACAGTCTCTATGCTGGCGCTGCTTTTTTCCCTCAGAAGGGCAACCTCCCTCCTTCGCTCTCCGTCCTCGCTCACGTAAGTCTCGTACTGCCGGATCTCCTCCTCCAGGGCCTGCCTCGTCTGGGCCCCCAGATCCTCCTCGCCGGCGAACCGTTCTCTGCTCTCCTTAAGCTTCTCTGCCAGCTCATCCGCCTGGACCTCGTAGTCCTCCACCAGCCCCGGCACCTTTTCCAGATCCCCGATCATATCCCGGGCTTTTCTGATAAATCTCTCCCCATTCGCATCCTCCAGAGCCTCCCCGGCAAGCCTCCAATTTTCCTTCTGCTTATCCAGGCAGCTCTCTATCCGCTCCAGGGTCTCCTCCAGCCGCACCGCCTCCCTGGCATGGCCCTCATACAGCTCCGACACCCGGCTGACGCCCTCTGCCTCCTTTAAAACCGACAGAAGCTCCCCCGCCCCCTCTTCATCCAGCGCATCCCAGAGGACGCCGACGAGGCCATACCTCATATAGTCAAGGATCGCCTGTTCCATATAGCTTCCGGCGCCCTGCGTCAGCCCGGCAATCTCCCGGATCGCAACGGTTTTAAGCTCCATGGGATACCAGTTGCCTGCCTCCAGGTAGGGAGAGAGAAACGCAGCAAACTCTGTCTCCAGACTGGCATTCCCCCTGTGCTCCAGACCAAGTATCCTGTACTCTTCCCAGAGCTCCCTGTGGTACTGGGCCATCAGGGAATCCATGGAGGCATTCACCGCTGTTCGCAGATAGCACCGCGCTCCCGCTGTGCGGACCGACTCCACAATCCCGCACAGCAGCGCGCACATGCTAAGGAGGATCATTGCCAAAAATACGGTAATCTCCCCCTGTTTCCTCATCAGTACACCTCTTTTGACTGGCTGTTAATCTCCTTAAAAATGCTTTCCAAAAGCTTGGTAATCTGCTCCTTGAAAATAATGACAAGGCCGATGAGAACTACCAGGATCAGCACCAGCTCTATCACTCCGATTCCCGCCTCATCCTCCATGAGGCTTCCGGCCATCCGCCGGATATGTAAAATATTCTCCATACCGATTTCCTCCTCGTTCATCCGTTTTAAAATTCCATCAGCGCCGGAACCGCAATCATCACCATCACCACGCCCAAGAGCATGAAAAGGGGGAGCAAAAGCTTGGTTCCCGCCTCCTCGCCCAAGCGCCTGGCCTGGTGCTTTCGCAGCTCAAAGGCGTCTGCCATTTCCAGGCGCAGCACATCCCGCAGGTTTTTAGAGCCGTTTTTCCGGTTCTGCTCCAGAAGGCCCGCCAGCTTTATATACTGGGGAATACCGCACCGGCGCCCAAAATCCCCGAAGGCCTTTCCCTCCGGAACCCCGGTCCGCATCTGGCTGGCCGCCGCGTACATTTCCTCATAGGCATACCGGACCGGCATGCGGCCCTCCTTCCGGGCCTTCTGGTAGTCCTCCCCGATCTTATCCCAGGCAGATCGTATGCTCATGCCCGCTCCCAGAAAAATAATCAGCCGTGAGAGAATCTCCGAATAGTCCAAAAGGAGCTGCCTTCTCCTGGCCTCCCTCTGCTTCTCCTGATCCTGTCTCTCCTTAAGACCCACCAGGAGGGCTCCCGCTGCCCCCAAAAGGGCCAGCTGCCAGAATGAGCCCGAGTCCGGCTCCTCGTAGTGCAGCGCCTTCCCCTCAAAGGAGGCGGGCAGGGAAAAATATGCCTCTGTCCGCTGGGCTTCCTCCTCCTTTTGCACCAGATCCAAAAACGCCTTTTCCCGCCTTTCTTCGTCTCCCAAAAGAGGCGGCTTCACACATATGGGGATCACGAAGTCACGCGGCCAGCTGCCGTCGGTAATCCGCAGGCGCAGCGCTGTCTCCCGCCCCTGGTCAGGCAGCCCCTCGGAATTCACGCCTCCAAAGGAATCCACCAGATCCGGATCCTCTGACTGCCATTTAAAATCTACCCCGTACTCATCCAGGCCGGACACCAGATCCAAATCCGTCCGCACCTCCTGCAGGGAGGCGTTTTCCCCCAGTATATAGGCGGGCAGCTCTGCAAGGATCCTCTCATAGAGATCATAAGCCTCTTTCTGGGTGTATTCCTGCTCCTCCAAAGTAAGCTCCAAGGGCATCCCGCCCGAATCCAGGCCCTTTACAATCAGCTCATAGGAGGCCTGGCCCTGGCCCTTGGGATTCCTCGGCAGTCCCTGCTCAGGAGAAATGGAGGACGCCCCTGTATACTGGGACAAAAATCCCAGGGCAATCCCTGCCCCCAGACAGGCCAGCTGGCAGAGCCTGCGCTTCTTTAAATGGATCCCCTTCACCATTCTCCCTCCCTTTACACCTCAATGTCCAGAATCTGCTTTGCTAGCAGCACCGCCGCCCCATAGGTCAAAAGACACAGGGTCATTACGGCCCGTCCGCTCCACAGCCCATACATCTGCCGGAAGAAGCCGGGGGACGTGAGGTCAATGTAGAGCACAATCCCAAAGGGCACCCCGTTCATGATCCTCTGCTCAAAGACCCGAGAAGCCGTCATGGTGTGGATTTCCTCCTGCACCTGCATCTTATCCCGTATAATTCCCGCAGTATGGCCAATGATCTCCACCATATCGCCGCCATTTCTCCGGGCTGCGGCCAGCACCTGGGCAAAGCTGTCCGCCTCCTGGGAGCCGCTTCTCCTGCCAAAGTCCAAAAAGAGACCTTCCACCGGCTGATTCATCCTGGCTCCCCCTGCAATCCGGTCAAACTCCTGGGCGATCACCGACCCGCCCCCGTACAGGGACTCCATCTCGCGGACGCTCATGGCCAGGCTGTTCTCCAGGGAATAACCTGCGGAGAGAAAGGACGAAAGAATCTGTATCCCCTCCTTAAACTGCAGGTTCATCCGCCAGGCTCTCTCCTTCTGCAGATCCCGCTTCTTATAAATCGGATAGAGAAGTCCCAGAGGCGCCATAAGGGCAAATGCCAGAACGCTCCGATAAAACACATAGGCCGCCAGGCCGCAGAAGGCAAGCCCCATCCCGCCGTACAACACCCATTCCCGGAGGGAGAGGCTGTACTTTCTGTAATCCGCTGGGGGCGCGTTGGCCCTCTTTTCCTCCCTTCTTTCCGGAAGCCCCCGGCGGCCTCCTCCCCGGGGAATTTCCTGCATTTCAAGGATTCTTCCCCGCTTTGGGCTCTCCTGTCTTTTCCAATCTGCCTGTCTCCTGGCAGAAGGTATAAAGCGGTTCCAGCTCCACTTCTCCATTCCTAATGCCTCCTATCTCCGCCACGGACAGCACCTTCCTGGTCCCGTCCTTCAGCCTTCCCAGATGGATAATCACATCCAGAGCGGATGCAATCTGGCTCCGTATCGCCCCGAGAGGAAGATCCGCCGCCATGAGCACCATGGTCTCCAGCCTGCTTAACATATCGCCGGGGCTGTTGGCGTGTCCTGTGGAGAGGGAGCCCGGATGGCCCGTATTCATGGCCTGAAGCATGTCCAGAGCCTCCTTTCCCCTCACCTCTCCGACAATAATGCGGCTCGGATTCATCCGAAGGCTCGCCCGTATGAGCTGGCTCATGGTGATCTCCCCCTCGCCCTCTGTGTTGGCGTTGCGCGTCTCCAGCCGCACCAGGTTCGGCACCTGGGTGATCTGCAGCTCTGCGGAATCCTCTATGGTGATCACCCGCTCCTGCGGGGGGATGAAGGCGGACAGGGCATTCAAAAATGTAGTCTTTCCGGAATTCGTCCCTCCGCTGATAAACAGGTTGTACTTCTCCTCCACCAGCTCCCTAAAAAAATCCGCCGCCTCCCGCGGAAGTGTGCCGAAGGCCACCAATTTTTCCATGGTGATGGGCTCGGGAAATTTCCGAATGGTCACCACCGGCCCGTCCAGGGCTACCGGCGGGAGCACCACATGGACCCGGGATCCGTCCTCCAGCCTGGCATCCACAATGGGCGAAGACACGTTGACCACCCGGTTTACCCGGCTGACGATCTGCTGGATGATATCCTCCAGCTGCTCCGGCTTCTCAAACCGCCTCTCCCACAGGCGAACGCTTCCATTCTGCTCAATAAAAATCTTCCCCGCCCCGTTGACCATAATCTCCGTCACGGTTTTGTCGTCCAGAAGTTCCTGGAGGATATCCAGCCTGCGGAAGCTGTCGTACAGGCTGTTCTTAAGCCAAAGCCTCTCCTTCAAAGGCAGATACACCTGCTGTCCCGCCCGGTATATTTCCT
Source organism: uncultured Enterocloster sp. (assembly GCA_944384065.1). GTDB lineage: Bacteria > Bacillota > Clostridia > Lachnospirales > Lachnospiraceae > Enterocloster. Next base: position 24,382 of record CALWRY010000002.1, on the reverse strand, counting down.
CATCGATAAAAGCCAAAAGCTCCCCATCCTCTGTGTGTCCTCTTTCCTGGAGCATCGCCATAATCGAATCCCTCAGCCGGGAGCGGATTCCTTCTCTCTGGTTCTCCTCCCTCATGCTTCTTCCTGGCCCCCATCCAAAAGGCGCCGCACATAATCCCCCAGCTCTCCCCAGACCAGATGATCCCCATAGCTTTCCCGCCGGCTGGACGGTCCTTCTTTGGGCAGCCGGATCTTCCGGATTTTTTCCTGCACACGGCCGTCGTCCGCCATCGTTATGTAGGCTTCAAACTCCTCCAGCTTAGCCTGGGAGATCCGGTCGTCCCGCACCGGCATATAGATCACGTCGCACACCTCCAGCAGGGCCAGAGAGCCCCTTCCGCACCGCCCCAGATCCACCACCAGGCGTTCGTATCCCCCTTCCCTGGCAATCCGCCCCACAAGCTCTCCCAGCTCCTCCGGGAGGGCGAGCTCCAGATCCTCCCCGTACCGGGCCGGGGCGATGTATTCAATCCCGTTCCAGGGATAGACCAGGGTTTTAAGCTTCATCCAATGGAACTCCCCCTGGCGGTACAGATACAGAAGATCCGACAAATCCTTTTCATAGCCCGAATCCACCAGCCGGGAAAATCCGGAATATTCCTCCAGGTTCATGTAGAGCACAGAAAAATTTCTCCCCAGAATCTGGGCCAGCGCCAGGGCGAAGGCTGACTTGCCGCACCGGTTTATGGGCGAGTAGACCCCCATCACCACCGCCTTTTTTGTCAAAAGACTCAGAGCGGGCTCCGGCTGCGCCAAACAGTAGGCCGCCATCACCTCCCGCATAATCCCGGCCCCGGACTGGTATTTATAAATAGAGGATCCGGATTCCTTTTCCTCCACCGCCATGGCTTCGCTGAGTATCATCACATTCTTGGCCTCCAGATCCTCCGCCGCCTCTGCGGAGGCCTCCCCCACCAGAAGAATTTCCGCCGGGTGATCCTTCAGATAATCCTGAAGCCGTTCCAGACTGGAAAAAGCCATGGCCGCAAAAGGAAGCTTTTCCTTTTGATTCACATAATCCGCCAGCCTCTGGGCATACAGCGGATCCTCATCGTAAACCGCCATCACCTTCCGCATGAATTCATTTCCACCTCCTATGCGCCTTCGCGCTTATTTCTCATTCAGTAAATATCCGCCGCTATAGCCCCATTCCCCGTATCAGAATGCCCGCGCAGATGCAGGCTCCCAGGGGGATCACGCAGTCCCGCCCGTCTCTTGCCGCGTCATAGTACGCAGCTGCTTTCTTTTCCTGGATTACACGCCTGATATAGGCAAAAAAATGGATGAACCGTCCGACCATGCTGCCTTTGCAAAGCATCTTGCCGAGAGCCAGAACCGCTCCCAGAACCAGTCCTATTCCGATTGCTTCCACACCTGTCCGAAATCCCAGCCAGCCCACAGCCACCGCCATGATCTTGCTGTCGCCTCCCCCCAGCATGCCGAGCGCATGAGCCGGCAGGGAAACCGCCATGACAACGAGCATACCTCCAGCCGCAGATAAAACTGCCAGGAGCGATCCCAGCGCCCCTTCCCCGGCAAACGCCTGGCCGCCCCGCCCCAAAAGGCAGAAAAATACCGCTGCCAGGATGATCCGGTTGGGAATTCGATAGCTCCTTATATCCTCCGCCGCGCAGAGAATCAGAACCAGGTTGACTATTAAACTACAAATACGATAAATATGCTTCCCCCTCTCCTAAAAAAATCCATCTTGACTCTTCTTTACGGGATCCGTAGTCTGAATCAGACAATCAAAACTTCTTGAACTGCGTTAAAAGATATCTTAGAAGCGAACGCTTCTGAATGTTTCTTTATTATGACGTATTTTTACTGAAAAGTCAAGCCCTAAATTGCCCCATCTCCCGGTTGACTTTTCGCCTGTGGAATGGTAGAATGCAATTGGTTTAAAAAATTAAACCAAAGGAGGGATATGCCTATGACCACAGCCCAGGAACTGGATCGGCAGTTTGCCGCCTGCAGGCCCCTGTTTATCGCCCTCGGCGATGAAGTGCGCCTGTCCATTGTGCGGGCCCTTGTGGAGGAGGCCTTTGCCCACAGTCCGCAGCCCGGCCCCATCCAGTTTGAGCGCTGGGGATTGAATGTGAATGAGATTACCAGCCGGACCAGCCTGTCCCGGCCCGCCATCTCCCACCATTTGAAGATATTAAAAGATGCGGGGCTGGTGGACATCCGCCAGGAGGGCACGGCAAATTATTATTTTCTGACCCTTCGGGAGGTGAACCGGACGCTGATGAATCTGGGGTACAAGCTGGAGGAGTTTATGTACTAGCGGCCTGCTTATATGCAAGCATAGCGCATGCCGCTGCACCTGCTTTCCCGCCGTCCTGAATTATTGGCAATGTATAATACATTTATTTCCAGATATACTAGGTTTATGGAAATCAAATCTATCTGGGAGATGAAATGTTATGCTGAATTTTTTTAAAGCCGCCAGAGAGACGGCGGCGGCCGGGGCCGCCCAGGCCCTGTCCCCCAGGGAAAGGCTTCTTCTCATGGAGGAGATTGACCGCACCCGGTGGGCCATTGACACAGCCAGGAACCACTTTGAGCAGGTAGTGGATCCCACATTGATTGACTGCTATATCTACGAGCTGAACGCAGCCCAGCTGCGCTATCAGTTTCTGCTCAGAAAATTCAAAAGCCAGGAGGGGTAATCCCCTCCCGGCTGTTTGCCGCAGCCATCCGGGCGATGCGTCCCCGGCGGCTGCCATCTATTGATACAGGAGGAAACCGCAGCATGAGCACTTGGTATGAAAAAGGGGTATTTTACCACATGTATCCCCTGGGGATGACGGGAGCCCCAAAACACAATGACAGCGCAGAAACCGTAAACCGCTTTGAGGAGCTTGACCAATGGATTCCCCACATCCGCTCCCTTGGCTGTAATTCCATCTACATAGGACCTCTGTTCGAGTCCTCCAGCCATGGCTACGACACCAGGGACTACCGGCAGGTGGACCGCCGCCTGGGAGACAACGCCGCATTTAAGACCTTCGTCTCCCTCTGCCACGAGCAGGGCATCCGGGTGGTGGTGGACGGGGTGTTCAACCACACGGGCCGGGAATTTTTTGCCTTTAAGGATATACAGGAGAAGAAATGGGATTCTCCCTACAAGGACTGGTACCGGGACGTGAACTTCGGCTGCACAAGCCCCCTGGGGGATCCCTTCTCCTACTTTGCCTGGCAGGGGCATTTTGAGCTGCCCTGCCTGAACCTGAAAAATCCTCAGGTTAAGGCCTATCTCTTCGATGTGGTCCGCTTCTGGGTGGATGAATTCGGCATAGACGGCATCCGCCTGGACTGTGCCAATGTCCTGGACTTTGCCTTTATGCGGGAGCTCCGCCAGATGACCGAGGGCTTAAAGAAGGACTTCTGGCTCATGGGGGAGGTCATCCACGGGGAGTACAGCCGCTGGCTGAACGAGGCCGGGCTCCACTCCGTCACCAACTACGAGCTGCACAAGAGCATCTACTCCGGGTTCAACGACCACAATTTCTTTGAGATTGCCCACAATGTGCGGCGGCTTCTGGCCATTGGCCGCCAGCTCTACACCTTTGTGGACAACCACGACGAGGACCGGATCGCCAGCAAGCTGCGAAAGAAGGAGCATCTGGCCCCGGTATACATGTGCCTGATGACCCTTCCCGGCATTCCCTCCATCTATTACGGCGGGGAGTGGGGACTGGAGGGAGTGCGCAGCCGCACAAGCGACGATGCCCTGCGGCCCGCCGTCTCCCTGGCGAAGGGGGAGAAGCTCGCCTCCCCCCTCACAGAGCTCATCGCCCGCCTGGGAAAGATCCACGAGGAAAATGAGGAATTTCACGGCGGCCTCTACAAGGAGCTTCTGCTGACCAACCGGCAGTACGCCTACGCCCGGATGGGAGAGGACTCCTCTGTGATCACCGTCCTCAACAACGACGACAATCCCGCCCAGCTCTCCGTCCCGGTTCCGCTTTCCGGCGCCGCCGGGGAGGCTGTGAATCTCCTGGAGGATGGCCCAGCCATCCCCATTCAGGATGGAAAAATACAGATAACCATAAAGGGCAATTGGGGCGCTGTCCTTAAAATCACCCGCCGTCCCGAAGATTAAAACCGCTGCCGCTCTGCCTGGCCGCGGCAAAACAATAACCATTCAGGGGGATTTCTAATTATGAAAACCGCACCGCAAAAGAAAAAGAAGAAACCTGTTCTCACCGGATTCATCTCGGATCTGGACTGCTATCTCTTCGGAGCCGGCACCCACTATGATATTTTCCGCAAGCTGGGCGCCCATCCCAAGACCTACAAGGGCCAGGACGGCATGTACTTCGCTGTCTGGGCTCCCCACGCAAAGGCGGTCCATCTGACCGGGGACTTCAACGGATGGAATCCGGAGGCCCTTCCCATGAATCCCATCGCCCAGTCCGGCATCTGGGAGTGCTTCTGTCCGGGGATGAAGACCGGCGAGCTCTATAAATTCGCAGTCACCGCCCGGGATGGCCGGGTTCTCTACAAGGCTGACCCCTTCGCCTTTGCCGCTGAGTACCGGCCGGGCACTGCCTCCATCACAGCGGACATCTCCGGATTTCGCTGGACGGACAGCGTCTGGATGGAAAAGCGGGAGCAGACCGACCGCACTAAGGAGCCCATGAGCATCTACGAGGTGCATCTGGGATCCTGGCGCAAGAAGAACCGCCCGGAGAAGGACGGCTTCTATACATACGCGGAGGCTGCCCACGAGCTGGCAGCCTATGTGAAGGAGATGGGCTACACCCACGTGGAGCTGATGGGTATTGCGGAGCACCCCTTCGACGGATCCTGGGGCTATCAGGTGACCGGATATTTTGCCCCCACCTCCCGTTACGGCACGCCAAAGGAGTTCATGTATTTTGTAAACTACCTCCACCGCCACGGCATCGGGGTGATACTGGACTGGGTGCCGGCTCATTTTCCAAAGGACGCCCACGGACTGGCGGATTTTGACGGTGAGCCCCTCTTTGAGTACGCGGATCCCCGCAAGGGCGAGCATCCGGACTGGGGCACCAAGGTCTTTGATTTCGGGAAAAATGAGGTCAAGGATTTCCTCATCAGCAATGCCCTCTACTGGATCGAGGAGTACCACGTGGACGGCCTGCGGGTGGACGCCGTGGCCTCCATGCTCTACCTGGATTATGGCCGGCAGAGCGGCCAGTGGGTTCCCAATCAATACGGGGGAAATGAAAACCTGGAGGCCATTGAGTTCTTCAAGCACCTCAACAGCGTGCTTTTGGGCCGGGGACGGGGCGCTATGATGATCGCGGAGGAGTCCACCGCCTGGCCCAAGGTGACGGCCCGGCCCGAGGACGGGGGCCTTGGCTTCTCCTTCAAGTGGAACATGGGCTGGATGCATGACTTTTTGGAGTACATGAAGTTAGATCCCTATTTCCGCAAATACAACCACAACCGCATGACCTTCGGCCTCACCTATTTTACAAGTGAAAATTACATACTCACCCTGTCCCACGATGAGGTGGTCCACTTAAAATGCTCCATGATCAACAAGATGCCGGGACTGGGGGAGGACAAGTTCTCCAACCTGAAGGCCGGCTACACCTTCATGCTGGGCCATCCCGGCAAGAAGCTCCTCTTTATGGGCCAGGATTTCGGCCAGTGGCACGAGTGGGACGAGAAGGTGGCCCTGGACTGGTACCTCGCCGACGAGGACAGCCACAGGCGCCTCCAGGAATATGTCCGGGACCTGCTCCACATTTACAAAAAATATCCCGCCCTCTTCCGCCTGGACAATGCGTGGGACGGCTTCCAGTGGGTCAACGCCAACGACGGGGACCGGAGCATATTCAGCTTTATCCGCCGGGATGAGACAAAGAAGAAAAATCTTCTCTTCGTCATCAACTTCACCCCCGTGGAGCGGCCGGATTACCGGGTGGGCGTGCCCCGGCGCGGAAAGTACCACCTGATTCTGGATCAGTCCCACGGCGCTTACGCTGCCAGCCAGATGCCCGACTACACGGCCAAGAAGGGGGAGTGCGACGGACTGCCCTTCTCCTTCGCCTACCCGCTTGCGCCTTACGGCACCGCCATTTTCCGCTTTTAAAATTTGTGTTACTACTCAGCCGTGCGCGGATATAGGCCCCCGGAGGCGTTCCAAGCTTGCTTGAGAGAGCCTCCGGGGGCCTATATCCGCATAGGGATGACAATCCCGGCTTCTTGACCGCACATAAGTGCGGTCAAGAAGATGCACGGCTGAGTAGTGACAAATTCGTTAAAAATTTATCAAATTGGGTATGTACTTTTTCAACTGCTTGTAGTAGAATAAAATCAGTGCGGCGGGCTGCCTGCCGCAGGAGCGATTATCTGCTGCTACTCAGTGTGGAAGGAGAGTATAATTATGGCGAAAGAACTTATTTTCAGCAGTGCCAAGAAAACCATCTACCGGGATGGGGACACTGTCATTAAGGAATTCTGCGAAGGATTCCCCAAGGCCGAAGTCCTGAATGAAGCCCTCTGCAATGCCCGCGTAGAGACCATCGAAGCCCTGAACGTTCCCAAGATCCTGGGCTTCACCACCGTGGACGGCCGCTGGGCCCTTATCAAGGAGTATGTGCCCGGCCGGACTCTGGAGGAGCTTATGGAGGAGAATCCGGACAAGCTGGAGGAATATATGGAGCAGATGGTGGATCTCCACCTCCATATCCATGCACAGGCATGCCCCCTTCTCAACAAGCTCAAAGAGAAGACCATGCGTTCCTTAAAGACCGTGGAGCAGCTGGACAACAGCCAGCGCTATGAGCTTCAGACCCGTTTGGACGGCATGCCCAAGCACACAAAGCTCTGCCACGGCGACTTTAACCCGTCCAACATTATTGTCGGAGACGACGGGAAACTGTACGTCATTGACTGGGTTCACGCCTCCCAGGGCAACGCCAGCGCCGATGTGGCGAGAACCTACCTTCTGCTGGCCTTAAAGGACAAGAAGAAAGCGGAGCTGTACATGGATATCTTCTGTGAGAAGACCGGCACGGAGAAGCGCTATGTACAGGGATGGCTCCCCATTGTGGCCGCCGCTCAGCTCTCCTACAAGAGGCCCGAGGAGAAGGATCTGCTTGAGAGCTGGATCAATGTATTCGAATATCAATAAATTGCAGCCGCTCCCGTGATTGCATGGGCGCAAAAAAACAGGAAGGCTTTCCTATTTGGGAAGTCTTCCTGTTTTTTATGCGGCAGCTGTTTTTATTCCGCACTCTGTTCGCCGGAATCCGGCTGTTCCCGGTCTTGCTGCTCTGCCGCGCTTTCTTCCTGTGTACTTTTCAGGGGATCAGCCGCCGTCCCATCTTCCATCGCTGCCGGCAAAGCGGCGGGCTCCTCCTTCTTCTCCAGGGGGAAATCCACGGAAGCCTTAAACAAATCGCCGTCTATTTCTATCTTAAATATTCCGCCCTGCAGCTCCGTCAGGCTCTGGGCAATGGAGAGCCCCAGCCCGCTTCCCTCCGTAGTTCTGGACACATCTCCCCGCACAAACCGCTCCGTCAGCTCGTCGGGGCTTATGTTGAGGGGCTTCTCCGATATATTTTTGATGGTGAACAGGGCCCGTTCTCCCTCTGTCTTCACATCCACATAGACCCGGCTCCGTTCCATGGCATACTTGAATGTGTTGGTATACAGATTTTCCAGAACCCGCCAGAGCCGCCTGCCGTCTGCCCGAATGATCAGGGCGTCCTCCGGAAGGCCGGACACCAGCTCCAGATGGCGCTGCTCAAAGCGCTCCTCAAATTCCCCGTTGGTCTGCTGAACCAGCTCCACCAGATTGATGTCTGTCATCTCCAGCTTCAGATTGCCGGAGCTGGCCTTGGAGGCCTCCACCAGATCCTCCGTCAGCGTCTTAAGCCGCTGGGATTTCTGATCCAGCACCTCCAGGTAGGCCAATACCTTGGGATTTTCGATTTTTTCCCGCTTGATCAGGTCCACATAGTTGATGATGGAGGTGAGAGGCGTTTTGATGTCGTGGGACACATTGGTGATCAAATCCGCCTTCATGCGCTCGCTCTTCACCTGCTCCATCAGGGCTGTTCCCAGGCCGCTGCTGATATTGTTGATGTGCTCGCCCATGTCCCGCTCTTTGCCGCTGAGACGCTCCGTGTCAATACGGTAGTTGGTGTCCCCCTTGGATATGCTGCTCACCGCCGCGTCCAGCAGATCCCTCTGCACCGCCTTTTTAAACATGCCGTGAAAGGCCAGGCTGTCCATCACCGCCAGGATCAGGATGAGGCCCAAGAACAGCAGCCGGTAGCCCGGTATATTTTCCCGGTTTGCGAAGATGAACACCATTCCCCAGAGGGCTGCCCCGTTTGCAATCAGGAAGGCGAGATAGCCCACGCCTATGCGGACCGCGTAGGATCTGTATTCCAGGTAGGCCTGTGCGGAATCCATCATTTTTTTAATCAGGCTGCGCTCCCACAGGCATCGGGCCTTGTAGCGGCGGACCAGTGAAAAGCCGCACAGGAGGATGCTCACATAGACGGTGAGAATGATCATCACCTTATTCCAGTATTCCCACTGATCCTCTATTGCAAAGAGGGACACAAGCCACGGCCCGCAGTACTGGATCAGCGCCACAGCCCCGGCGGCGGCTCCCGCCCACAAGACGAGAAATGCCTCCGTATAAATCTCATCCACCGGGTACAGACGGATCTCCTCGGATCCGTCCTCCACGTGGCCCGACACAATGGCCATGAACAAAAGGGTGGCGAAACAGCCCAGAAGGCCGAGAATCACGCCTCCCATGCCCAGAATATATGCGTTTCTGTCCGCGCCGTAGGCTGCCACCTGCTCGGAATAGATGTCATCGCAGGGATAGTCCGTATTTACAGCGACTATCATATAATTCTTATCATTTTGGTAGGGATTCCAGAGCTCCAAAAGCCTGGCCGCGTTGTTGGGGATTGCGGAAAGGTTGCTGTGTATCTCCACTGTGCTGCCCTGGATGTACAAATATTTTCCCACATCCCGCATCTCCTCTATGGGCATGTCCTCCACATTGGTGTAGAGTGTCTCCACCCCCTCGTCGCTGGTATAGCTGATGCGGAAATAAAAGTTGGTGCTCCCCTTCATGTAGTAATTGTAGGTCTTATAATAGTTGCCCAGCTCATATAAGAGCGTCATGACAAGCTCGTATTTTGTCATCCGGCTAGTCAGGTTTGTGGCCTCAAAGAAGCTGGGATTATTTGTGTAGTAGGTGATATCCACCTCTGTCTCCTGGTCTTCCTCGTCTAAGGACCAGGGCGCTCCCGCCACATCATAATTGCTGTCCAGATAATATCCCATAATCCGCCCGTACCGAACCACATCGTCCAGCGTCCATTCCTCCGAAACGCCCGGCCCGTTTGTGGTCCGCATAATGGGCTTATATAGATCCAGCTTCCCGTCCGTCTCAAACATTTCCTGGTAGCCTGCATAGGCAAATATGCTGGCGATATCCGTTCCCAGCTGCTGGCTGAAGGAGTCCGAGTCCTCATACACGTCGTCAAATATCCATTTGATGCCCCGGCCATAGTTGGCGCTGAGATACATGGCGCTGAAGCCGGCTATAAGGCACAGCATAAATACCACATGAAAAATAGTAAACAGGGCCTTCTTCGCCCGAAGCTTCTTCCTAGCCTCTGCCATACGTCCACCTACTGCTTCTCAATTTTATAGCCCACGCCCCATACCACCTTCAGGTACTTGGGCTCCCTGGGGTTAATCTCGATCTTCTCCCGGATATGGCGGATATGTACGGCCACCGTGTTGTCCGCCCCGATGGCCTCCTCGTTCCATATTTGCTCGTAGATCTCGTCGATGGAAAATACTTTGCCCGCATTTTTCACCAGCAGGAGAAGGATATTGTACTCGATGGGCGTGAGCTTGATGGGCTCCCCGTCCACCGTCACCTCCTTGTTGTCGTCATTGATCTGGAGGCCTCCGCACTTGTATACCTGGCCCTCATTCTGCTGGGTCATATTTCCCAGCTGGGTGTAGCGCCTGAGCTGGGACTTTACCCGCGCCACCAGCTCCAGGGGATTAAAGGGCTTTGTTATGTAGTCGTCCGCTCCGATGTTGAGCCCCAGAATCTTGTCTGTGTCCTCGGATTTTGCTGAGAGGATGATGATGGGAATGCTGCTGGTCTCCCGCACCTTCAGAGTGGTTCGGATCCCGTCCAGTCCCGGCATCATCACATCCATAATCAGCAGATCCACCTTGTTGTCCGCCAGGGCGTCCAGGGCCTCGTATCCGTCGTAGGCCTTGATCACCTGATAGCCTTCCCCGGTGAGATAAATGTCAATGGCCTCCACAATCTGCTTGTCGTCATCACATACCAGTATGGTCTGCATATCCCGTTCCTCCTTCATTAGAAAATCCTCCAGGCGCAGATAAAGTTGTTGGCCCACCACTGGCTCAAGCTCCTGTGCACCACCCGTCCGTTGCTGGAGGAGGCGTCGATGACCATGCCTCCGCCGGCGGCGATTCCCACATGGCCTCTTACCACCACAATATCTCCTGCCTGTATATCGTTAAAGTTGCTTACTTTTGTATATCTTCCCGGATTGCGCCAGCCCGAGGAGGTCAGATAGCTCTGGCTCACCCCTGCCTGGTTCAGGCACCAGTACACAAATCCGGAGCAGTCAAAGGAATTGGGCCCCTTGGCTCCCCACACATAGGGGCATCCCAGCCGGGACGTGGCCGCAGATATCAGGGCGGACACGCCGCTTCCGGATGGCGGCGGGGGCGGCGTCTGGGTCGTGCTTCCGCCTGTGGTTCCTGCGGATCCGGCGCCTGCAGAGCTCTGGCCCCGTCCGGCAGAGCTGGACTGGCCGCCTCCGCTGGATGTCCCGCCGGAGCTTCCCGCAGCAGCCCGGCGCACGTCGTCGCCGGTAAGCTTCGCCATGGTCTGCACGCCCACCAGTCCATCGGCTGTCAGGCCGTTTCTTGACTGGAAATTCCGCACCGCATTTTCCGTGATCTCCCCGTAGTATCCCGTCACATTGGCGGAGGACAGGTAGCCGTATTTGCTGAGAAGCTCCTGCACCCGGGTGATGGCGTCGCCCTCCTCGCCCAGCATCATGCCGTTGGGCCTTGCGTCCCCGCTCTCTAAGAGCATCCGGGTGGAGGGGCCCAGGTAGCCGTCCACGACCAGGTCGTTTCTGGCCTGGAACTGCTTCACCGCCACAATGGTATCCTGGCCAAAGGCCCCGTCCGGCGTGGTGGTGAGATATCCCAGCTCCTTTAAGCGCTCCTGGCAGGCCAGGACCACCTCGCTGTGCTCCCCGTAGGAGAGGTAGTTGGGCTTGATCTCATCGCTGTAGAGCAGGTTGAATGTCTGCTGGCCCACCTTTCCGTCCTGGGTCAGCCCGTTGATCTCCTGCAGCTTCAGCACGGCCGTCTCCGTGGAATCGCCAAAGCTCCCCGTCACCAAATCCGCCGAGGCCAGATAACCCAGCTCGTAAAGGCGCTGCTGGATTCTTCTGATGTCCTCGCCCTCGGTTCCCTTGGACACCGCGTAATACTTGGCATCCTCCGCCATCAGGGCGTCCCATGTGGTGTTCCCAACGATTCCGTCCATGGGGAGCTCGTTCTGCCTCTGGAAATGGAGCACGGCCTGCTGGGTGGCTTCCCCGTAGTAGTCCGTGGGCTCATCGTTGTCCATAAAGCCCAGATCCATCAGGCGCTGCTGAACCTTCTTCACAATCTCATGGCGGACGCCAAGGCGAAGGTATTCCGGAGCCGGATCCGCATCGGGCAAATCCACGTCGTCAAGGCCCGGAAGGATCTGCCCTTCCAGGCCCAGGGGAGCGATGGTCTCCGGCACAGTCTCGATGACTATGGCGTTGGAGGCGGATGCGGGGGCCGCTGCGTTCTGGTGGGTTGAGGCCGCGCAGCCCGTGAGGGCTGCGGCCAGAAGGATGGCGGCGGGGGTGTATGGGATGGGGTGACGAGGGGTGTATTTCATGGGGGTGGGGGACCTTTCTTTTGTTTGGGGTTTTTGTAGGCTCGCCTGGCGGCATCGCCGCGGATTGGCTGTAGGCTCACCTGCGGCATCGCCGCGGATTGGCTGTAGGCTCGCCTGGCGGCATCGCCGCGGGATTGGCTGTAGGCTCGCCTGCGGCATCGCCGCGGATTGGCTGTAGGCTCGCCTGGCGGCATCGCCGCGGGATTGGCTGTAGGCTCGCCTGCGGCATCGCCTTGGGGGGACTGCGGAACTGGCTCGCCGGATCCGCAGTGCACCTCGCTTCCGCTTCGCTCCAGCTCAGTCACGGGCTTCGCCCTATAAAAGAAGGCAGGCAAAAAGCTGCTTATGTGCGAGCACAACGCAGCTTTTTGCCTGCCTTCTTTTGCACTGCTCATTGCCTACGTGGATATGATACCACAATTCCTGCAAAATGGCGATATGGAAATTTGGGTCTTAAGAAAATCGCAAGGGGTTTGAGGCGGTTTTGGGGGTTGATTGAGGAATCCGCTTTATTTTTTTTTGCCCCAGAGTTTTTTGCCGCTGCGGCCAAAGCGCTTTTTCTTGAAAAATGGGATTTTGGCTGCGGCGGCCTCGGCCTGGCTGTCTTTCTGGGCGGATCGGAGGGCTTCGTCCAGGCGGCGGAAGCGTTCTTCGGCTTTCTGGTCGGAATCTTTGAGGAGATACTCCAGCTCCTGGCCCATTTTTTCATTTACCAGGGTGCTGATATCCTGACTCAGCTTCTCATTGTTGACCTCCAGGGCCCGTCCGATTATCAGGTTCATAATCTGCTGGAACTGAGCCATCTTCTCCTCCATAGATACCACAGAAGCGCCGTCCCGCACCTCCGCCAGGCCGCCGGGCTTGTCCTCCTCTCGAAATTCCTTTAACGCCGCATCCATATCCTTCTCCAATATTTCGTCTGAAAGCTCCATTCTGCCCTCCTTTTCAAGAACCTGGTTTAAGGCGTGCTTGATGGCCTTCAGCTGATACCCCTTTTCTTTCAGATTCTTGATCTGCCGGAACAGGCGGATATGCAGATCCGTATAGCATCTGTGCCCCATTTCATTTCGGGGAATGTCAAGCTCCAGCTCGTCCTCCCAATACCTGAGCACATGGGCTTCCACATCCACTTTTTTTGACGCGTCTGATATCAGATAATGTATCTCATCCATAACCATTCTCTCCTTCTGTCCTATTCCTTACTAATGTATGCGTTGAGAATGGATATTATGACAACTTCTATATCTTAATCTATTTAGGCAGTTTTCCTACCGTAATGGAGTTACACATGATAAAATTATTATGAATATCTTAAAAGATCATATATATCGTCATTGATAGATTCCATTTTACTGTCCCATATAGCCTCCTCTATAACCTGGAGGCATTCATCAGTATGTTTTTTAATATCCTGTCCCCAGAAATGAATAACTGTATATCCGAGAAAAATTAATTTTTTATCATTCTCCCTGTCACGGATACGATTATGTTCGATTTTTTTTAGCCAATAATCAGAATTATTTCCTTTTTCAAGCCGCAATTTTAGATATTCCCAGTCTTTACCATGGAAAAATTCACTATCACAGAAAATAGCTATTTTGTATTTGGTAAGCACAATATCCGGCGTCCCTGGAAGAACTTTGTAATTCTTGCGGTAGCGATATCCTTTATGCCATAATGCCCTGCGAAGGCACAGTTCAATAGATGTATCTTTACTATGAATTTTACTCATATTCCTTGATATGGTAGCGGCATCTCGCTGCATTTAGGTATCACTACCTCTCCTTTAAAAATTTTACTAACTCTATTTTACCAGGAATAAATTTTTTCAACAAGTACCTACGATATAGAGATTGAATTATTTTATTGACGTTATAAATGAAATACTTTATACTAATAAGGTAAAAGTTGATGTATTAAAGAGGAACCAGAAATGACAATTTCCGAGCAAATTAAAATATTATGTGTATTGTCAGATATTAGCATGGCGGAACTAGCGCGTAGAATAGGCACATCGCCGCAAAATTTAAACGGGAAAATGAAAAGAGAGAGTTTTACCATAGCCGAGTTGGAGAATATCGCACATGCTGTAAACAGCTCTTTTGAAAGAAATTTTATATTGGAAAATGGAGAGAAAATTTAATGGGAAATTTAATAAAATATAGTGCTTTAAATGAATATACTAATAATCGTGATGTTATCTCTTTATTTTCTGGGGCAATGGGATTAGATATAGGCCTCGAAAAGGCGGGGTTAAATGTTGTGATCGGGCAAGACTTTGATGAATCATGTGTAAAAACAATGCAAGTTAATGGCCACAATGTATTAGCCGGAGATATCCGCGAAATAGATCCCCGTAAGTTGCTGGAGCTAACAGGGCTTTCTGTCGGAGAGCCATTCTTGATTTGTGGTGGGCCACCGTGCCAGCCATTTTCAACTGCCGGAAAACGCTTGGGGATTAATGATCCTAGGGGAAGCTTATTTATGGACTTTATTAGGATAATTGATTATATACGTCCAAGATTTTTTGTTATGGAAAATGTGAAAGGAATTATGTCATCTCCTTTAAAACTTATTCCCACAGCAGAAAAAAATGGAAATGCTCCTGACCAAAAATTAGGTGCTGTTCTGGATGTAATTTTAGCAGAGTTTGATAAATTGAGATATAAAACTGTATATGGTATCCTAGATGCGGTAAATTATGGTGTCCCACAGTTTCGTGAAAGGTTCGTACTAATTGGCAGCCGAGATAACGAATCTATATTTCTTCCGATTCCGACACATTTTCAAACGCATCAAGATAAAGCATATCAATGGAAAACAGTAAGGGATGCCATTGCAGATCTGGAGTTTGATAAAGGTGAGTGTGCCACATTAAGCAAAGAGCGCCTGAAATTTCTCAAAATGATTCCTGAGGGAGGTAACTGGCGTGATTTGCCGGAAAATATTATACCGATTGCTATGGGCGGCGCATATAAATCTGGTGGAGGAAAAGTTGGATTTTACAGGAGACTTTCCTATGACCAGCCATCCCCCACTGTAGTCACTTCTCCGGTTCAGAAAGCTACAATGATGTGCCATCCTACACAGGATCGCCCGTTAAGCATAAAAGAATATGCCCGAATACAGCAATTTCCAGACAATTGGATATTTACAGGTACAACAGCAGCAAAATATCGTCAAATCGGAAATGCTGTGCCAGTGGGGCTCGCGGAAGCTATTGGAAAAGCTGTTTGTGCAGTTGCAGACGGAAAAGCCGTTGTAGAAACAAAACGCTTTAGAGGAACAAATGTACACAACAGGATAAGAGATGCAATAGAGTTGGGAGGAAATTTATATGCCACTAAATAATTCATATGATGAACAAGCAGTTATAAAAGCAATAGCGACAGCCCTTGAAGCTTTTTATACCAACCTAATTGAAAAAATCGATGGGTTAAATATCAAAAAAGTCATGAAGCGTAAAAATCCGTATCTGTATCGCGCAAAAGCTATGCAAAGTGCTTCAGAGATTGTGGAATCCGTCATGACCGCTTTTGTAAGTTCGAGTGAAGAGACGATTTTTGGAAATTATTTTTTTGAACCGATAGCAATAGCCGCGAGTGGTGGAAATAAAGCACTGGCAGAGGGAATTGATATTATGATTCAAAATAACGCCACAAATACAATCTCTGCAATCGCTGTAAAAAGCGGTCCGTCTGTGTTTAATGCTGATAGCAAAAAACGGCAGGAACAGAACTTTATGGCGGCTTCAAAACTAGCACAGCAGGCGAAAGCCCGTTATGAAGCATACATCGGATATTGCTATGGGAAAAAGAAAGATTCCGGTAGAGGAAAGCCAAAAATGTATCAGGAATTGGCCGGAAAACAGTTTTGGGCTGAGCTAACCGGAGATGAGGATTTTTATATTAAGATTATTGGATATATGGGAACTATGCCGGAAAAATATGTGTCTGATTATAAAGAAAGCTATAACAAAGCGGCAAATAGGCTTGTAAGGGAATTTTCCACCTATTTTTGTAAAGAAGACGGAAGTATTGATTGGGAAAAGCTAGTAGAGTTTAATTCTGGAGACTGAACATTGATAAAAGGAACTGAAAATAGCAATGGAAGAATTTGTATATAATGATATAATAAAAAATATTTCCCAAGAGTTTGAACGTTCAATTAGCCATATCTCCGCTGTCTATAATTATGACTATGGTGTGGAATTTGAAATTAGCGTTTGTAAATTTTTAAGGAGATTTTTGCCTTTAAAATACGGTATTTGTCGTGGCTTCGTTGTTGATCGATACGGCAATACTGCTGGCGATGATATTATCATTTATGATCAGGAATTATATCCAACTTTAAGATTTTTAACTCCGGACAACCAATTCGCCCAAAAGGAACAAATTCCCGTAGAAGCAGTGTACGCTTACATAGAAACTAAGTATACTTTGAACCCTAATTCATTAAAAAAGGCCGTCCAACAGGTTGGTAATGTAAAAAAATTATGTTATTCCCGTTCTGGGGTCATTAAAGGAATTACCAAAAAAGGTTGCCATATTTTTAATAATCCGTACAGCAGGGCAAATGGATGGAATCCCATTATTACCAATCCGATTTATGGGATGATTTTGTCCGCTAATTGTGTTGGAATTGATGGACAAAAGGCCACAAATGGTGATGATTCAAAAAAGTTCCTTTTGAATGAACTACAAAATGAATTAACTGCAGATATTTTGAAGTTGCAGCATTTTTGTTTTGATTCTATAATAGCAGGAAAATCTACCACAGCTTTTTGCGGACATTATATGTTTGATAAAGAAGGCCATAAAATGGATGGCATTCTTCTCACTAAATTTTATACAGGAATACATCCAGAATCATGTTATCAAGTTAATACACATGAAAATTTGGCATTTGGTTTATCAATCGCTCATTTAATGATGGCCTTAAATTATATTCATCTTGGAAATATGCCCTGGGAAATGATTTTCAACACCGCAAAAATGCCCGATAAAAAAGATAGAGAAAAGTTTATAAAGGCGATTGAAGATAATAATGGATATAGATTTTTATAATTATGTACAAGATTTCCAGAATATCTATTCTTCAATGGCCGCTTTTGCCACCTCATAAAGCGTCCGAGAGCAAAAGCGGCCAATATCCTTTGAGTTGCATACACTCCTTATCGGAAAGATTTTTCTAAGAACCGGTTGAGCCACAGCATTGCAACAGGCTTTGTATCTTACATTAATTCCATCTGAAGTTTTATCCGTTTCCCCCACCCTGAGGTCGTGCCATATTCACAAACTTTGTGTACTCCGGCTTCCACAGGAGGTTCACCGTGCCGATGGGGCCGTTTCTCTGCTTGGCGATGATGACCTCCGCCTCGTTGGGGTGATCCGTATCCTTATTATAATAATCATCCCTATAGAGGAACATCACCACATCCGCGTCCTGCTCAATGGCGCCGGACTCTCGCAGATCCGAGAGCATGGGCCGGTGATCCGTCCGGGTCTCGCAGGCCCGGGAGAGCTGAGAAAGGGCAATGACCGGAGCCTGCAGCTCCCTTGCCAGGGCCTTTAAGGAGCGGGAAATGTCTGAGATCTCCTGCTGCCGGTTCTCATTTCCCGTCCGTCTTGTTCCGCTCATGAGCTGCAGGTAATCGATAATCACCAGGCTCAGGCCGTACTCCAGCTTCATCTTCCGGCACTTGGAGCGCAGCTCCGGCACGGAGATACCCGGGGTGTCGTCGATGATCAGCTTGGAATTTCCAATAATCCCCACGCCCTCCACCACGGCGTCCCAGTCTGAATCCGTCAGTGTGCCGGTGCGCAGCTTCTGGGAGTCCACATTGGATTCCATGGAAAGCATACGGTTCACCAGCTGCTCCTTGGACATCTCCAGGCTGAACACCATGCAGGGAATGCCCCTGCGCACTGCCACGTGGTCCACCACGTTCAGCACAAAGGCCGTCTTTCCCATGGACGGCCGGGCCGCAATCAGGATGAAGTCCGAGGGCTGGAAACCGGAAAGCTTATAATCCAAGTCAATAAAGCCTGAGGGAATACCGGTCACGGATCCCTGGTTCTTATAAGCGCTCTCAATCTTCTCCAGCACATTGATGGCCACCTGCTTGATGGGCACAAACTCCTGGCCGCCCTGGTTCTGCAGAAGGTTGAAAATGGATTTCTCCGTGTCCGCCAGCACATCCTCCAGAGGCTCCCTGCCCGCGTAGCAGGTGTTGGCGATCTCCTCCGTGACCTTGATCAGCCGTCTAAAGGTAGCCTTGTCCCGGACAATGGCCGCATAGGACCGCACATTGGCCGAGGTGGGCACCACCGCCATGATATCCCGGACAAAATCCAGGCTGCTGACCTCGGGGGGCACATCCTTTTCCTTCAGGCGGTCCTGGAGCGTCACCAGATCCACCGGCTTGCCCTCATTGAACAGCTCCACCATGGCGTCAAACATAATGCCGTACTGCTGCTGGTAAAAATCGCTGCCTGTAATCAATTCGGAGGCGGCAATCACCGCCTCCCTGTCCATGAGCATCGAGCCTATAACCGACTGCTCCGCCTCCAGGCTGTGGGGGAGCACCCGCTTGATCAGAGTCTCTTCCATAGCATCCTCTCCGTGTTTATGCCCGCTTACGCCTCCACTACCTTCACAGCCAGCTTGGCCGTCACATCCTTGTGGAGCTTAATGGGAACCTCGAAGCTTCCGATGGCCTTGATGGGGTCATTTAAAACAATCTTCTTCTTATCCACATCCAGGCCCAGCTGTTCCTGGATGGCCTTCCCAATCTCCTTGGAGGAGACAGAGCCGAATGCCCTTCCGCCCTCTCCGGCCTTGATCGCCACTGTGACAGAAGACTTCTCAAGCTTCTCGCCCAGCTCCTTTGCGGCGGCAAGCTGCTCTGCGGCAATCTTGGCCTCATTGGCCTTCTGAAGCTTTAAGTCGTTCAGGTTCTTAGCCGTGGCCTCAACCCCCAGCTTCTTGGGGAGAATAAAATTCCGGGCGTAGCCGTCATTTACCTTTACCACCTGGCCCTTCTTTCCCAGGGCCTTCACATCCTCTAACAATACGATATCCATAACATTCTCTTCCTTTCTATTTCTCCAGTTATCTCTAGGAAACCTGGCCCTCCGCCATCATTTCCTGTATAACCTCCTTCAGCCTTGCCTTGGCCTCCTCCACGGTCACATCCTTCATCTGTGCTCCCGCAATGGTCCGGTGGCCGCCGCCTCCCAGCTTCTCCATCATCACCTGTACATTGACCTCGTCAATGGACCGGGCGCTGAAATAAATAATTCCATTGTATGCCGTGAGCACAATAGAAGCCTTGATCCCCCGGATCTCCAAAAGCTCGTTCGCCGCCTGGGCCCCCACAATGGTGGGGCTGTCCAGCCCGCCTGCAGGGCACTCGCTGATAGCAAAGGCATCCATATATACCTCTGCGGCCCGTACCGCCTCGGCCTTTGCCTGATAATCCTTCATGTCCTCTCTGAACAGCTTCCGCACCCGGGTGATGTCCGCCCCGCTCCTGCGCAGGAAGGCTGCGGCCTCAAAGGTGCGCACGCCGGTTTGATTGGTAAAGTTCTGGGTATCAATCACGATTCCCGCATACATGGCGTCAGCCTCCGGCGGCCGCACGCGGATGCCGTCGGCAATGTACTGCACCACCTCCGCCACCATCTCGCAGGCCGAGGATGCATAGGGCTCCACATAGGAGAGAACCGCGTTGTCAATAATCTCGCTGCTGGTCCTGTGGTGATCCAGCACCACAATGGTCCGCACCAGGCTTAACAGGGAGGGCTCATCCGTAATGCTGGGCCGGTTCACATCCACCACCACCAGCATGGTGCCCGGATCCGCCAGGCCGGCGGCCTCCGGTCCCTTCAAAAACATGTCCTCCGGATACTCGCCGCTCTCTATGAACCGCTCCATCATGGGCCGCACCGAGGAGGTCACCTCGTTCAGCACGATGTGGGCCTTCTTGTTCATGGAGACGGCAATGCGGTAAATTCCCACCGCCGCTCCAAAAGAGTCAATATCCGCCATGCGGTGTCCCATGATCAGGAGCCGGTCCTTATTCTCCATAAGCTCCCTGAGGGCGTGGGCCTTCACGCGGGCCTTCACACGGGTGGTTTTCTCCATCTGCTGGGCCTTGCCGCCGTAATACTGGATCTTATCCCCGTCCTTCACAACCGCCTGGTCGCCGCCCCGCCCCAGAGCCATGTCGATGGAGGCCCTGGCGTACTCATAGTTCTGTCCGTAGGTCTCCCCGTTCATACCGATTCCGATGCTCAGGGTCACCGCCATATCGTTGCCGATATTTACAGTCTTTACATCCTCCAGGATGGAGAAATGCTCCTCCTGCATCTTCAGCATGTACTGCCGCTTCATCACAAAGAAGTATTTGTCCTTTTCCAGCTTCTTTACAATGCCCTCCAGGCTCCCGATGTACTTGTTGATCTTCCGGTCAATCAGGGCGATCAGGAGGGATCGCCGAACCTCCTCCACGCTCTCCAATGCCTCGTCATAATTATCCAGGTAAATCAGTCCGGCCACCAGCTTCTGATCATTCACCTGCTGCCGGTACTTTAACATCTGTGTCTCGTCAATAAGGTACACAGCGGTCACCGAAGCGCTGTCTCCGCCCTCCTTCTCCTCCCCGTCCCGGATAGCCTCCCTGGTAAACAGATCCAGGTTCACTTCTTTCAAATCCACCCGATACTTTTTATCGCCAAAGGAGCTGTGGACGCTGACTATCTGGCCGCCTGTGGCCAGCATCTGCCGGGTCACCTCGGGGAAAATGGCCGTGATATTTCTCACGCCGCTCTTATCCTCCGCCAAAATAGACTGAAACTGCCCGTTTGCCCACAAAAAATGTCCGGTCTTGTCCGTGATTCCATAGGGAATCAACATCTCGTCCATCAAAACCTGGCTGTTCTTTCCATATTCGGAAGCAAAGGAGATAAGGCCCTGCAGCATCCCTCTCTTTCTGGAAAAATAGAGCCACAGGGCGATTCCCACGTAGACCAGCGTAAATATGGACACAATGATCCCGGCCTTCAGAGAAACCGCTCCCACTATGGCGGTAAGCACGATAAGGAACGCTGACAAAAACAGCGGCCACTGCAGGTATAACCGGAAGGATCCCCGCACCTTTCTTCTATTTCGCATAATCTGCCTCCCGACCGTCGTTCGCACAAAACATGTCTATCTTTATTAGTATACCATATTCCCCGCCGTTCGTCCAGAAATTCAGAAATCCTCCCCGCTCCCTCCGGCGCCGGCGTCTCAGAACCCCTCCAGCATCGATACCAGATCTGCGGGAATCCGCCCCAGATTCCGCTCCACCACCTGGTACACAAACACGTCGCCGCCGTAGGATCCGATGTCTGTGCTCTCGATGCTTTCCCAGTCAATCAGCACGGACTCCGCAAAATATTTCTGGAGCACCGGCTCCATGGCCTCGGTAAAGGAGTCCCGGACCATCACCAGCCGCCGCTCATCCGGCGCGCCCTCCGTCCTTGCCCGTGTGATGCCAGTCTCCGGATTATCCTCCAAAAGCTCCGGCGTCAGCTCGTCGTAATACCCTTCTATCTGCGCCTTCACCTCGTCCAGATACCGCATGGGCGTGCGGCCCAGATTGCCCAGATCGCCCCGCTCGCCCTCTGCAAAGGAGACCCGGACGCCGGCGGCCTCTCCCTCTCCGGACGAAGCAGTCTCCTCAGCCTCCCCGGCGAAGCGCACCGTCTCTGTCCTTCCCCCGAGAGCCGCAATCAGCTCCTGGCTTCCCACAAAACCCCCGTAATCGTTCCAATGAGTGTCGGTTTTGTAGTAGGTCAGCCCCTGCTCCGAGGCCGCAAGCAGATCCTCCAGGGGATAAATCACCTGGATATCTGAATTTTCCCGTATGTACTTCACCAGCTCCTTGGCCCGGGAAGTGTCGGTCACCGGCGCGTAATAGTCCGGCAGGTACTGCCGGTACACAATCTCCTTGTCCGGCGCAATGAAAAACACAAAGCTGTCCCTGTCCTTCCCGTACTTCTGCCGTATCTGCAGAAGCTGGGTCGTGATAGACCACTGCTCCACCTCTGTGAAGGGCGAAATTCCCAGGGCGTCCACCCGGCTGTCATTTCCCGCGTAAAAGAGCCAGTCCTCCTTCCCCACAATCACATCATTATTATCAATGCTGTGAAACAGCTCCATGTTCATGGAGGCGTAGGCGTCAATAAACTGATCCCTGAAAGGCGCGTGGTCATTGATATAGGCCTCCGCATCAGCGGGAAAATCCTCCAGGTTCTCGAGGGAGAGCTCAGGCCGCTCCGCCAGGGTCCGGTTCTCCGTATTCTGTCCCTCCGGTGCCCCGCCGAGGAGAGCGCCGAGCACTCCCGGCATAAGCAGTATGGCAAAAAAGAGAAGGATCATACATTTTCTCATAACAGGCTCTTCCTTTGCTAAAATCTGAAATAGATAAAGGGGTTGTATGTGTTGTTCACCAGCAGCATGGTACAGAAGATAAGGAGCACCGCCATAACGGCGATGTCGTACCAGCAGACCCGCTCTTCATCGTAGAGATGGGCTTTCAGGGGCCTGCACCAGAACTGGAGGGGCCCGGCGAAGAGGACGCCCGCCGCAAAGAAGAACAGTACCCGCCTGTCCGCAAACATAGGAATGGTAAAGTCCCCTGGCTGACGGAAGAACATAATCCGGGCAAAGCCATGGATTTTGCCCATGTCCTCAATGCGGAACAGCATCCACCCCACAACCACCACAAACATGGTGTACATATGGTTTAGAAGCTTCACCGGGTTTTTCTCCAGAAGCTTTCCGAGAAACATCCGCTCCGCCACAATAAACACGCCGTAGTACGCGCCCCAGAGCACGAAATTCTTCCCCGCCCCGTGCCACAGTCCGGTCACCAGAAACACGATAAAGAGGTTTATGTAGGTGCGCACCCGCCCCTTCCGGTTTCCCCCCAGGGGAATGTAAAGGTATTCCTTAAACCAGGTGGACAGGGAAATATGCCACCTGCGCCAGAACTCCCGGATAGACTGGGACATATAGGGGTAGTTGAAATTTTCCATGAAGTCAAAGCCGAACATTTTCCCCAGGCCGATGGCCATATCCGAGTAGCCGGAAAAATCATAATAAATCTGAAGGGTGTAAAGAAGAATGGTAAACCAGGCCAGCCCCGGCCCCGCCAGGTTTTCATTGGGAAAGGTGAGCACATTGTCCACCACGGCGGCAAAGGTGTTGGCAAAGATCACCTTTTTTCCCAGGCCATAGGAAAACCGCTTGATGCCATAGGCCATGCGCTGAGCTGTGATGCTCCGTCTCTTTAGCTGGGCGTCAATCTCATAGTATTTCACAATAGGCCCGGCGATGAGCTGTGGGAAAAAGCTGATGTAGAGCGCCAGATCCAGGGGATTCTTCTGCACCCGGATGGTTCTCCGGTACACGTCCACCACGTAGGACAGGGCCTGGAAGGTGTAGAAGGAAATGCCGATGGGAAGAACAATCTCCCTGGCCCCCAGGATCTCCCGGCCTGCCAGGTCATTGACCAGCTCCGCCAGGAAATTAAAATACTTATAATATCCCAAAAGCCCCAGGTTGATGAGAAGGCACAGGGCCATGAGGAGCTGCCTATGCCTCTTTTTCGTCTCATAGTCCAGAAGCATCCCGAACATATAGTTGATGCCGATGGAGAGCAGCATCAGAAGCACAAATTTCGGCTCGCCCCAGGCATAAAAAAGAATGCTGGCGGCCAGCAGAAGCAGATTTTTCGCCCGGATACCCGGGATGCATATATACGCAAAAAATACAATGGGCAGGAAGTACCATATAAATACAAGGGAACTGAACAGCATTTTTTATCCTCGGTCTTTGTCGTTGTAACAGTTCAGGCGGCGGGTACCTTCTTGCCCGGCCATAGGCCGGGCAAGAAGCATCGGATAGACATCCGATGTGTAAACAGGGGCGAAAATATACTTACAAGCAAGCTTGACGTCTATTTTCGCCCCTGTTTACCCGCCGTCTGAACCGTTACTTGTCGTTTGTCTGCCCATTATAGCAAATTATAGGGAAGAACGCAAATAGGAGGGGAACCATTCCCCTCCTTCCCTTCATTATTCATAACCGCTTGGGCAGCCCCGTATTTATAAAGATCCGGCCCCGTCAATCTGGATCACGGCCCCGTCTAAGAAGCCCGCCTCATCGCTGGCCGCAAAGAGGATGGCCGCCGCGATCTCCTCCGGCGTGCCAAGGCGCCCCAGTGGCTGGCGGGACACATAATTTTCCATGGCCTTTGCCGGATCCGGCTCCGCATCAATCCGCCCCTGGAGCGAGGGGGAGAGAACGGTT
>CALWRY010000001.1 GCA_944384065.1 uncultured Enterocloster sp. | reverse complement strand
GTTGAGACGGAGTTTCGGGAGAGCATGATCCAGCGCCTGGAAAAGGGCTACCTGCTTCCGGGGCAGACGGAGTTGCTCTATCCCTCCTCTCAGGTTCTGGCCAGGCTCCAGCGGCCCTACAGCGTGCTGCTCACCGGCCTGGATCAGAAGCTCCCCGGTATGAAGGTGAACGGAAAATTCAGCTTTGATGTGCGGAATGTAAATTCCTACCAGAACAGCTTTGAGCTTCTCATCAAGGATCTGACCCGATGGAAGAAGGAGGGGTACCGGGTGGTGCTCCTGTCAGCCTCCCGAACCAGGGCCAGCCGCTTGGCAGGGGATCTCAGGGAATATGATCTGCGCGCGTACTGCCCGGACGAAGAAGGCGGGGACAAGGAGGAGGGAGCCCGCCGGGTAAAGCCCGGAGAGATCATGGTAATCTACGGAAACCTGCACCGGGGCTTTGAATATCCTCTCTTAAAATTTGTCTTCATCACAGAGGGAGATATGTTCGGCGTGGAGAAGAAAAAGCGGCGCCGGAAGAAAACCGATTACCGGGGAAAGGCCATTGAGAGCTTTTCCGAGCTGTCTGTGGGGGATTATGTGGTCCATGAGGATCACGGCCTGGGGATCTACCGGGGAATTGAAAAGGTAGAGCGGGATCATGTGGTCAAGGACTATATTAAGATCGAGTATGGGGACGGGGGAAATCTCTATCTGCCTGCCACCCGCCTTGAGAGTATCCAGAAGTATGCGGGCGCGGAGGCAAAGAAACCCAAGCTCAACAAGCTGGGGGGCGGAGAGTGGAATAAGACAAAGACAAAGGTCCGGGGGGCTGTGCAGCAGATCGCCCGGGATTTGGTGACCCTTTATGCCGCCAGGCAGTCCCAGAAGGGCTTTCAGTACGGGAAGGATACCGTGTGGCAGAGGGAGTTTGAGGAGCTGTTCCCCTATGAGGAGACGGAGGATCAGCTGGACGCAATCGAAGCGGTGAAGCATGATATGGAGAGCAGCAAGATCATGGACCGGCTGATCTGCGGCGACGTGGGCTATGGAAAAACAGAGGTGGCCCTCCGGGCGGCATTCAAGGCGGTACAGGACAGCAAACAGGTGGTGTACCTGGTTCCCACCACGATTCTGGCCCAGCAGCACTACAATACCTTTGTCCAGCGGATGAAGAATTTTCCTGTGCGGGTGGATATGCTGTCCAGGTTCTGCACACCGGCCCAGCAGAAGAAGACCCTGGAGGATCTGCGCAAGGGGCTGGTGGATATCGTCATCGGCACCCACCGGGTGCTTTCAAAGGATCTGGTATTTAAGGATCTGGGGCTTTTGATTGTGGATGAGGAACAGCGCTTCGGGGTGGCCCACAAGGAGAAGATCAAGCACCTGAAGGAAAATGTGGATGTGATGACCCTGACGGCCACCCCCATTCCCCGGACGCTCCACATGAGCCTGGCGGGGATCCGGGATATGAGCGTGCTGGAGGAGCCGCCGGTGGACCGGACACCCATCCAGACCTATGTGATGGAATATAATGAGGAAATGGTGCGGGAGGCCATCAACCGGGAACTGGCCAGAAACGGACAGGTGTATTATGTATATAACCGCGTGACGGATATTTCCGAGGTGGCTGCCCGGGTTCAGAACCTGGTTCCGGACGCAGTGGTGACCTACGCCCACGGACAGATGCGGGAGCATGAGCTGGAGCGGATTATGGCGGACTTTATCAACGGGGAGATTGACGTGCTTGTCTCCACCACCATCATTGAGACAGGCCTTGACATCCCCAACGCAAATACCATGATCATCCAGGACGCGGATCGGATGGGGCTCTCCCAGCTCTACCAGCTCAGAGGGCGTGTGGGCCGGTCCAACCGGGTTTCCTATGCCTTTTTGATGTATAAGAGGGATAAGCTCCTGAAGGAGGAGGCGGAAAAGCGGCTCCAGGCTATCCGGGAGTTCACGGAGCTGGGATCCGGCATTAAGATCGCCATGCGGGATCTGGAGATCCGGGGGGCGGGAAATGTGCTGGGCGCGGAGCAGCACGGCCATATGGAGGCAGTGGGCTACGATCTGTACTGCAAGATGCTGAATCAGGCGGTTTCGGCCTTGAAGGGGGAAAGCCAGGCTGCGGCTTCCTATGAGACGGCGGTGGAATGCGATATTGACGCCTATATTCCCTCCTCCTATATTAAAAATGAGTACCAGAAGCTGGATATTTACAAGCGGATCTCGGCCATCGAGACAGAGGATGAGTACATGGACATGCAGGATGAGCTGATGGATCGGTTCGGGGATATCCCTGGAAGCGTGGACAATCTGCTGAAAATTGCCAAGCTGCGCGCCCTGGCCCACCGGGCTTTTGCGACCGAGGTTCTGGTAA
This sequence comes from uncultured Enterocloster sp., assembly GCA_944384065.1. Classification (GTDB taxonomy): domain Bacteria; phylum Bacillota; class Clostridia; order Lachnospirales; family Lachnospiraceae; genus Enterocloster. Next base: position 149,307 of record CALWRY010000001.1, on the reverse strand, counting down.
ACCGCCAGGAGGTACGGTTCACCATGTACCGGGGGGCAGAGCTTGACGCTGCGGGCATACCAGAGATTATAAAGAGGTATAAAGGAGATTTGAAACTTGTCCCGGGAGAAGCGCCGGTATTCCATTACCTGGATCGAAGGCATAGGAACACGGACAGCCTGCCCATGATGGAAATAGCGGAGGGGATGGCGAAGGCTCTTTTAGAGCTGCGGATCTGAGCGGGGAAAACCATAAGGCAGCAAAATTCTTTGCCGGGTAAGTAAGGAACGGGGGAGGTGCAAGGACATGAAGAAAATAAGAGGGCTTATTGACCGGCTGGAGCGGGAGCGCATTTTGACAGAGGAAGAATTTTGCTCCCTCATTGACGGGATGGACGGGGAGGACAGGGAGTATCTCTTTGCCAGAGCCCGCCGCCAGGCGCAGGCCGTGTACGGGAACGTCATTTACGTGCGTGGGCTCATTGAATTTACCAATTTTTGTAAGAACAATTGCTATTACTGCGGCATCCGCAGGGGAAACAGCCAGGCTTCCCGCTACCGCTTGACAAAAGAAGATATTCTGGAATGCTGCAGGGAGGGATATGGGCTTGGATTCAGAACGTTTGTGCTCCAGGGCGGAGAGGATCCCTGGTTTGACGAGGGGAAGATAGAGAGCCTGGTGCGGGCAATTAAGGCGGAATACCCGGACTGCGCCCTCACCCTTTCTGTGGGGGAAAAATCCTATGAGACCTATAAAAAATGGTTTGACGCGGGGGCGGATCGGTATCTTCTGCGCCACGAGACAGCGGATCCGGAACACTATGCCAGACTTCACCCATCGGACATGTCCTTGGAACACAGAATGCAGTGCCTGAAGGATCTGAAGGCCATTGGATATCAGACCGGCTGCGGAATTATGGTGGGCTCTCCCTGGCAGGCCACGGAGCACCTGGCCCGGGATCTGATTTTCATGCATGATCTGAATCCGGAGATGGTGGGCATGGGGCCATTTATCCCACACCACCAGACGCCCTTTAAGGACAGGGCGGCGGGTACGCTCTCCCTCACCCTGATTCTTCTGGCAATCGTGCGGCTGATGCTTCCGCAGGTACTTCTGCCGGCCACCACAGCCCTGGGAACCATTGACCCCATGGGACGGGAGAAGGGGGTGCTTGCCGGAGCCAATGTGGTGATGCCCAACTTGTCGCCTGTGAGCGTGCGGAAAAAGTATATGCTCTACGACAACAAGATCAGCACCGGAGCCGAGGCAGCCTCCAACATCAGGGAACTTAAGCAGAGGATGGAGGCCATTGGCTATGCGGTAGCGGTGGATCGGGGGGATTACAGCCGCTGCCCGGATATTGCCTCGATAGCCGGGTACATTAAACTGTAAAATTTTTCCATTTGCCGCTCTTGAGCCGCCAGATGAAGAAGATGGATCGTATGCAGCAATCCACGGCAATGGCAATCCACACGCCGGCTACTCCCATCTGCAGGGGGCGGGTGGCTATGTAGACCAGGCCGATGCGCAGCCCCCACATGCCGATAATGCTGACCAGGAGGGAGAAGCGGACATCCCCGGAACCCCGGCATATGCCGCTGGCGATAACAGAAAAGCTGAAGAATATCTCTGTGGCCGCCGCGATAAAGAGCGTCTGGGCGCCCAGGGCCGCCACCGCAGGATCGCTGGTGAACACGCGGATAATGGGGGCCGACCAGATGGCTACAGGGATGCAGACAGCCACAATGACGGCGGATCCGATGAGGCAGATGGACAGGGCGAACCGATCCGCCAGATCCTTTCGGCCCGCTCCCAGGGACTGGCCGATGAGGGCCGTAGCGGTGTAGGAGAAGCCGTAGGCCGGAAGATACATGATGCCCTCTGTCTGGTTGGTCAGGTAGTGGGCCGCCAGGGGAACGGTTCCCAGTCCGGAGATCATGGCGGTGAGGGCGATCTGGCCGGAGGTCAAAGTGAGCCGCTCCAGGAGCACAGGGATGCTGATGCGGCGCAGCTGCCGGAGTATGGCAGGCCGCAGGCGGTAGCGAGGCATGAAGAGCGGGATCCGCACCGGACTATCCTTGTGGGACAGGAGAAAGAGCAGGATCAGTGCCAGCAGATACTGGGAGGCGGCAGTGGAGATGGCCGCCCCTGTTACCCCCAGTCCCGCGCCCCATACGGGAATCAAATGACCGCCCAGCGCCAGCTCTCTTGGGGAATAGATAAGGAAAAAATTCCCCACAATGTTGGCCAGATTGGAGGTCAGATTGGCGGCCAGAGGCGTGCGGGTGTCTCCCGCAGAGCGGAAGATGGAGGAGAGGACCACGGCTATGGATTGAGGAAGCAGGCCAAAGCCGATGACGCGCATATAGCTCTGGGCCATGGGGACCACGTCGGGGGCAGCGCCCAGCCAGATGGGCAGGGGCTGGCAGACCAGCTCAACCCCCAAAAACAGGAGAAGGCCCAGGATGAAGGCGCAGGTGATGGACTGATAGGTGACGCTGTGGGTACGGCGGACGCTGCCGCTGCCCACGGCGTGGGCGACCAGATAGGAACAGCCTACGCTGAGCGCGGTGATAAAACCGTTGATCAGCCACACCGTGGAAATATTGACCGCCACAGCCGCCGTGGCCGCCGCGCCGATGGATCCCACCATGGCGGTGTCCGCCAGAGTGGCCATGGATATCAGGAGCTGCTCCAGAATGGAGGGCCAGGAGAGCTTGATGACCGTCCGGGTGATATGGCGCTCGCCCTCCTCCAGGATGGAGGAGGGGGAAGAGGGACGTGTAGAAGCATCCTGAGGGCCGGAAGCGCTCTGCTCACCGGCGGATTTTGGCGTTTGCCCGTTTGCTTTGTGAGATAAAAGACGCATGCATGTGCCTCCCGCAAGATGTATTGCCGCAGTACGGAATGGCTACCAGGTTTTGGTAAAAGCGAATCCGTTCTGCTCCAGGACCCAGGCCGCCGCGTCCCGGTTGGTGGTAAGCCAGGCGCCGTGGGTTTTCATATAGCCGATAAGGCGGCTGAGCATCTGAACCCGGCTTGCTCTGCCGATAAACTGGGGATGGAGGACAAAATTGATCATGCGCCCCTCATCCGCAAGGGTGTCAAATTCTTCTTTCCAGATCTCATACATCTCATCCGGTGATTTCAGCTCATAGCGCTCCGGAGCGGAATCTGTATAAAAATCATAGGCAGTATCGTCAAAGATGGAATCCTTGGGCAGCTCCACCAGGGGAACGGTTTTTCCGTTGATTTTGTGGAGGAAGGGGCCGTCGCTGTCCCTCCAGTTGGTGCTGTAGATATAGCCGTGCTCCAGAAACAGCTCCAGGCTGTAGTCGTGGATCACGCCGCCGGGCGCCCGGTGTCCCACAATGGGCTGACCAGTCAGATCCGCAATGATTTTTTCACTGCGGTGCATGGTGGCGTCCTCCTCCTGGCGGGTGGTTGTGGTAAATTCCTCGTGGAGATAGCCGTGGAAACCGATCTCGTGGCCGCGCCGCACCATCTCCTTGACCACTAAGGGGTACTGTTCTGCTATCACGCCGGGTACAAAGAAGGTGGCTTTGATCTGGTGAACATCCAACATATCCAGGATCCGGGGCACTCCCTGCTTGGGGCCGTAGACTCCGCGGGAGAGATTGGTGATATGATCCCCATTGCCGTCTCCCCGGGTGGTCCACATGGTTTCCGCGTCAAGATCAAAAGCCATCATAACGGCAATTCGTTTGTTGTCAGGCCATTTCATCATTTCTTGCCTCCTCCCTGCTGTATGTCTGTGAGAGCACATATCGGGCCACCTCCTCGCAGGTGGCAATCCAGGCGCCCTGGGACTGCATATAGGCGATGAGCTCGCCCACCATGCCGATCCGGCTGGCCCGCCCAATCATCTGGGGGTGAAGCTTTAAAATAAAGATCTTGTTTCCCTCCAGAGCCAGGCCGTCAAATTCCTGTTTCCAATTGCCGTAAACCTCCCGGTTGGTGTACATGGAGCGAACCGCAGGGTCGCTGAAGGTGAAATAATAATAGGTAAAGTCATCCATGGTGATGTCGCAGGGGAGCTCCACCAGAGGCAGGGTCTTCCCGTCCTTCTCCCACAGATAGGCCCAGTCGCAGTCCTTCATAGAGGAGCTGTAAAGATAGCCCCGCTCGGCGAGAAGCTCCGGGGTAAAGGGATGGATGATGCTCTCCGGTCCCCGGTGTCCCAGTGGCTTTTTGCCCCAGATGCTTTCCAGGACGGACTCGCTTTTCTCCAGAATCCCGATCTCCTCCTGGCGGGAGATTCCCCGATCCGACTCATGCATATAGCCATGGCAGGCCAGCTCATGGCCCCTGGCCGCAATTTCCTCCACAGTATCCCGATATTTCTCTCCCACAATTCCGGGCACAAAAAAAGTGGATTTGATGCCGGTGGCGTCCAGCATGTCCAGACAGCGGGCCAGCCCTTCGTGAGGGCCGTACTGTCCCCTGGAGAAATCGGTAAATCCGATGGTTGTCCCCTTGCTTTTCGCCCGGGACATGCGGAGAAATTCCGCATCGTAATCAAAAGTGACCATAACCGCAATCCGCTTCCCGTCCGGCCAGGCCAGGTCGGGACCGTTGGTCTTTCCATCAATCTGCCAGCTCATATGTAAGCACCTCGTATGCGTATTTCGCAGGCCTTCGGAGCGGCGCATCTTCTTGTCCGGCCTTTGGCCGGGCAAGAAGCATCGGATATTCATCCGATGGGAAAAGAGCGGGGCGGGCAGGCTTACAAGGAGCCTTGACGCCTGTCCGCCCCGCTCTTTTCCCGCCGCTCTGAATTGTTGCGTATTTTTATTCATGCATCTCGATTATAGCATGGGCGGGAAAGATGTCAATATCAAATATATTTTAGTAAAATTAAGGATTGTAAGGGGCGAGGGAGTGTGGTATAATTATGCGGATCTATAAAAAGAGGAGGAAATCCATTATGAAGAAGACATTGGCATTTGCTGTCAGCGCCCTGCTTGCCATCGGTATGCTTACAGGCTGCGGCAGCACGGCAGAGGAAACTACGGCGGCTGCTACAACAGCGGCAGCCACGGAAGCGGCAGAGACGGAGGCGGAGACGACCGCAGCGGCTGAGGAGGAGAGCACCGAGGCGGCGGAGAGCGCTGAGGAGACAAGCGCGGCCGAGGTGTCTGCGGACAACCCGTTTGCAGGCAAGACCGTGAAGGTTGGATGCTCTGCAACATTCGTTCCCTTTGAGTCCATCGAGATGGCGGCGGACGGAACCAAGACCTATGTGGGCATGAACATTGATATTGTAAAGGCGATTGTCGAGAAGAACGGCGGCCAGGTAGAGTTTGTGGATATGCCTTTCAAGAGCCTTATGGCGGCTATCCAGGCCGGCCAGATCGACTTCTGCAGCGGCGGCATGGCTCCTACAGATGAGCGCCGGGAGACTCTGGACTTCTCTGAGGTATTCTTCTCTCCCCGCAACGCTATCGTGTACCGCGCAGAGGACAACTACCCGGATCTGGACTCCTTAAAGGGGAAGACCGTGGCTTATGTATTCGGAACCAACTACCAGCAGGTAGCGGAAGGAATTGAGGGCGCTGAGACCGTAGGCATTCAGGGAAGCCCGGCCTGCATCGAGGAGGTTAAGAGCGGACGCGCGGACGCCTGCATCATTGACGGCGCAGGCGCTACGGAGTTCTTAAAGGAAAACGAGGGCTTGGCCATGAGCCTTCTGGACAAGACCGAGGACTGCTTCGCCATCGGCTTCCCCAAGGAGTCTCCCTACTTTGAGACCTTCAACAACACCCTGAAGGAAATGATGGAGAACGGCGAGCTGGATGAGATCATCGCGACCCACCTGAGCGAGCAGTTTATTCTCGATTAATTATTGGAAGCGACAGGCCCGCGTCTTGCGGGCCTGACTTGAAAGGAGTAGTAGAAAATGGAGCTTGATTTTAGCTGCGTCTGGCAATATTGGCCGTTTTTGTACCATGGCGCGTTGACCACCCTCAAAATGACGGCCATTTGTGCGGTGTTTGGTTTTCTGCTTGGCGTATTGCTGTCGCTGGTTAAAATCAGCAAGTGCGCGCCTCTGGTCTGGTTTGGAAGATTTTACACCTCTATTTTCAGAGGAACCCCTCTTCTGGTGCAGCTGTGTATTGTACACTTTGGCCTGCCCCAGCTTTTGGACATCACCTTTACCACCACCCAGTCAGGTATTTTGACCTTCTCCCTGAACTCTGCGGCCTACATCTCCGAGATTTTCCGGGGAGGCATCACAGGCGTGGACAAGGGGCAGTATGAGGCAGCCATGTCCCTGGGAGTGGGATACCGGGATATGATGAAGGACATCATTCTCCCTCAGGCCATAAAGCATATCTTGCCCAGCCTTGTGAATGAGGCCATTGCCCTCTTAAAGGAGTCCTCTATCCTGTCCTATATCGGAGCGGTGGAGCTTCTGCGGGCAGCGGATCAGATTACGGTTCTCACCTTCCGGTTCTTTGAGCCCTATCTGGTGATCGCGCTGATCTACTACATATTTGTTATGGTTCTGTCTGTTGTGGCGAACCGTCTGGAAAGGTGGGTGAACAGAAGTGATAGAGTTTCGTGATGTATATAAGAACTTCGGAAAGCTGGAGGTTTTAAAGGGGATTAACCTGAAAATCGAAAAGGGCGAGGTTGTGACCCTCATCGGCCCATCCGGCTCTGGAAAATCCACCATCCTTCGGTGCATGAACCTTCTGGAGCGTCCCACCAAGGGACAGGTGTTTATCGAGGGAACGGACATCACCGCCCCCAAGACGGATATCCAGGCCATCCGTAAGGACATTGGCATGGTGTTCCAGCATTTTAACCTGTTCCCCCATATGACCGTTATGGAAAATATGACCTACGCCCCCATGAAGGTCAACAAGATGGATAAGGGGGCTGCTGAGGCCAAGGCCATGGAGCTCTTAAAACTGGTAGGACTGACGGAGAAGGCGGGAACCTATCCCGGCAAGCTCTCCGGAGGGCAGAAGCAGCGAATCGCCATTGCCAGGGCCCTGGCTATGGAGCCCAAGATTATGCTCTTTGATGAGCCCACCAGCGCTCTGGATCCGGAGATGGTGAAGGAGGTTCTGGAGGTGATCAAGGAGCTGGCCCATACAGGCATCACCATGACACTGGTCACCCACGAGATGGGGTTTGCCAGGGAGGTGGCGGATCGGATCTGTTTTATCGACGACGGCCTGATACTGGAGGACGCTCCGCCGGATGAGTTCTTTGCAAATCCCAAGACGGATCGGGCGAAGTCGTTTTTGGAAAAGGTGCTGTAGCGCGCCTTCAGATGATATGTAGAGGCAGCCTTCGGGCTGCCTTTTTTCGTTCCCTATCCCTCCATCTGCCGTCCCAAAAATCCGGCAGCCGTGGAAGCGAGCTTGGTTTCCATATCGCCGAACTTGGCCCGGGGCTCCCGGCTTAAGAGGGCCACCGCGCCGATGGCGTCCCCCTCGCAGATGATGGGAGCCACAACCTGAGCGGTGATCCCCTCCGGCTCCTCATCCACAAGATGGATAAAGGCTTTGTCGTCCTTCCCTGCGAGAACGGAGGTCCGCTCATTGATGACCTGCTCCAGCTGGGGGCTGATGGTCTTCTGGAGAAGCTCCTTTCGCGCGCCGCCGGACACGGCGATAACCTGATCCCTGTCTGTGATACATACCAAAAGCCCGGTGGACTGGGCCATGGCCTCCGCATACTGACCGGCGAAGGCGGTGAGCTCCATCATGGGCGAATATTTCTTGAGAATAATTTCCCCCTCTCTGTCTGTAAATATTTCTAACGGCGTACCTTCTCTCAGACGCAGGGTCCGGCGGATTTCCTTGGGGATTACCACCCGGCCGAGGTCGTCGATTCTTCTCACAATACCTGTAGCTTTCATACCAAAATTCCTCCATTTTACTTTCTGACATTTATCCTGTTGGCTGCCGATACATGTAGTATTTGTAAAAAGGGGGAATTTATACTTCGGTTCATAAACGGGATGAAGGCGAAATATTGAAGAAAACTCGGCTTATCTCCCCGATTAATTTATTGAGAGGAAGGAAAGGAGGTGAAGAAAGGAGGGCAGCAAACAGCGGATTTTAAAGAAAAGAGAAGGAGGATATAGCATGGAAGGGCATCAATATGGATTTACCCACGACGGGATGTTTCACGCGGATGATGTGTTTGCCACCGCGCTGCTGACAATGGTGTTTCCGGGAATCAAGATTTTGCGGGGGAGCCGGGTTCCGGAGAATTTTGAGGGGATTGTGTACGACATCGGGATGGGGGAATTTGACCATCACCAGAAGGACGCCAGGGTTCGGGGGGATGGAACTCCCTACGGGGCCTTTGGCCTTCTGTGGGAGAGGTACGGGGCCGGGCTTTTGGGACAGGAGGCGGCGGAACATGTGGAGGGCAGATTTGTAAAGCCTCTGGACGCCGCAGACAATGGGAAGGGCCCGGACGCCATGGCCGCGTTCATCGCCTCCTTCAATGAGCCGGGCGCAGCCCAGAGCGGCGAGCGGTTCTTCCAGGCGGTGGAGACGGCGAAAGGACTTCTCTCCCTTTATATAGAAAATACGCGAAGGAGGATGGAGGCGGAGCGGCAGGCAAAGGAGGGAGCGGAAAACCTGGGAAAGAGTCCGGGGAGCATTGAGGTACTGGAAACCTACATCCCCTGGAAGGAGGCGCTTATAGGCACGGAAAAAAATTTCTGTATATATCCGTCCCTGAGAAATGGCTGGAACGCTCAGGGTGTGCCCTGCTCCCGGGAGTCCCCTGCGGTGAAGATTCCGTTCCCCGAGGAGTGGGCCGGAGCGGATCCTAAGACCCTGGGCCGGATAGATCCGGGACTGCTGTTCTGCCACAGGGGAAGACATCTTATTAATACAAGGGATAAGGAGACGGCCATCCGCCTGTGCCGTATAGCTCAAACACGCTTTAGAGAAGGAGAGGTTATATGAATAGAAAAAATGGGACACCCGGGATCATGAGGATCGGCGAGGAGATTTCCTACAGCCTGGATACCAGAGCCACAGGGGTCAACAACAATGTCCTGGTGGTGGGAAGCTCGGGAAGCGGAAAGACCACAGGGGTGGTGATACCCAATCTCCTGCAGATGGAGGGCAGCTACGTGATCTCGGATCCCAAGGGGAACCTGCACTGCAAGTACGCCTCTGTCCTGAAAAACCACGGCTACAGCGTGAAGAAGCTGAGCTTTATCCATCCCCAGGATTCGGAGCACTACAATTTCTTCCGCTATATCCGTTCCCGGCAGGATATTATGAAAATCGCTCATATGCTGGTGGGGGGAGACAATCACCATTCCCTGGATCCGTTCTGGGATGATATGGGGGAGATCCTCTTTGCGTCCATATTGGCGTACATTTACGAAAACCACCCGAAGAAAGAGTGGACGATGGAGAATGCGGCAAAGCTTCTGGAAGCCTGTGACTGCGCTGTAAGACAAGACGTCTCGATTATGGATAAAATAATGGAGCAGGCGGAAATGCAGTCCTCCCGATCCATGGCGGTGCGCCTGTATAAGAAGTTCCGCTGCGGCGCGGAGAAGACCAGAAAGAGCGTCCTGATAACCACATTCGGGCATATCGCCTTTATGGACAGCCCGGACATCTGCCGGATGATGGAGACGGATACCATCGATATTCCGAGCATAGGAAAGAGGAAGACGGCCCTCTTTGTGGAGATCAGCGACACGGACCGCTCCCTGGACCGGCTGGCCAACCTTTTTTTCACCCAGGCTATGCAGGAGCTGTGCCGGTACGCGGACGAGAAGTGCGAGGACAACCGGCTCCCGGTTCCGGTGCGCTTCTTCCTGGACGACTTTGCCACCAACTGCAAGATCGAGGATTTTCCCCGGATGATCGCCTCCATCCGATCCCGGGAAATCTCCACGGTGCTGATGATACAGGCGGAGTCCCAGCTCACCCAGCTTTACGGCCATGACGGGAGGACCATCATCGGAAACTGCGATACCTACGTGTATCTCGGGGGAAATGATCTGGACACCGCAAGGGCGGTGAGCGAGAGGAGCGACAGGCCCTTAAACGGGATCCTCAACATGCCCGTGGGGGATATGTGGATCTTCCGGCGGGGGGAGGCTCCGCTAAACCGCAGGCTGATCCGTGACTTTTCCCCCAGGAAAAGCAAAAAGGAACAGGTATGCCCCGGAAGGGAAAGGAGGGAAAAAGAGTGGGGCTTTACGCCCGAAAGGGATTACTAAAATACATTGCGCAGACTCGGTAAACCAAGTATAATAAAATATAGCAGATTTCGGATAAATAAAGGAGGAGAATATGAAAACATTTATTACAGCTATTTCCATGCAGGGGACGCTGACGGAGGGGATTTACGAGCCCGTGGGGTTCACCCTGGATCAGAACCGGACAACCGCGTTCCCAATTATACCCATCATCGCCCAGGAGCGGGCGGAGAATCCGGAGGAAGACTTCACAATCCTGGCGGTTGTCCCCAAGAATTCGGATACAGCCCAGAACTACCAGAAGTTTTTGGCAGAGCTTGCGGCTTTGGGCATCGGCAAGGACGCGGTGCGCAAGATTGAGATCCGGGAGGATCAGTCCGAGGCCGTGGGGCTCGCCATGTTTGCGGATATTTTAAAGCAGACGCCGGACGACACGGATGTGTACGCCTGCGTTACCTATGGCACAAAGGTTGTGTCGCTGCTCATGGCCTTCTCTCTCATCTTTATGGAGAAGCTGAAGGTCAACTGCCTGGTGCAGGGCATGTATTACGGGGAGGTCAGACGGGAGGCCAACAAGGAGATGGGCCGCAGGCTCTACAACCTGGTGAAATACCTGCAGCTCGGGGAGATCGTGGACAGCATATCCCAGATGGGGCTTCCGGACGCAGAGGAGCTTTTTAAGAAGGTAATCATCGGGGAGGATGAATAACAGGCGGGAAGCAGGAACTGTTAGAGATTAAGCACAAAACGGAGGAACACGGAGCATGAGAACAGGGGAAATGGTGCGGACAGCAGCGGAGGAATTTCAAAGAAAGTATGGAAGTTTTCTGAAAAAGGCCTGCGGACAGAGCAGGAAACCCCGTTATGATGCGCTTATGAAGGCGCTTGAGGCGCCGTCGCCAGGCCGCGACTGGGGTATGGAGTGGCAGAAGGATCTCATTCAGGCCTATGAGCGGCTCACGCCGCCTGAGGAGAGAAAGGGGAAGGCTCTCCCTATTTTTGCCAATGAGAAGAAATTGCTGCGTAACGTGCTGGAGGACTACGATCCCCAAAAGGAGCTGTTTTTGGAGAGCCTGTTTAGGGCCATCGAGGAGGCGGATTCCAAGGACGATCCCAGCCGGGTGGTCTTGTTTCAGAAAAAGTACCAGGAATTTTTCGACCGGCTTAGGGACATAGAGCCGGAGTCCAGGCTGGAGGCTGCGAGGAAGGATCCCCAGTGGCAGGATATTCAGGTGGAAATCTGGGAGCTGGAGGAAAATGTGAAGGAGGAGGAACGCTCCGACCGCGTGACGGTTATCCTGCCGGAGGCCCTGCGGACCTACGACAGCGAAAAGGGAGCGCCCTTTTTGACCTGGTATTTTCAGAAATGCAAGTGGGCTTCCAAGCAGAAAGCGGGCAGCAGGGACGACATTATGCAGCTGGGGATGCGGATGAGGAACCTGGAGGGATTCAGGCGGATTCTCAAGTGGATCCGGCAGGCGGATCACGATGCTTCCTTGAGCGGGACTGCGGACTTAGTATCGCGCAAGGAGCTTTTTGACCAGTACCTGAAGGAGCACAAAATCAAGGCCCAGATATCAGAGTCTCAGTTTGACGAGGCCTGGGAGGCATATAGGACCAGGATTGTCCGCATAAACGACTCGCCGGAAGAGGAGAACGGAGACAGTATGCTCCCCGGGGAAAGGGAACTGGCGCTGAAGTACTATTTTGGCGAGGAGAATAAGGAGAGAAGCGCTTATCAATATGAGCTGCTTTACGCCGGGCTCATGGAAGTGATACGGTATACAGCTATGTCTCCGGAGGAAGAGGAGGGCAAGACCGGAGGCAAGCGATGGGAGAACAACCGGACAAAACGGATCCAGTGCATCCGCTATTATGTGACCAGGGAAATCCTGAAAGCGCTGAAGCTGCGGGTCCTCACCCAGTATGAGCGGGAGCTGTATATGCAGGAGAAGGACAGCGCCTACCAGTTTTTCCAGGAATGCATGGAAGAAATATCCATTGATTTGAGAAAACAGCCGGATTATGTGTCCGAGGGACAGGTGCGCCACTATTATAAATGGAAAACCAATCAGGCTGCCGGGAAAAATACGCCTCCTATCCCGGCTGGAAACGCGGACGTATATAGGAAGCTGAAGCCCTATGAGAATAAGATTCTGCAGTGCTTTGAGCCCGATTACGTGGAGACAGCGGTGCGGGAGAAGCCGGAGAACAGGGAAGAGCTTTACGGCATCTACTATAACCTTCTGAACGAGGGATTCCGCTTCGCCGACAGCCAGTACAACCAGGGGCATGCATTTAAATTTACCAAGGAAAATGACAGAATCTATGAGGAATGGGCAGAGCGGGCCGCAAAATTCCTCTTTATTATGGAAGAAGAGGGAGGCCTTCCACCCAAAAAGAAGGATTTAAAGACAGCAGAAGCCCACGGGGAAAACAAGGGGGAGCGCTAGGAAATGCCAGGGGAGATGGAGATGCGTTTTGCAAAGCTTATGTTCACCCTCTGCTTTCCGGAGGGAGGGCAGGTTCCTGAGAGAAAGGAATCTGCCCTCCGGGGCGGACTGGGGAACATGCTCTTAGCCCAGAACTGCGTCCGGGATCGGGACTGCCCTTCCTGCAGCTTCCGGGAGGACTGCCTGGCCCAGCGGATTATGTATGCGCCCTACCGGATCCGCCCTTCCTATGTGACAAGGGAGAGCATGGGGTTCATGCTGTTCTGCCCGGACAGGCGCACCCGGCTTCTTCCCGGGGATGAGGTTCGCTTTTCGCTGACCCTGTTCGGGCCGCCCATCGCCTATTTTGCCCCTCTGCTCCATGCGCTCTACGCCTTTGGAAAGAAGGGGATGGGGGTGCGGGAGGCGCGCTTTTTTATCTCTAAAATAGAAAACCGGGCGGGAGAGGCCATCCTTGACGGGGAGGTTATCCGCATGGACAGATACCGGGTGGAGACAGCCGCGGACTATGTCGGAGAACGGGAGGAAGACTTCCCGGAGAATCCTGCCAGGGTGCGCCTGCATTTTCTCTCCCCCCTCTCCGTGAAATACCAGTCCCAATTTATCAACCGGTTTGACAGGGATACGGCGGCGGGAGTCGTGAACGCCATCTGCCGCAAGGTTCATATGCTCATGCTCTTCGAGGGTGTTTCGGCGGCTGAGCCGGTCTTTGCGCCGGATGTGGACTATATATATCTGGGCGGACATACCGTGCGGGAGCAGTCGGAGCGGTATTCCTCCACCGCCGGGGGGAAGACGCCCCTGCGGGGCATATCCGGATGGATGGAGCTGGAAGTGAAAAACAGGGAGCTTATGAGGGTTCTGGCTGCAGGAGAGCTGGCCAGCCCGGGAAAAAATACAAGATTTGGTTTTGGAGTGTACCGAATGGAAAGGGGAGGTTTACGATGCGGCAGCTGATGATTTTGGAAGTCTCGCAGAAGCAGGCGTACATATTTGCCAGCACCAGGCTGAGGGATAATATCGCCAATTCCGAGGCTATCTGCCAGGTGACGGATCCGGCGTACTTTAAGCTGGCGGCAGAGGCTGAGGGAAAGGATTTTGATGTGGAGAGGCGGCTGGTCTACTCGGGAGGCGGCCACACGGTTCTGGAGTTTGACTCCGAGGAGGCGGCGAAGGACTTTGCGTGGCTCATTACCCGCAGGGTAAAGGGGGAGTTCCCGGAGATTGAGCTCTTTGTCCGGGTGATCCCCTACGACGAGAGTAAACTTCCCGGGGAGAACCTAAAGCGTCTTTCCGAGGAGCTGGAGGTGAAGAAATCCCTCCGGGCCGCAGCCTTTGGACAGAGGACCTTTGGGGTGGAGCGGATCATGGCGGACACCCGAAAATCCCAGACGGCCGTGGAGGGTGTGAAGGCCCTTCCCTGGAGCCGGGGGGAGGAGAGACGGGGGGACTATACGTACCCCTACCAGTTTAACGACCTGGGAAATTCGGAAAATGAGTCCAGCTTTATCGCCGTGATACATATTGACGGAAATGCCATGGGAAAGCGGGTGGAGGAGCTGCGCCGGCGCCTCTCCCGGGAGGGCATGGGCTGGGAGGACTACAAAAAATCCCTTAGGCGGTTCAGCGATGCCATCGACAGGGATTTTAAGGCGGCCTTTCGGGAAATGGAGGATCAGATATTGTCTGAGGCCAACAAACCTGCCCTGGCAAAGCTTAAGCTGAAGCCGCAGATGATTCCCCTGCGAAAGATCATCCTGGCCGGTGATGACGTGTGCTTTGTGACCGAAGGGCGGATCGGGCTGGAGGCGGCCCGGATCTTTATGGAAAAGCTTTCCGCCCACAAAAACAGTGAGGACGGGAAGGGCTACGCGGCCTGCGCCGGTGTGGCCATTGTCCATCAGAAATACCCCTTCTACAAGGCCTATGAGCTGGCGGAAAGCCTCTGCTCCAACGCGAAGAAGTACCTGGCGGGATTTTCCGGGGAGGATCCGGAGGTAAATACCCATGCCTGCTCCATTGACTGGCATATTGAGTACGGCAGCACAGCGGATTCCCTGGAGGGCGTCAGGGAGGCGTATGAGGCCCTTGACAAAACCCGGCTGGAGCTTCGGCCCTATCTGATCGAGAAGGCCACGGCGGCCAAGGTTTTGGACATGGAGAAAACGCGCAGATACGGAAACTTCCGCCGGCTTATCCTCTACCTGGACAGTGACAGGCTTGCCTACGCCAGAGGAAAGATCAAGGGGCTCCGCGAAGCGATAAGGGAGGGCGAGATTGCGTCCGAATACTATATGAAGGTCCGTCTGCTGGAGGACTTTGCCGCGGCAGGGCACATGCGGGAAGAAGAAGCCCAGCTGGACGCGGATACTCTGGCAGGACTTTTTTCCGGGAAGCCGGATACCAGGATGCTCTGCGCGGATACCCGGGACGGGAAGCGGCGCTCCCTGTATTTTGACGCGATTGAACTGCTTGATACATTTATCGGTCTGGAGTGAGGAGGAAAAGCCGGATGAAACTGTGGATTCAGATGGAATTGGATTCGGATGGAATATTTGGAAGCGGAAAAAGCAGGCCCGGCGGGGAGGATATCTGCGTCCAGGCGGATGCCCAGGGATTCCCCTATATGAAGGGAAGCACCATCCGGGGAATTTTTCGGGAGGAACTCATCAATCATCTCTGCTGGCAGGGGCTTTCCGAGGCGGAGATTCGGGATCAGGTGACCGCGCTTTTGGGGGAGGCCGGATATGACGGGATAGAGGCTGCCCGGAAACTGCGGTTCACGGATCTGACGCTGCTTTCAGCGGTCCGGCAGAGGATTCTGGCAGAGGAGGCCAGCCCGGAGGAGATCCTTGGCATGTTCACGTACCTGCGCACCTTCACCGCCCTGGAGGACGGGATGGTGAAGGAGGGGAGCCTGCGGATAGGCCGGTGCATTAAGAGGGGTCTTCACTTTTACGGAGCTGTGGAGTGCGCGGCGGAGGATACGGTGCTTGTCCGGGAGGTCATGGAGCGCATTAAGTGGGTGGGCACCATGCGGGGCCGGGGCTTTGGAAAGGTGCGCATAACGGTATGGAAAGGGGGAGAAGGACAGTAATGCGGTATATTCGATTTGTGGTGGAAAACAGGGAACCCCTGCGCATAGGGGATGACGAGACCAGCCAGCACGGCCAGACGGATACGCTCCATTATATACCGGGAAGCGCGGTCCGGGGGATGGTGGTGCAGGCCCTTGTACGGAATCCGGCAGCATTTGAGGAGGATAAGAAAACCTTATTTTCCAATCGGGTACATTTCCTCAACGCCTATCCCATGGCGGATGGCCGGGATTTAATTCCGTCTCTCAAAGGCTTTTATGAGGACAAGACAGAGGTTCCCGGAAAGAAGCCGGTGGAAAATGTGCTGCTGGCGGACTTGACGCCGGGCACCAAGCGGGCTTCCCTGGGGCGGTTTGGCTATGCGGAGGGGGACTGCTTTTGCTATACCGACGCGCGGATTGGGGAGACCATGCACATCAACCGGGGAAGAGAGGGAAAGCGGACCTTGTTTTTCGGCCAGTATCTGGAAAAGGGCCAGTGCTTTTCCGGGTTTATCACCTTTGATGATTCGGTGGACGGGAAGGTGATTGATCGGGTGAAGGACGCTTTCGGGGAAAGGATTCTTTTTGGAAGCAGGCGTTTCGCCGGATACGGCTCCTGCTGCCTGCGGGAGATCGCAGTGCGGGAGGGAGTGCCCTACGGGGAGCTTAGGGGCGGTACGCCGGGGGCGGCTGCGGAAACCCATGTCCGCCCGGAGGCAGTAAAAGACTTTTATCTGGCTCTGCTCTCCGACACCTCCATGCGCAGCCCCTGGGGGGAGACCGTTGGGCTGTGCCTGCCCTCCCTTGCAGAGAAGCTGGACTGCGGCAGCCTTCGGATGCTGCGCTGCGCTACCTCCACGGCGGAGAGCCATGCCTACAACCGCATCTGGAGGGGAGCGGTTCCCTCAGCGGTGATGTACAGCGCGGGAAGCGTGTTCCACCTAGAGGCAGAGCGCCCGGTGTCCTGGGAGCGGATCGCCCGCCTGGAGGAGCAGGGGATCGGTATCCGCAGGAATGAGGGCTTTGGCCAGATCGCAGTTCTTCCCGGTTACGGGGAGATACGGTATAAGCAGGCCATAGGCCGGGAGCAGGCGAAGATTTCCGGAGAAAGGGAGGACGCAAAGGCTTCCCGGGAGATGCCGGAGGAATTTTATGCCCAGGGGATGGCGGATCTGAAAACCGGCGCCAAGGGGCTTCTCACCCTCCGCATGGAGCGGGCCATGGAGCGGTACATGGCGGAGCATCCCCTGCGCCTTGCGGGAATTTCAGGGAGCAAGCTGGGCGTGGTGGAATCCATGTGCCAGGAATTTCAGTATGCTCCCATGGAGGCCAAGGAGCAGCTGGAGCGGTTTATCGAGCACGACGCCCAGAAGGACGAGCGCTCCAAAAAGCAGGGGAGAAAGACCCAGGACGCCCTTCACAAATATGTGAATGCCATGCTTTCAGACGATTTGCTGGAAAAGCTCTCCGTCCCCTTAGGGGAGGAGGGAAGGAACGGGAGAGAGCTTCTCGGCATACCCATTGGAGAGCTTCTGACCCAGGAGGAGCTTATGAAGTACAGGATGCGGCTGATCATCGGGCAGATCCGCTATGCCAATCGGGAGGTGAAGAAGGATGGCAGATAAGTACGCAAGCTTATACGATACGGTTGTAAAATATGAGATTCAGGCCAGCTGCCGGGAGCCCCTGCACATAGGAAGCGGGGACGGCCGGTACGGGGAGGTGCTTGTCCACCCGGCAACCGGAGAGCCGTTTATCCAGGCCTCCGGAATCGCCGGGGCCTTCCGCTCCTGGTTTGAGGGGAACGGCGATTTGGCCTGCGAGATCTTCGGCAGCACGAGCCAGGAGGACGGCCAGAGCAAACTCCGCTTCCAGGACGGCTATTTTTCCGAGACAGCTATCTACACCGAGCTGCGCCCCAGGGTGAAAATTGACCCGGTGACGGGAACGGTTCAGGGAAATACCCTAAAGAGCGGTCGGGTAAGCGGCCAGAAATTCCAGATGGAGTCAGTGGCCTCTGGCTCCCGTTTCTCCTTTGCCATCTATCTCTTTGAAAAGGATACGCCCTACGAGGAGGCTGTGGAGGAGAGCCTGGCGGCCTTCCACGCAGGGGAGATCCAGCTGGGAGGCCAGAAGAGCAACGGCTGCGGTTACGGGGAGCTTCTCTCCGTGAAAAAGTCCGTCTACTCCATGAGGGATCCCCAGGATCGCAGACTCTGGGCAGCGGAGGAAAAGGAAGGGACAGAGATCGCCCCGGCTCTGATTGAGAGGGGAAAGAGCCGGGACGGGCGCCTCCACTTTGTCCTCACGGGCCGGACGGAGGGCGCGCTTCTGGTGAAATCTGTCAGCGTGAGGGAGTACGGCGCGGGCGTGCCGGATGATGTGAATATGCAGAACCGGAAGGACGAGTTCATCGTTCCCGCAAGCTCCTTAAAGGGAGCGCTGCGCAGCCAGATAGAGAAGATCGCTGCCTACCGGGGACTGAAAAACGGGGTGATAGAGGCCCTCTTTGGGGCTGCCTACGACAAGGAGTCAAAGGGAATGGTGGGCACTGCCCGATTCTTTGACTGTGTGGTGGGCGATAAGGCGGAGAATGCGAAGACGCCGGTTCAGATGCGGATCCACATTGACAAGCTCACCGGCGGCGTGTTCCAGCAGCAGCTGTTTTCCCAGAGGCCGGTCTGCGGCCAGGTGGAGATCCGGGTGGATCTGGAGACGGAGGAGGGCGCCGGCCTGGTGCTTATGGCCCTTCGGGATCTGGGAATGGGGCTCTTCCCTCTGGGAAGCGGAAGCGGCATCGGAAGGGGATATCTCGCCGGATCCAGCCTGCGGGTGGAGCTCGGCGGAAAACGATTGGCGGAGATCGACCTGAATGCGGGGGAGATTCTCTCCGGCCGGGACGTAATTGACGGGTACATGAAGGATCTTGCGGGGTTATGCTGAGAAGGGGAGGAAAATATTTGATGATGCAGATTACAAGGGGGCTGACGGCCCGAACCGTGGATATGGACGAGGCCCGGCAGGCCTTTGGAGCCTATGAGTGGGCCATTGTCCACATGATCAGCGATATGCAGTATGGCCCGGCCGCCCAGGTTCAGGTGAACTGGGAGGAGCTTATCGAGCTCCGGGCATTTTCCGCAGACGGGGAACTGCACGTCTATGAGGACGGGGACGGGCTCACGGCTGTGATGATCACGGAGGCTCCGGAAGCTAAGGAGAGCGGCAGGGTGCTTGTGAAGCGAAGAGCGATGAAAAACGGAAAGAGCCTGTACGTGAAGGAATATCTGGAGCCGGACGAGGACGGCCAGGCAGTGACTGTGTACGCGCGGCTCTTTGCCATGGCCTAGAAGGGAGGAAGATGGATGAAGGACAACAAATATACGAACGAGCTTTCTGTGTTCGCTCCCTATAATTTCGTGGGCATCAGCGAAAAGGTGAATAAAAAAGACAGGATACAGCCTCACAATGTGATAGATGGAAACCTTCTGGATGGAAAAATCGAGTATGAGATAGAGGCCCTCACGCCCATCTGCGTCGAGGACGGGAAGGGGAATTTTTATCGGGACTGCTACGGGAACCTGGCGCTTCCCGGCAGCAGCGTGAGGGGCCTGGTGCGCGGCAATGTGCAGATTTTGAGCTGCTCCTCTGTGGCGGACGATATCCAGAATAACCATCTGATGTACCGGGATATTGCATCCAAATCCGGAGGCTACAGCAGCAACCGGAAGATTTACGCGGATATTTTGGGAGCTGATCAGGAGACATTTCGCGGGGCGGACGGAAAAACAGTCCGAATTTCCGTGCTGCGCAATGTAAAGGCTGGATATCTGCGCTGCGCGAAGGGCCGGTATGAGATTATCCCTGCGGTGGAGGATCCTATAGGGAATAAAAAGGGAGAGATGAACTATTATGTCCTCAATGAGCGGATGATTATCACCAGCGGATTTAATGGGTTTAAGTACCTGAAGAATTATAAATACAGGGGACACTATCTGCTCCAAAACATGGAAGATCCGCAGGATCCCAGGCGTTCATTTACGAGGATTTCAAAGGGCCCCAGGGTTTCCTACAAGGGAAGGCCAAACAGGGACTACCATCCCTATTTTATCCCGGTTTCTTACCAGACAAAGCCGGACGGCAGTAAGGTCACCGGCGTGGATGCCCCTGGAAAGCTGGCGCTGCAGGGCTGCCTTCTCTCCTCCGGCTATATGCAGCAAAAAAAGGCGATATACCTGATACCGGCGATGGATAAGGAGGCGGCGGGCATCCCCATACCTCAGGAGAGTGTGGACAGCTTCCGCCGTGATTATGCGGCCAGAAGAAACCAGGTGGAGAGCATGGACAAGACATTTTTTGCCCTTCCCAAGGAGGGGGACGGCCCCAAACCTGTATTTTATATTGAGAAGGGCGGCAGGCTTTATTTCGGATTCACTCCCAGGCTGCGCCTGTTCTACAATCAGGATATCTTTGCGGGACTTCCTCAGGCTCAGAAAAACGCGGGGCTGGACTACAGCAAATCCCTCTTTGGCTTTACTGGGGATGCGGGAAGCTATCGGGGAAGACTCTCCTTCTCGGATGCCCGGGCTATGGGGGAGACAGAGGAGGGGAGAGAGCGCAGCGTGATTCCGGGCGAGCCCAAGCCCACCAGTTTTGTGAATTATCTGCGGCCTGTAAAGGGGCCGGGCGTGGTGTCCTACAATGATACGGGACATTTCCTCCTCAGAGGCGTCAAGCAGTATTGGCTCAAGAAGGGGGTGTTCACGCCTGACTACAGCCGGATGAAAAACAAAAATGTTTTCTCTGTCCTGCACCCGTTAGATAAGGGAGCAAAATTTGAGGGAAAAATCCGTTTCGAAAATCTGACCCGAAGGGAGCTGGGAATGGTTCTCTGGGGCCTTCTGCTGGAGGAAAACAGCAACCAGAACATCGGAAAGGGAAAGCCCTTTGGCCTGGGGCGCATCGCCCTGCGGCTTAAGGGACTGTACCTGGAGGAAAAGGAGGGGCTTTACGGCGGGGACAGCCTGTGCCTTGCGCCCTACCGGGAGGCTTCCGGGGAGGCCAAGGCTCTGATTGCGGAGGCCAAGGAGGATATGAAGGCGTTTCTCGGCCATGACGTGACAGAGGAACCCTCCATCCGCGATTTTCTTCTGATGAAGGATGCCGCGAAGATTCCCCCTGCGGACCGCACCCGCTATATGGCTTTGGAGGAATACGGACAGCAGAGGCAGGACGCCATTCCGCTGCCGGATGTGGAGGACGTGATAAAGGGACAGCAGCTGAGGGCGTCTGCCCCTGCAGGCGGCCAGGGAAACCACGGCGGTCAGAAGAACCCCAGCAGCCAGGGATACGGCAAAGGCCAGGGATACAGAAAAACACGGTAGAGAAGGGAGACATAGACGAATGGAAAATAAGAAAAATTATCTGCTGTTTATGCCCAGCCTGATGCGGGACAATGCCCAGCCCATCACATACCGGGCGGAGAACTGGGAGACCCGCTACGAGGGAAAGCAGACCAACGAGGCATTGACCAAGTATCTTTGCCACCGCCTGTCAAGGGAGGGGGAGAAGCTGGAGAAGATCTTTATGCTGTGCACGCCGGAGGTGTTAAACCGCCCGGTGGAGGCGGCGGAGGGAAAGACCAGCAGCGCCTATTACTGCAGCCAGGTTGGGGACTTTGCGATAAGCGCCTGCGGGTATACGAAAGAAGAGGCGGAGGCGATGTTTTTCACCATTCCTTATACCCCGGTTCTCAACACCTCCCACGACGATGTCACCGAGGCCATCCGCCAGGTAATTGCCTATATCACGGAACACGAAAAGGAAGATGACTGCCGTTTGTACGTGGATTTCACCGGGGGAACCCGCAACGCGGCCATGGCCCTGGTCTTTGCCTGCCGGATTGCGGAGAGGCAGGGCGTCCACGTGGAGCGCATCTTTTACAGCAACATCTCTGCCGGAGAAGGCATTATCGAGGACTGCACAGGCACCTACGATGCTTTTAAGCAGATGGAGGCAGTCGTCCGGCTTGACTTGGGCGACTATGACGGCGCGCAGCAGATGAACGCCTTTACGGGAAAGAAGCGGGAAGTATTTGCTGAGAATGTCGAGCAGATGAAGGAGATAAAGGAGAAGGAGAGCCTGAATGATTTTAAGGGGGCCCAGGAGGCGGCCAGGAAGGCAAAGCAGGCTGCGGAGAAAAACCTGGCCAGCGGGATTGGCGGACTGCTGGGCCAGCAGGCCAAAAAGACCGACCAGGCAGCCCAGAAACGGCTGGAGAAGGATGTGATTCCGGAGCTGGAGGCCATCCGGAGGGGGATTGGCAAGACGGCGCAGATGAAACAAAAGCTGGATGCCATCGCTAAATTCCGGGAGAAGGCGGTCTATATCCTCTGGAAGGCGGAAATCTTAGAGGTGGGTTCCCGCTATCAGGATAAGAAACAGAAAAAAGACGGCCGGCCAGCTTCGATTATCGAACAGAAGGCGGCTGCCGAGATTCTGGCAGCCTATCAGTATTATGTGGGGAAAAAGCAGCCTAAAAACCACTTCCACGGGGCCTGGGAGGCGGCCAATGATCTGATCCAGGCATTTGCCAGGGAGGCGGATGCGGAGCCCAGAGAGGTATATGAGCAGTGGAAGGAGGAGCAGGAGCGGCAGATAGAGGAGTGCTTCGACAACCTGAAGAAGGGGAAGGATATGTATCCATACTATTACCAGTTTCTCAACTCCTTCGCCCACAATGAATGGAGCCGCGATAGAACCCGGCCCGCAGTTTTGGAGTTTGTGAAAGAGGAGGGGTTAGACAAGGGAAGCCTGGAGGACAATGTAAAGGCATACGACAGGGCGGACCGGCTGTTTATGCACTACGGATTCCCCTATTTTTGCACCTATGACAAGGAGATGTTCTCCGGCTACGACGAAGCCTATAAAAAGGAACTGGACAAGCTGGCCCGGAGGGTGCAGGGCCTTTACATGGCCCGGGGGACCCAGGGCATGGACAGACGAAAACCGGATCCTGCGTTTGAGAAGGTTCTCAGAGAGGTTTTCAATGTGGAAATCGGGGAGCCCTATGAGGCGGCCATCGCGAAGATAGCAGAGGTCTGCGCCAAGGGCCCTGTGCCGGCCATCTTCCCCTTTGTGCTGGACAGGGGCCGCTTTCCGGCAGAGCGGGAGAGAAAGGAGGACTGGAGCCAGAAAATGTTTGCGTTTGCCGGCAGTCTGGATATGATCCGGCAGATTCGCAATAAGATTGCCCATCCCAAGACCATGAGCCGGGAGGAAGTGGAGCGGGTGACGGATATGGTGAGGGAGTCCATTGCCTGGATAGACGAGGAGAGAAAGAAGCCCGGCGGGCAGGAAAGGCCGCTTTCCTGATCCGTTTAAAGAGAAAAATAGCTCAGCCAGCTGGCCGGGCTATTTTTTTTGCAAAAATTGTTTCGAAAGCGGGCAAAACTCTGCGGCTCCTCCTGATTGAATAAGTGAGAGGAGGCGATTGCAAGTGGGAAACAGACAGGCGCCTGTTGTTGAAATGCTCGTGGCAGTAAGCGCGGTCCTTTTGGCCGCAGTATTTTATCTTCTGTATCAGATCTGGCTGGCTGAAGATATGATCAAGGAATTAAACAGAGACTATGAGGAGGTGGTTCGGGAGAAAAGGGCTCTGGAAGAAAAAATGTAGCGTGTCAGTCCGGACAAGTAAGCTGCGGTGTGCAAGGGCGCCGCAGCTTTTTGCGGGCATGGTTTGAGAACATGAGCAAGGAGGGCATTGGAATGCGTGTATTTATGAAGGAAAGAATGCTGGAAGAAAGTGTGAAGGGCTATGAGCAGTACCGGCAGAAGGCAGGTCTTCTGCCTATGACCCGGGCCCAGAGGGCGGGAGCCGCCGCACACAGGGAGAGGATCCTTGAGAAATACCGAATGAAGGATGGAATTTCAAGGATCGAGCTCTGGCAGGCAGCCAGGCAGTACCGAAGTCTCTCCGGATCCCAGTGCGGGGATATCCTGTTTCGCGCGGCAAACTCAGCCCTGATCTCTGCAGACGGGGCATCCTACTCCCGGAACTTCTTTGTGCCCGCCCTTTTTGAAAAAATGGTTGTGGACGCAAAGGATGTGTTTGCCGTGGGCATCTCTGTCAGCTATAAGGTTTCCCTTAAGCCCAGGGAAGTGATCCTGTGCGCCGTGTTTACAAACGACCCCTACGTTCCGGTATTTCCTATTGTTTTTGAGGGAGCGGTGGAGAATCCAAAGAACCTGAAGGGCAGGAAAACCTTAAGGCGGGTTTCCATGCTGTTAAAGCGTATGTGCCCCAACCTGGCCTATCCGGTGGAGGACATGGAAGAGCTGAGAAGGATCATCCGGAGCGAGCCTTTGGTTCGGGGAAGCGCGGATAAGGCCTTCATGCTGGAAAAACTTTCGGAAGCCTCCCTGCGCTTGGGAATTTTTGACACCACACAGATGCCTGCAGAGCTTCCGGCGCGGTCCGCGGCTATGCTGGATGCTTACGGCTATATTCAGGACAGAGAGATCGACGGGATTCTCCGGATGGAAGGCGGAGCCGGCGGCCGGTTCTGGGAAAGGCAGGTGAATCGGATTGCCCGGCGGGCAGCGTGACCGTATTTGTTTGAAACTGCAAATGCTTACTTAATATGTTAGGAGAAAAAGAGTATGAAAATCAGAACAATCGTGTGCAGCTTTGTGGCAGCTTTCTTTATGACCTTCTCCGCCTTTGCGGGCACAGTGGAGCTTCAGGACACCGCGCCGGTATACACGGTCCGGGAGGGAGTCACCCTGACAGAGGAAGAGCAGAGGGCCATTGACGCGACCCTGATGTATTTCATGAACAATCCAAGTGTGGGAGAGGTAGTCCTGACCAGCAGGGACTACCCGAGTATTTCCGCAGAGTGGTTCAATAGCCTGATGAAGGAGAAAGTAAAGACGTTTACAGACGAATATACCATCCAGACAGGCGAGGGAACAGAGATACCCAATATGCCTTGCGTGTGGGCAGGGCTTCAGAGGGGGCCGGAAGGGAACTGCGAGGTGATCGTGAGCAACCGGCTGAATAACAGGCACAGCGAAAAGGCCTGCACCCCCTATGAGCTGTACGCCTGGGTGAATTATACCTACGATGTGGTTCCCCAGCTGGGAGTATATGACGGCATGGATGAGCTTCAGGCCATCGACATTTTCAACAACTGGATCTGCAGCCTTATGTCATATAACTATACGGGGGATGTAAAGTATACATTCTTGCAGGTCTATGAGAGCGGGCTCGGCAAGTGCAATGACTATGCGTTTTTGTTTAAGGCGCTCTGCCAGGGCGCTGGCATTGACTGTGTCAGGGCAAGCGGCAGCAACCACGCCTGGAACGAGGTGATGATAGACGGCCAGGCCTACGAGATTGATGTGTGCTGGAATGACGGAAGCGATTCCGGTGCAAGCCGGTACAAATACTATATGCTCCCTAGAGAAGCCATGGCTCAGTACCCGTCCCACGGGGAGGTGGCTATGCGGATGTAGGGCTGTCCGGCTGTGCCTCTGGCAAGGAGCGGACGTCTGGAGAGACGTCCGTCACCCGGCCTGCTCCACCAGCCACTCATTAAAATAGGGCTTTATCACCCGGAAGGGGGCGGGCCCGATGTCCAGAAGGAAGCGGTTGAATTCCAGAGCGGTGAAATCATTTCCCAGGGTTTCCTCCGCCTGCTCCCGCATGTCCATGATCTCCATGTATCCGGTAAAATATTCCAGGTAATTGACAGGATTTTCCACAATCTGCAGGTAAACCTCCCGCACTACCTCCGGATCCGTGATGCCGGTCATTGTCTCCAGATAATCCTGAATCTGCTCCATGCTCCAGCCGTCGTAGTGAATGTAGATGTCCATGGCGGCGTAGAGGGCCAGGGTGAAGGCGGAGTTGCAGCGAAGCACCTGGGCAAGATCCGGATCCAGCCCATTGTCAAGGCCGTAGGCATAGTATTCCACGTAGGTGGCCCAGCCCTCGATATAGCTGGTGAAATCCAGGAGTTTGCGCAGATTGCACACGTCCTGGGCGGTGAAATACTGGGTCTGGTACATATGGCCGGGGTAGCCCTCGTGGGCCATGGTGGTGTAGAGCTGCTGGGCCGCGTCCGTGCTTCCGTTGTTGATGTAGATGGAGTTGTCCTGGGGCCGATCAATGGGCACCGTCAGGTAAAAGGCAGGGCTCAAAATGCTTTCCAGGGCCTTGGGAACCGCCTTGATATGACATTCATAGTCCCCGATGGGCGGAAAGTCCTCCTGGCACTGAGCTTCCAGATCCGCCAGTATGGCCTCCGGATCCGTGAGGGAAAAGCGGTAATCTGCGGCCTGATACGCCAGGGCGGGATCCTCGTTCAGATACCGGGCTGCCTCGGTGAGATCCTTGGCCATCCGGGAGTGGACCGCCTGCTTGAGGGAGGGAATGTCCTTGTAGGAGGTTCCGGTGTTCAGATTTACCAGATATTCGTAGTATTCCTTGCCTTCCGGAAAATGGGCCAGGCCCATGCTGTTTTCGCCTTTTCCCTTTAAGAGCGTGAGACCGTCAATCAGGCCCTGGTAGGCGGGAACAAAGCATTCGTTGATGGCCTGGCGGTTTTTCTCGCTGTAGGCCGCTTTTTCTTCCCCGGTCAGATCCGGGATATTTTCCAGACGTTCGTCAAAAGTTTCCGCTAAAAAGCTGTGCTCCGCGTCCAGGAGATAGGCGCCGCAGGACTCGATGACCCGGTCGATGACTTCATCGCTCATGCCCAGGCCGGCCTCGGCCCGCTGATTTTCAAAGTTCATAATACTTTCGTAGTAGGGCTCGATGGAGGTGAGAAGAGAGAGATAATTTTCCACATCCCGGGGCGTGTAGAAGGCATACTCCGCCAGGAGCAGGGGAAGCTGTGCCTGAATGCCCAGGGAGGAGGACAGGGTATTTTCATAGAGCTCCAGGCCTTCCCCGTCCAGAATGTAGTTGAGGTAGGAGGTGAGAATGGTATAGGTGAGGCGCTGATCCTCCCGCAGGGCGCGGCTGTCAATGGTCTCCAGCTCATCGAGGAGATCCTTCGCCTCGTCCAGGCTTTCCTGGCTGTCCTCAAGGGAGATGGTGCCCAGGGTTTTGTCGTAATCCGTGATCCCGTAGGCCTCCGGATCCGCCAGGGTATAGTGGAGGACGAGCAGAGAGCTGGCGGCCTCCTCCCGGAAGATGTCCTCAGCCAGCTGATCAAAGCTGTCCTGGACGGCCTGCGAATCAGAGCCGGGGAGATCCGAGGATTCCTTGGGAGATTCAGAGTCAGAGCTGCCTGCGGATGTGTCCGCAGCGGAGGAAACGGTCTGCTCCCGGTTGTCCTGGGCGGACGGATTCTGCCCAAAGCATCCGGTGACAAGGCACAGGGATACAAACAGTGCCGCGAGAAGTCGCAGATATATGGATTTAACAGATTTCATAGGGGAAATTCTCCTTTCTGCAAAACAGCGCATACCGTAAAGGGCGCCGCCATACCGACATTATATAGTATATGTAGGGAAAATACAACTTAGAAGATGCCCGCCGCCCAAACCGCAGCAAGCGCTCCGCCGCCGTAAACCGCAGCAAGATGCCCGCCGCCGTCTTGACGAACCCCCCGGAAACGCTTATACTTAGAGCATAACTCTACAGACAAAGAGGGGTATGATCATATGTGTCAGAACTGTAAGAAACCATACTATATTACGACGGCCATCGCCTACACCTCCGGGAAACCCCACATCGGCAACACCTATGAGATCGTTCTCGCGGACAGCATTGCCCGGTACAAGAGGGCCCAGGGATATGATGTATTTTTCCAGACGGGTACGGACGAGCACGGCCAGAAGATCGAGGAGAAGGCCGAGGCCGCAGGGATGAGCCCCCAGGCTTTTGTGGATCAGGTCGCCGGAGAGATTAAGCGCATCTGGGATCTGATGAACACCTCCTACGACAAGTTCATCCGCACCACAGACAAGGACCATGAGGCCCAGGTGCAGAAGATTTTTAAGAAACTCTATGACCAGGGCGACA
The DNA here is from genome assembly GCA_944384065.1 of uncultured Enterocloster sp. Classification (GTDB taxonomy): domain Bacteria; phylum Bacillota; class Clostridia; order Lachnospirales; family Lachnospiraceae; genus Enterocloster. The sequence continues at coordinate 121,543 of CALWRY010000001.1, read as the reverse complement.
TCTATAAGGGCTACTATGAGGGCCTCTACTGCACGCCCTGCGAGTCCTTCTTCACGGAGTCCCAGCTGGTGGACGGCAAGTGCCCGGACTGCGGCCGGGAGGTGAAGCCGGCTAAGGAGGAGGCCTACTTCTTCCGCATGAGCAAGTACGCGCCGAAGCTCATTGAGTACATCAACGAGCATCCGGAGTTTATCCAGCCGGTCTCCCGGAAGAATGAGATGATGAACAATTTCCTTCTTCCCGGCCTCCAGGATCTGTGCGTGTCCCGGACCTCCTTTACCTGGGGCATTCCGGTGACCTTTGATCCCAAGCACGTGACCTATGTGTGGCTGGACGCCCTTACCAACTATATCACGGGCATCGGCTACAACTGCGACGGGGAGAGCACGGAGCAGTTTAAGAAATTCTGGCCTGCGGATCTTCACCTGATTGGAAAGGACATCATCCGCTTCCACACCATTTACTGGCCCATCTTCCTCATGGCTCTGGGACTTCCCCTGCCCAAGCAGGTGTTCGGACATCCCTGGCTGCTCCAGGGGGACGGCAAGATGAGCAAGTCCAAGGGAAATGTGCTCTACGCTGACACCCTGGTGGATTTCTTCGGCGTGGACGCGGTGCGCTACTTTGTGCTTCACGAGATGCCTTTTGAGAACGATGGGGTGATCTCCTGGGAGCTGATGGTGGAGCGCATGAACTCCGATCTGGCCAATATCCTGGGCAACCTTGTGAACCGGACGATTTCCATGACCAATAAGTATTTTGGCGGCGTGGTGGAGAATCGGGGCGCTGCGGAGCCGGTGGACGAAGATTTGAAGGCCCTGGTCCTGGATGAGGTGAAGAAGGTGGACGCCAAGATGGATCAGCTCCGTGTGGCGGACGCCATCTCTGAGATTTTTAACATTTTCAGAAAATGCAACAAATACATCGATGAGACCACGCCCTGGACCCTGGCCAAGGATGAGGGGAAGAAGGACCGTCTGGCCACGGTGCTCTACAACCTGACGGAGGCCATCACCATCGGAGCCTCCCTGCTGGAGGCATTCATGCCGGAGACATCGGATAAGATTCTCTCCCAGCTTTGCACAGAGAAGCGGGAGCTGTCCCAGATGGAGACATTCGGACTTTATCCCTCAGGAAATAAGGTGACGGAGAAGCCGGAGATCCTCTTTGCCCGCATGGATATCAAGGAGGTTATGGACAAGGTGGAGGCCATGCATGAGGCCCAGGCCGCAGCGGCCGGGCAGAGCGCGGACGGCGGTGCTGCGGCAGAAGGCGCGGGAAGCCAGGGCGGCGGAGCACCGGAAGGCGCAGAGGACGAGCCGGTTATCGACGCAGAGCCCAAGGCGGAGATCACTTACGATGACTTTGCCAAGCTGCAGTTCCAGGTGGGGGTTATCGTCAAGTGTGAGGCTGTGCCCAAGTCCAAGAAGCTTTTGTGCTCCCAGGTAAAGATAGGAAGCCAGACCCGCCAGATTGTCAGCGGGATCAAGGCGCACTACACGCCGGAGGAGATGGTGGGCAAGAGAGTCATGGTGGTGACCAACCTAAAGCCTGCCAAGCTTGCGGGCGTCATGTCCGAGGGAATGCTCCTGTGCGCGGAGGACGCAGAGGGCAATCTGTCCCTCATGGTGCCGGAGAAGAAGATGCCGGCGGGAGCAGAGATCGGCTGACAGAGGCAGTGAGAAACAGACAGAGCGGAAGATTCGGAACGCCACAGCGCGGGGCCGGATCTTCCGCTTTTTTTGTGGAATCTTTTCTGTTTTGGGAAAAAATGGTCGAAAATGGGGATAAAACCCATTTTTTTAGAGAAAAATGGGGACAAAGTGGGGGAAAACTTGCTTTTTGCGGAAAGATGCGGTATGATGGAAGAAAATGGTACCTATTTCCGGTCAAAAGACAGGGAAACGGTACAGGATGGGGAAGGGTTATGAATGCAGGAAGGCAGAGCAGTTATGCATATGGAAGCAGAAGCCGGGGGCTTACGGGAAACCAGCTGAAGCTTATCGGCATTGCAGCGGTGCTCATTGACAATCTGGGGGCAGTGGTGATCCAGGGGGTGATCCTCCAGGGCGGAGGCCCTGAAGCGTATCAGGCGGCGGCTGCAGACGGGCATGTGTGGGTGATTGCAGGGCAGGCCTGCCGTTACGTGGGGCGTCTCGGCTTTCCTATCTTAGGTTTTCTCACTGCGGAGGAATTTGTGCGGGCAAGGGACAGGCAGGGCTATGGCATTCGTATGCTGGCGGCTGCCCTGATTTCGGAGGTGCCCTTTGACCTGGCGGTGTATGGAAGGGTATTTTACCCTCAGTACCAGAACATGCTTTTTACCATGTTCATTGGCATTCTGGTTATAGCGGTTATGGAGGAGACGAGGCAGACTTCTCTCAGGGCCGCCGCCCTGGCCGGGGGCTGTGTGCTCTCCTGGGTAGGACAGTGTGACTACAATATTTTGGGGGTTCTGTTCATTACAGCTATGTACAGGTTCCGCCGCAATGATCTGGCGCGGCTGGGCAGCGGCATTGGCCTGTGCGCCGCAGAGAGCGCCAGCTGCTACTGTGTCTCGGCCCTGGCTTTTGTGCCCATTGTGATGTACAATGGGAGGCGGGGCGCGCTGCAGTTCAAATATCTTCTCAGCGTATTTTACCCCCTTCATCTCCTGATCCTTTACGGGATTCGGAGGGCGGCGGGATAAGCGCAAAGGGACCAAAGAAGGGCGCAGTCTGGATCCGGCGGGAATGCGGATGCAGACTGCGCCTTTTTTGGGAATAGTATAATAAAATGAGTTCTACAGGGTTTACAGCGTGACGCACACCAAGTATAATGTAGTGGTAAAAGGATGGGTACAGCGATGAAAAAATTAGAAGATTACGTGAGAAGCATACCGGACTTTCCTGAGCCGGGCATAATATTTCGTGATGTGACAACGATTCTGCAGGATGCGGACGGGTTGAGCCTGGCCATTGACAGCCTGCGCTCCATGGTGAAGGGGCTGGACTATGATCTGGTGGTGGGGCCGGAGTCCCGGGGATTTATCTTCGGAGTGCCGGTGTCCTACGCAGAGCACAAGGGCTTTGTGCCGGTGCGCAAGAAGGGAAAGCTTCCCTGTGAGACGGTTTCCATACAGTACGAGCTGGAGTACGGCACGGCGGAGATTGAGATTCACAAGGATGCTATAAAGCCTGGACAGAAAGTGGTTATCATTGATGATCTGATCGCCACAGGCGGGACTACGAAGGCCATGACAGACCTGGTAGAGAAGCTGGGCGGCCGGGTGGTAAAGATATGTTTCGTTATGGAGCTGGCCGGACTTAAGGGGCGGGATCTCCTGAAGGACTACGCGGTGGAGTCGGCCATTGTCTACGAGGGCAAATAGGGAAAAGGTGACCGAATTATATGGCGAATGAGGGAACAAAGGAAAAACTGGATATTGAGCTGGAAGCGCCGGCTGATTTTACCAGCCCTGAGGTGCTGTACCAGGACCTGGTGAATACCATCCGGAAGTATCATCCTTCGGATGACATTACCATGATTGAGAAGGCCTACAAGGTGGCGAAGGAAGCCCACAAGGAGCAGAAGCGCAAGTCCGGGGAGCCTTACATCATTCATCCCCTTTGTGTGGCGATTATTCTGGCGGATTTGGAGATGGACAAGGAGACCATTGCCGGCGGCCTGCTTCACGATGTGGTGGAGGATACCAAGATGACCCTGGACGACCTGACAAAGGAGTTCGGCTCAGAGGTATCCTTCCTGGTAGACGGCGTCACAAAGCTGACCCAGTTGAACTGGGATAAGGATAAGGTGGAGATTCAGGCGGAGAATCTGCGCAAGATGTTTCTGGCCATGGCAAAGGATATCCGGGTCATTATCATCAAGCTGGCGGACCGCCTGCACAACATGCGCACCGGACAGTACTGGAAGCCGGAGAAGCAGAAGGAGAAGGCCAGGGAGACATTGGAGATCTACGCGCCGATTGCGGACCGGCTGGGTATTTCCAAGATCAAGATTGAGCTGGATGATCTGTCCCTCAAATTTTTGATGCCTGAGGTGTATTATGACCTGGTGGAGAAGGTGGATCTCAGGAAGGACGCCAGGGAGGCCTTTGTCCAGTCCATTGTGGACGAGGTGAAGAAGCACATGGAGGCCACAGGGATTAAGGCCTCGGTGGGGGGCCGGGTGAAGCATTTCTTCAGCATTTACAAAAAGATGGTGAAGCAGAATAAGACCCTGGATCAGATTTACGATCTCTTCGCCGTCCGCATCATGGTGGACACGGTCAAGGACTGCTATGCGGCTCTGGGAGTTATCCATGAGATGTATATTCCCATTCCCGGGCGGTTCAAGGACTATATTGCCATGCCCAAGCCCAATATGTACCAGTCCCTGCACACCACGCTGATCGGCAGCAACGGCCAGCCCTTTGAGATACAGATTCGGACCTATGAGATGCACCGCACGGCGGAGTACGGTATTGCGGCCCACTGGAAGTATAAGGAGAGCGGCAGCGGCCAGGTGGCGGCGGGCAAGGAGGAGGAGAAGCTAAGCTGGCTGCGCCAGATATTGGAGTGGCAGCGGGATACGGATGATTCCAAGGAATTTTTAAGCATGGTCAAGGGCGACCTGGATTTGTTCTCCGACAGCGTGTACTGCTTCACTCCCTCCGGCGATGTGAAGACCCTGCCCAGCGGCTCCACCCCCATTGACTTTGCCTATGCCATCCACAGTGCGGTGGGCAACAAGATGGTGGGCGCACGGGTGAACGGAAAGCTGGTTCCCATCGAGTACGTGATTCAGAACGGCGATCAGATTGAGATTGTCACCTCCCAGAATTCCAAGGGTCCCAGCCGGGACTGGCTCAAGATTGTAAAGAGCACCCAGGCCAAGACCAAGATCAACCAGTGGTTCAAGACCCAGATGAAGGAGGACAACATCGTCCGGGGCCGGGAGATGATTGAGCGCTACTGCAAGACCAAGGGCATCAACTGGGCGGAGCTGGCGAAACCGGAGTTCATGGAGAAAGTGATGAAGCGCTACGCCTTCCGCGACTGGGACTCGGTTTTGGCCTCCATCGGCCATGGCGGCTTAAAAGAGGGCCAGGTCATCAACAAGATGCAGGAGGAGCGGGAGAAGAAGCAGCGCCGGGAGATTACGGACGAGGATGTGCTGGGAGGCATCGCGGACACAGAAGGGCGCTCCGGCACCGCCACTGTGCGCAAGAATAAGAGCGGCATTACGGTGAAGGGGATCCATGATCTGGCGGTGCGCTTTTCCAAGTGCTGCAACCCGGTTCCGGGAGACGAGATTGTGGGCTTTGTGACCCGTGGGCGGGGAGTGTCCATCCACCGCACGGACTGCATCAATATGATCAATCTGCCTGAGGATGAGCGCAGCCGGATCATTGAGGCGGAGTGGCAGGTGGAGGAGAATGACAACAGCAATGAGCAGTACTCCACGGAGATCCAGATCTTTGCCAACAACCGGATCGGCATGTTTGCGGATATCTCCAAGGTATTTACGGAGAAGCAGATTGACATTACATCTATGAACGTGCGCACCAGCAAGCAGGGAAAGGCCACGATTATCATGACCTTTGATATTCACGGCACAGAGGAGCTGAACCGGCTGACGGACCGGATACGCCAGATCGAGGGCGTGCTGGATATTCAGAGAACGGCCGGATAGGGGCTGCGGCAGAATGGAGATAAATTATGAGCAATTTCAGGATAAAGACATGCGTGCTGGGACCTATCAGCACCAATTGCTACCTTGTCTACAATGACAGGACGAAGGCCGGAGTGATCGTGGATCCGGCGGACAATGGGGCCTATATTTTAAATAAATGCAGCGAGCTGGGGCTAAAGCCGGAGGCTGTGCTCCTCACCCACGGGCACTGCGATCACACCTCGGCGGTGGCGGATGTGCGGCGGGCCTTCCGCGTGCCGGTGTATGCGGGGGAGGAGGAGCAGGAGCTGCTCTCGGATCCCAGAAAAAACCTTTCCTTTCATATGTGGCCGGAGCAGGTGAGCTTCCGGGCGGATGAGCTGCTGCATGACGGGGATAGTCTGGATCTTCTGGGCTTTCAGTGGAAGGTGCTGGCGACGCCGGGACATACCGCCGGAGGGGTCTGTTATTACCTGCCCCAGGAGGACGTCCTGCTTGCGGGGGATACGCTTTTTGAGAATTCCTTTGGGCGCACGGACATGCCTACGGGGAGCATGAGCCAGCTGGTGCGGTCCATAGTGGATAAGCTGTTTGTCCTTCCGGATGACACTATGGTTTATCCAGGGCATGGGGATCCCACCACCATTGGACATGAGAAGAAGTATAATCCCGTCAGCTACTACAATCGATAGAAGGCAGGTTCCGTTGATGATTGGTTTATTGATACAGGACAACGCATACGAGCAGGACATCAGAGAACTTCTGATGTCCTTTTATCCGGGTGAGGTTTACGCCCATGAGGTGAAGGACGGAGTTTCCTTCTATGTGGAGACGCGGCTGGGGGCAGGCGAGGTGACGCTCCTTATATGGGAGCGGCCCGGCCAGGCGGATCCGGCTGCCGGCGGGGAGAAGCCTGGCGGGACGATCCTCTGCCCGCCGTCCGGGCTGGAGGGATGGCGCTGCGCGGATTTGGCCTGCGGGAAGGCAGACCTCTCGGACCGCACAGAGACAAAAAATGTGGTGAAAAAGTTATTTTACCAAATGCTCATAAAGCGCACGGGGAGAACCCTTCCCTGGGGCTCCCTCACGGGAATACGGCCCACCAAAATTGCCCTGAGCCGCCTGATGGAGGAGTGGAAGGAGGAGGATATCCGCTCCTTTATGAAGAAAACGTATATGGCCAGCGACGAGAAGATCAACCTCTGTATTGAGATTGGAGCCAGGGAGAAGGCGCTTCTGGCGCCTCTGGACTATGAGAGGGGATGGAGCCTGTATGTGGGCATTCCCTTCTGCCCGACCACCTGTCTGTACTGCTCCTTCACCTCCTACCCGGTGGGAAAATGGAAGGACCGGATGGATGAGTATTTGTCCGCCCTGTTTAAGGAGATGGAGTATACAGCGGGCCGGATGGAGGGAAGGCCTCTCGACACTATCTACATCGGCGGGGGAACGCCTACCTCCCTGGAGGCAGGGGATCTGGATCGGCTTCTTGGCCGCATGGAGCAGCTTTTTGACACAGGGCGCGCTCTGGAGTTTACTGTGGAGGCGGGACGTCCGGACAGTATTACCCGGGAGAAGCTTGCGGTTCTGCGCTCTCACGGGATCACCCGCATTTCCATTAATCCCCAGACCATGAACCAGAAGACCCTGGATCTCATCGGCCGCCGCCATACGGTGGAGATGGTGAAGGAGAAATTTTATCTGGCCAGGGAGCTGGGCTTTGACAATATCAATATGGACCTGATTATGGGGCTCCCCGAGGAGAATCTGGAGGATGTGGAGCACACGCTGGAGGAGATCCGCAGCCTGAATCCGGATTCCCTGACCGTGCACTCCTTAGCCATCAAGCGGGCGGCGCGGCTCAACATGTTTAAGGAGGAGTACGGCAGCCTGCACATCACCAACACGCCGGAGATGATCGAGAGGAGCGCGGCCTGCGCCCGGGGCATGGGCATGGAGCCCTACTACCTCTACCGGCAGAAAAATATGGCGGGGAATTTTGAAAATGTGGGCTATGCCCGGCCGGGCAAGGCCTGCATCTACAACATTCTGATCATGGAGGAGATGCAGACCATCGCGGCCTGCGGCGCAGGAACCACCACCAAGGTGGTGTTCCCACGGGAAAACCGCAGAGAGCGGTGTGAGAATGTGAAGGAAGTGGAGCAGTATATCAGCCGGATCGATGAGATGATGGAGCGGAAGGCGCGGGTTGGGGTTTAAGGGAGCCTCTGCACCATGGCCTCCTTTTTCCAGAAGCAGATGCCATAGGCATCGATTTGGCGAAAGCCTTCTTTTTCTAAATCTTTTCGATAATTGCTTTCTTCAATCTGCCGGAGCGCCTCCTGACAGCGGCCTTCCATATCGCTTAGGCTGTCTGCGGTTTTCAACTCTAAAATAATCGCCTTTCCTCTTACGCTGGGCGTCCTGAGAATGAGATCAGGGCGCCCGCGTCCGCTTTCCCGGTTGGATTTTACGATATATTTGCCATTTCCCCGAAGGAGACCGGCCAAAAATCCATGATAATAATTCTCCGCATAATCGTAAAAGCTGATAGATTCTGACAGGATTTCCGTGAGCATCTGTTCCATTTTCTCAGTGTTTCCATTTTCTAACGCCGAGTAAAACTGCGATAAATCTGCGGCGCGGATCTTGCGGTCAAACCAGGCAGTGATTGTATTTTCATAAATATATTTGACCTCCATATTGGGAATTTCCAGGGACAGATATTGGCGCGTCCCCTCCATACGGCTTCCCACGGCCTTCAGGTAGCCGGTAAAGAGCAGGAAATTCCACAGATTGTCCTCGGATTCGTGAATATCCTCATAGGTGATATCTTCGTGGACCTGTTTCTCGATGGACTGTCCCGCAATCAGGTTTTCAATTTCTGTGCGCAGCTCCAGATCCGCGTGCTCCACCAGATCCTTTACGATGCTGTTGGAGCTGGTGTTGGACCAGTACGTTTTTGGAAAGCTTTCTTTGCCGGCAATGGCCTCCGCAATATAATTGACAACGCTCCAGGGATTATAGACCTGGCATTCTCCGAATCGGTATCCGTCATACCATTCCTTTACAACCTCCCTGCGATCCTCTAACTTGTAAAACTGAAGAAGCCGGTCAACCTCCTGCTGGCTGAAGCCAAAATGCTCATCATACTGATTGCTCAGAATGGAGATAACGCTGAGGTTATTGAGACCCGTGAAAATCGACTCCTTGGAGATGCGCAGACAGCCGGTGATAACTGCAAACTGGAGCTGAGGGTTGGACTTCAGTGCGGATTCGAAGAGAGAGCGCAGGACGCCGGCCATCCCCTCATAAAAGCCTTGAAAGTACGCATTTTCCAGAGGAACATCGTATTCGTCGATCAAAATGATGGTCTTTTCTTCATAAATACGGGAAAGGCATTGGGATAAGAACAGGACAGATGTTGCGAAGTCCTCCGCGCTTCCCTCCTGATTCATAATGCGCAGGAAGCGGTTCTTCTCCTCGCCCTCCGCAAGATGCGGCAGTATCCGGCTGTGGCGCTTGAATTCGCGTCCAATCTCCTCCCGAATGCAGTAGAGAGCCAGAGAGAAGTCCGGCTGCTTTGCAGACTTAAGGGACAGGGAAATGACAGGATAGCGGCCCATCTGGCCGGTGACAGGTGTGCCAGCCCGCATGATGGCAAGCTCTGAAAATAACGCCTTATTTCTGCGATTCATCTCCTCATCCCCTGTATTTTCGAAGAAATATTGGAGCATGCTCAGATTCAGCGATTTCCCAAAGCGCCGCGGGCGGGTAAAGAGCGTGACCTCGGCCTGATTTTTCCATAGGTCTGCGATTAATTCTGTTTTGTCTACATAAAAATAATTGCCGGTGATGACCTTTTCAAAATTGTCCAGCCCAATGGGAAGGGGGCGCGGCGGATTTATTGCCAAAGTCATGAAAAACTCTCCTTTTCTATCATGTGATTTTAGTATAGCGCAGGAAGAAGTATCTTACAAGGCGGAAATGGCGCGGTATACTTTGAATGTCTGAACGATTACTAATAAAATGACTGAAAAATGGGGACTGTTCTAATAACAGAAGCCGCGGACAGAATGAGAGGAGAATGTGAAATGAATCAAATGGTGTATGGATACGCAAGGGTGAGCTCGGCCACACAGAATGAGGATCGGCAGATGCTGGCGATGGCGCAGATGAAGGTACCGGAAGAAAACATATATGTGGACAAGCAGAGCGGAAAGGATTTTGAACGGCCGCAGTACAAGAAGCTTCTTCGAAAATTGAATGAGGGCGCGATTCTCTATGTGAAATCCATTGATCGGTTAGGAAGAAATTATACAGAAATACAGGAGCAATGGCGAATCATTTCGAAGGAGAAAAAAGCAGATATCGTGGTTATTGACATGCCGCTTTTGGATACGCGGAGAGGCAAGGATCTTCTTGGCACTTTTTTGAGTGATATTGTGCTGCAGGTGCTCAGCTTTGTGGCAGAAAATGAGCGCAGCAATATACGGCAGAGGCAGGCGGAGGGTATCGCTGCGGCAAAGGCTCGGGGAGTTAGATTTGGAAGACCCCAGATACCGATGCGGATAACTTTTATGAGGTTTATAGGCGCTGGAAGGAGAAGGAGCTTTCTCTGCAGGAGGCTGCGAGGCTGTGCGGAATGAGTAAAACGACGTTTTATGACAGGACGAGGGGGGTGAAGTAAGGATTTATTAGGAGAGCTTATGGCTTGAAAAGGTGTACTTTTCCGAACAATGTATTTTTTTGTAAAATTGTACATATTTCCTTGTACTTTCAGTGTTTTTGCAATATAATCAACTATATATAGAAAATATGGAAGTTCGGAAAAGTACACTTTTTTGAAAATAGCTGATCAATTAGATGTTTTTATTGAAACTAATCGATTAAGATGGATTCACAAGCTATGCCTATTCATTACTATTTGTACCGCCAGCTGAAAGGCGGCGGAATGGAGATTTATATGATTGATTTTTTTGATGTACTGGAGCTGGAAAAGTTATTAAGTAAGATGCAAGAAAAAAATGCCGAAAGTTCTATGGAGGATATGGCGGTAAATCTAGTAACTGGTCTTATAGCGGGCCAAAAAAATTCAATGGAGTGGAGAAATAATTTTCAAAATTTCTGTCATATCTCGCCTGCTTGCGGGATGTATCTTGCAGAAAAACGTTCTGATGACGAGATTGTGCTGAAGCAGATTCTTGAAGCATGCGATCAAACGACTCTCAAGAGTATAGCATCTAAATATGGTAAAAATTCAAAAATAGGGGCTATTGTCGAAAAGTTTTGTAGTACACCCAAGCATCCAAGTCTTGAGAATGAGTTAAAGGCAAATCATGAGTCTTTTTATCAGCTTTTAGTAAAGCAAATGGAAAAAGAAGGGTATAAAACGGATGCGGACTATTACAATAAATTATGTTTTTCAAGGCAAACATTTAGCAAACTTCGAAATCCTGATTATAATGTGTCAAGAGAAAATGCAATATGGCTTACAATGGGGCTGACTCCAAACTATCAGGACGGTACGAGGCTACTGGGAGCAGCAGGATATTCATTCAGAGAAAATAAACGAAGAGAAAATATTATGATATATGTCATGAAAAAAGGCCGATATACGCTATATGAATTAAATGAGCTGCTTTCGTATTTTGGTGAGATTCCCGTCGGTTGTGAGGGTTAGATGTTTCGCAGAAAGTGACAAGCTATATAGTAATAGATGATATACTCTAGCTATTAAATGGATGATGTGGTTTTTAAATATGCTTTCGCAAAGAGAGGAAAGAAGGGGAGATATGGATAAAAAATATAATTTAGAGTGTCCATCGTTTGAAATGTTTTTAAAGAATAATGAAAAAATTGAACGTTCAGAAAAATCCAGGGACAGTGCACTTGACTTTGCGCATCCAGTAGATGCGGGAATTATCCGGGTATTGGATTCGCCGATGGTAAATAAAGCATTTGCCGGTCTAGTGGATTTGACGGTAGATGCTCAATACGGATTGATTTTTTCGACGGGACTGCGTATTGATGATCAAGAATCAGAAATAGGAGATATCATAAGACACTGCGCAAAAACATTGGAAATTAATGTGCCATATACGGTTATTTCATCATCAATTACTGGCCTGAATGCGATGACGGTAGGAACAGATGAGTTTGTTTATATTGCGGTAAGCAGTCTTTTGAAGAATATATTTGAAAATGATGAGGTGTGCTTTGTTATCGGGCACGAGTGTGGGCATATTGCTCTGGGACATGTGCTGTACCATACAGTTGTTAGTACCATGAGCAGTTTTTCGCAGTTGATTCCTCTTGTCGGACCAGCTGTATATCAGTTGATATCCTGGCCGCTGAAAGCATGGAGCAGGCGATCAGAAATTTCTGCGGATCGTGCGGGGCTGCTCTGCTGTGGAGATATATATACTGCCTGCCGTACCCTATTAAGACTGGAAGCTGGATTTGAAGCAGTTGAAAATTTTGATGTCGATACATATATCCAGAGTACCAGCGACAGCCTGAGACATTCTCAAATTGGGTATCTGCAGGAGCTTTTTGCGGATCATCCCATTCTTGCAAAACGAATGGAGGCGCTACGTGTATTTGCAAATTCAGAAAAATATTACAGGCTAACAGGAAAAAGGCCCTTTGCGGGAACGGAGCTTTATACGGATGAGGAGCTGAATCGAAGAACAGAACAAATTGTAAGTGTAATTTAGGAGGAAATGAAGCAATGAAGAATGGAACGGCATCAATAGTTCGGGAAGCCTGCGCTGATATTGGGAGGAAATTGGAACAGAATAAAATAGTGCAAATGGCGGAAAACGCTGCTCTGCAGCATCCGCACAATAAACTGCACATTACGTTTCTTACGTTACATTTAAAGGGAGCTTTGGAGGCGGTAAAGGAGGCCTTTGATATCCGGGTGCTTCCGGAAAATATCCGCATCCAGGATATAAATAGTTCGGTTGATATTCAAATTTCCGAGGGGAAAGACGATGTGATACAGGATATGGATCGGCTAATAGAGGATACAAATGAGCCAATTGTTCTTCAGCTATATAGAACGAATTCGTTTTTAGGAGAGATCAATATCGAAATCATCAGCAGCCAGGCGGGATTTACGGATTTTGATTGGAGAGAAAAGCTGGCAAAGGCGGACTATGTTTTTTTGATAACCAGTGCGACATGTCTGCTTACAGCAGTGGAGAGAGAATTTATTACATTATATATACAGAATTATCTTGGGGCTCCCAGATTTGCTATTTTATTATCGGATGGGATGATGATTAGCAGTTCGGAAGATTATACAGCTTTAAGGGATCGGGTGGATTGGTGCCTTAAATCTATAGGAAAAGACGGGAGATTTTTTGAGATCGGAACGGGTGAGCTTAGAACATTCATCCATGAAGAACTTATTACGGAAAAGCAGAAGTTATCAGAGCTGTCAGAGCTTCAGTCCGCTAGGATCTGCCTGAGGGAGACAAAAGAAGCGTTAGACGAACTGGCGGAACAAACAACCTTGGATGCGGATGAAATCGAGCAGGTTATCTGCAGCTTGAGGAGCCATCAGGAGCAGATGATTCGGAGAGGAAAATTAGCTGCAGACCGTGCAAGAAGTGAAATAAAAGGAACGATACAATATTCCTGCTATAAGGCAATCGATCAATATACTGCTAGCCTGGAGAGCAATATTGTGGAGACTCTTCACAAAACAGAAGATATAAATTATGCAGGAAGAATGCTTCCCCGATTTCTGGAAACAGCAGGAAGAGAGTGTATCGGACAATTGCAAAAATTGATGAAAGAGGAATTAAAAAGATTAGGTGAAAGACTAACAGAAGTAATGAAAAATGATGCGGGAGAATTTTTTGAGGAAAATATAAATGGAGGAGTAACAGAACCTGCACCTATTCCACAAAAGGAAATCCAATGGAAAATCCAGATTGATAAAGACGCTTCTAACACAAAGAAAAAATTGAATTTTTACAGCAAGGCGATGCTGGCTGTGGCTATACCGGCAATTGTCTTGGGCTATGTTCCACTGGCAGTGGGGACGGCCGTTGGTTCACAATTAGTAAAAAAACTGTCCAGGGAAAAAATAGAGGCGGAGAATAGAGAGGCAATGATCCGACAGGTACATAGTCTTTGCCAGATTATAAACAAGGAAGTGCAGGAAGAATGCTCCCGCTCAATTAATGTTCTCGCAGAGGAGGCAGGGAATGCCGTGGAGGAGGAATATAAAAGCTTTGTCAATTTGGTATTGAATAGGTTGGCGGAATTAAAGGAGAAAGCTGTGTGGGCTGGACAGAGGCGCAGCTTGATTTTGCAGATTCAAAAAGAAGAACTGCCCAAACTGGAGGAGATGTTTGGATAATCATTATTTATACGAGGAGGAAATAGGTATGGGAAAAACAAAAGCGCAGGCACTTAGGGACAGTGTAATTGCCCAGATGATTCAGTATGAGGAACAGCTTCGCATGGCGGGAATGAATGTTGAGGCGGATCAGATTGCAGATAAAATTAAGGAATATATGAAGGGTCTATTTTCTGTCATGTTTACAGGCGGATTCAGCGCCGGAAAATCAACTACGCTGAATGCCATGATGCGCCAACCGCTTCTAACCGTTTCCATTAACCCGGAAACGCCGGTCATTACCAAAATTGTAAACGGAGAGGACAGCGACAAAGCAGTCATTAAGTACCGTGACACGGATCGGCCTGATGAGATTATCCCTTTGTCCGAGTTTGGAGAGAAATACCGGTTGGAATTCCAGAATGAGGAGAAATTCACGGAAGTTTCCTATGTTGAATTGAAACGCAGGCTAAGAAATCCAACGGTGATTTTTGTGGATTCACCTGGCCTGGGGAATACAACGACAGACGATAAGACGGCAGGGGATTTTGCAAAAAAAGCAGATGCGATTGTATTTATGATGCATGCGACGCAGGCAATGGATCAAAAAGCAAAGGAATATGTGGAAAAGAATTTCCGCCGCAGGCAGTTGAAAAATGTTTTTTTTGTTGTGAACTGGTATAATATGGTTCAAGAGCAGGATGAAGATAGTTTCCGGGAAAAACTGAGGCATGATCTTGAAGATGTATTTACAGATGATGATGGAAATTTTGATCAAAAATTATATGATTCCCGAGTGTTTTGTATAGATGCATTGACTTCATTTTGTGCACGTACTGGAATACCTAAAAGGGAACGGAAAGGTATCATATACATAGATAAGGAGGTGAAGCCCGAAGAAGACGCATACACCGGCGTGCCAGAATTTGAGAAAGCTCTTTATGAGTTCCTGGGAGCGGATGACCGGGATATAGCAGGATATAAAGGATTTATGCCCCGCATGGCAGGCATGCTTGGTTCCACAAGCGATCATATGGCAGAGATTCTGGAACTGGGTAAATCAAAAGTAGAGGAGCTAGAGAGTAAAAAAGAGAAGCAGCAGGCAGCAATCGATGAAATTATAAGGAACTTAGATGGGATGAATCAGGCGCTGGATATGGGCATGAGAGAAATGCTGGTAAATGTTCAGTCTGCCTATCAAAATTTCCTAACGAGCAGTGAAAATAATTGGGATGATTATTTTAAAGGAAAGAAAATTGACTTTGGAATACTGGACGAGGGGAAGATCTTCGCTTTAAAAGCCAAATACAGGATTCAGGATATTTTTGATCCTGAAGGGGCAGACCAAATGGCCCGGGATAAAGAGTTCGAGAGGCTAATGAGGCCTATTATAGAATTAGTGGAGGCTTATATACAGAGTGAAGTTGAAAAAATGGTAAATAAAATCATTGTAAACAGCGAGCCTGTTATCCAGCGTCTGGTCAGCCAACTGCAGGGTTATGCGGAAAATATAAAAAGTGTAAAGCTGGACGGATTTGATTTCCAGAAGCTGGTTGCGGATGTTGTTGCGGCAGGTCAGAGGGGAACCGAATCAGCAGCTAAAAGAATCAGGACGAAAACAGAGGGGGCTACAGATCCCGTTTCAGGGGATATGAGTATCATACAGGCGCTCATCAGCGGTGCCTTGCTTTTCAACTTTGATGATATGATCACCACAGGCGTTGAAGGGAAAAAACCCTGGGGCACATTTATTAAAGAAAATTTAATGAAGGAGATGGGAGATTATATACTCGCCTTTGTAGTAGCCTCTATCTTCCCGCCCGCATGGATTTACTATGCTGCCCGTGCAATATGGGGAATTATAAGCTTGCGGAAAAACGCTTCGGGTATTGGGAACCAAATTATCCTTGGGATGAAGGGGGCAACTGTACAAAGCATTGCGGATAGCAAAGAGGAGATTACCATGAAGATCGAAGCTGCCTTTGAGCAGGAACTGGTTTATAAGTCAGGTGAGCTTACAGGGGCAATTGAACTAGAGATGCGGCAGAAACAGAAGCAGCTGCAGGATTTGATAGATGACATTAGATCCGGACAGTTTGACTATGATGAAAAGGCGGCATTATTTGAGAAAATTAAAAAGGATATGGTTTTATGCTTTAATAAGATATCGGAGCTTTTGGGCGACAAGACATATTCAGAGGAAGAAATATTGACATATGCGATACAAAAATAAATTGCCATGGCACAGGACGGTTTTCCCGCTGTCCTGTGCTGTGGAGGTGCAAGAAAGGGTGATTCTATGACACGTGCAGATGCATTTCTGACGCAATGGTCAGCTTTAAAAGAGGAAATGGTAAAGACGATTCGCTTTCAGATAAATCAAGGAGGAATTCGGTTTAACGACCTGAACCATACCTTCCAGACGAAAGTGAAGCGATGGTCTAGCAGAATGAGCGAGGAAGGACGCTGGATGGAATCCGTAGAAAACGCGCAGTGCAGACAGGAAGTACTTAAGGCGCTAAGCGTACTGACGCTCCAGGAAGCAGTGGCCGAAAAGGGATCTGGATTGACAATGGGAAAAGTCAGTATAGGCGGCGCAGTTGCAGGAGCGGTTATTGGAGCCGTTATATCGCAGCATATTGTTGGAGGAGCGGCTGGGGCAGCCTGCGGTGCAGTGATTTCTGCAGGAGCCATGGGACATAGGGAAAGCAATTTTAGAAAACAGCGGGAGGATGAAGCTGCGCGGAATTATGTAAAACAAATTGACATGTGCGGAGAAAAAATAGCTGAGATTTGGAGACGCTATGAAAACGGTTGAAGAGTGGGAGAATGAGGAGCTTTTGAGAGAATTGCAGAGAACTACTTCTTATGGAAAAGAGAAGCTTGCTCTGGCAAAACAGCACAGACCGTTTTGCATCGTAGTATGCGGGGTGTTTTCCAGCGGGAAATCATCCCTAATCAATGCACTGCTTGGCACCAGTCTTCCTACAGGGATTATGCCTGTAACAAAGGTTGTCACAAAAATTCGGTATGGCAGACGGAGCAGGATTGTATTAAAAAATCTGGTAAGCGGCGAAGAAAGGGAGGTTACAGAATACGCTGCGCAGTCAATTATTACAAAGCGTCAGCAAGATGACAGCTATCGGGATTGCCAAATATATATTGAAACGCCTTCTGAATTTTTAAAGGATGATATTATTATCATTGATACTCCAGGTTTGGAAGATGATAAAAAAGAGAAGCTTGATGCGGTTACAAAACAGGAAATAAGGAAAGCCGATTTTTGCATTATTAATTACATGTCCTCGCAATTTGGAAAGCAGTCAGAGCGCGAATTTTTGAGGGAAATGCAGAGGCTTACAAATGGAAATTTCATCTCCGTGTTAAATTGTCTAAATTATCTCCAGCAGGGAGAACAACAGCTGCGGGATTTGGAGGACAGGGCGAGACAGATACTTGGAGAATTTGGAAATGAAAGAATTGGAAGGGGTAAATACTTTCGGGTAGACTCTCAAGATAAAAATGATGCATTTTTAGACGGGCTCGATATATGGCTTGTCGATATGATAAAAAAATATAGGTATGTTCTGCAGGCAGATACGCCGCTGACTATGGCATATACAGAGCTGAGACGCGTTAAAAAAGAATGTGACATCTATGTGGGAAAACTGCAAACTTTTATTTGCAGCCTAAGAGAAGATAATGAGGAAAGCATCAAGAAGCAGAGAAGACAGGAACGGCTAAGGCGGAATCTGCTGCACGCACAGATTGCAGAAGACATAATTAAAACAAAAGATGAACTTCACACGGTGCTCCTATATAGTCTACGGGGGAAATTAGAAGAGATGAAGAGGAAGTATGGGGCAAGGTTATACTGTGTGAAAGCAAAAAGTAGTATTTATACGGCAGGAGTAAGCTTTGCGGCCGAGCTTCAAAACAAAATGGAGGGGCACGGGGGCCGATATGAAATGGCAAATCCTCAACAGAAGCTTCAAGATGCGTTTATAGAATGCATTCGGGCATTTACGGTTCCAAAGCCGGTGGAAACGAGAGTTGAAAGGAGTTTTTTCGATCCAGACCGGTATTTAATAGGGAAAACATATAGTATTTATAATGACTATATAGAGGAGACGATAAAAGAAATAAACGTTTCTCTCTTTCCAAGACTTGGACTCCGTATAGAGAGATATTTCGAGGAAATCGAAGAATCTATTTTAAAATCACACAGTAGTACATATAGAGGGGAGGATGGGGACACAATTCAAAAAATAGAACAATACGCGGACAAATTGTCCGAATGTTCGCTGGAGGCGCTTGAAGTACTGCATGCAGTGCGTACAGAACGGGATAAGCTTATAGCGACATTTTCAGTGTAGTCAGTAAAAATAAATTTTTATAGGAGGATGTTATGGGATATTCAAAACAGATTGCAAATACGTTAATTTCTCATATGGAGGAGCAGGAATACCACTATGAGTTTGATCAGGAGAAAGGGATTATCCGTATGCGGTTTAAACTTAAGAGTAAATTAGACCATATTCGGTTTGTGATTAAAATCGAAGATTGCTTTTATGTTTCATATGGCTGTATTGATATGGCGGCTGATGAGGAACAAAGGAAAGAAGTTGCAGAATTTATAACGCGTGCCAATTTTGGATTAAACTTTGGCAATTTTGAGCTGGACATGAGAGATGGAGAAATTCGATATAAACATGCCGTTGATTGTGATCATTGTACATTGAGCAGTCAAATGATAGAAACCAGCCTGAATATTCCAATTGCTATGTATGAGAGGTACGGAAATGAATTGCTGAAGGTGATGTTTGGTATGGCATCCGCAGAGGAGGCAGTTCGAATTGCAGAGGGGGAAAAATAGCGGCAATTATCAATAAATATTATCGTAACAAGACTGTTGCAGAATAGGAATCTATTGCGGCAGTCTTTTTCCTATTTTGCGTAATAGTTGAAAGTGTGTGAAAACAATCGGAGTTTTGCAGCGCCAATATAGTCTGTAGTTAAATGTCTCTCTTAAAATGACTATTTTTATTTGAACGGAGATTATAATAAAATTGTGATGATAAAAAGAGTGAATGGGAGGGATCAATATGAAGGAAGAAACAGATAATACCAAAAGCACAGCAAAATCATACCGTCTTATCAACGACTACGCCAACAGCAACATTGTACTTCAGGGGCTTAGCGGTGTATTTGGCTTCCCCACAACACTGATGGCAGATGGTGCAGTTATTTTCACACACTATGCACCGATGATCGATAAAATTCGAGAATTATATGGACGAAAGCCTATCGAAAAAGATGCTTTGATGCTGATTGTAAAGAATATTTCAAATGAAATTTTATTTGATATTATGGTGGACAAGGTACTGGGGCAGATTCCTTTGGCGGGGGTTTATTTTAACATAATTTGCGCGAAGGCCATGACCTGGAGGCTGGGAATGTTGTTTGCGATTTTGTCAAGCAGAGGGGAATCAATTAATACGGATGAGGTAAAAAATATTATGGTTCTGATCCGCTTCCTGTCGCCGCAGAAGGACATTTTTCAATTTACAAAACCAGGATATGCGGTCTATGAAAAGGTTATGAATTCAGTGCATGAGAACTCAGAAGAATTATTTAAAGACAGGGTGCAGAAAGCATTAAAGGCGTTTGAATACTGACGAGAGGGGAAGATGGCTATGAGAATCGAACAAATTGAAACCAATAAAACATACATCGACTATACAACGCTGAATTTGACAAAGAAGGTCTTGGCGAAAGACCTCAAGGAGCTGGGAAAGGAGCAGTTTTTAGGTACGTATTACACAAAGCTTGGATTCTATACAAAAACATGGAGCTCCACAGCTCTGCGGTATCTGATTGCTCTGCTGGAATACCTGAACCCTGCATTTTCATATAACGGCAAGATTTCTATTGGCAAGCCGATTGTAGCAGATGAAAATGCCTTTCAAGAAATTATGAATGGAAATATCCAGCTTTTAGATCAGATTGAAAGCAAAACACCATCCGCCTTTAAGAAGTATGGAATCTTGAGCGGTGCGGGGGAACATATGGTGCTATAGATAGGGGAGAGTGGAGTAAAATGGGACTTGTCTCACATCTCTATCCGAGGGAGAATGGCAGGGGGATTGCCAATAAAAATC
Source organism: uncultured Enterocloster sp. (assembly GCA_944384065.1). Classification (GTDB taxonomy): domain Bacteria; phylum Bacillota; class Clostridia; order Lachnospirales; family Lachnospiraceae; genus Enterocloster. Next base: position 101,371 of record CALWRY010000001.1, on the reverse strand, counting down.
TCACGGACCTGGCAGTCCTCTACTGGTTCGACTGGGCGGTGGACAACAAGGATGCAAAGAAAGCGGAGTATTGAAGGAGGATGAATGAACTATGCTGAACGGAACCGTAAAAATAACAAATATTAATTATGAGGCAGCCATCGCAAGTCTGCTGTCACGCATTTCGGAAAAATCGGACAAGGGAGACAGCCTGCCGGTCCGCCTGCTTCAAAAATTGGGCGATGATACGGAAAATGTGCTCCGTGCCCTTCTGAATTACATACCGGATGCAAAAAAAGGGAGGCTGATTTGCGAGCTGGCAAACCATTATGAGGAAAAGATATGCTCCAAGCTGAACGAAGGACTTGCTTCCCGCGATTTAGGACAGGATACTGCGATTGAGAAAATACTTTTTCAGGAGTCAGAGGAAGGGCTGACGATCTGTCTGCAAAATGTCCGGCTGGATTACCAGGCTCTCTTAGGCAATGAAGCTGTGCAGAAAAAGATGGGAGATACGGTGGAGCAGTATGTAAACCAGAGCAGCCTGGGGCGGATTCCCGGTCTGGCCGGCTTTTTGAAAGAAAAAGCGGATGCAGCGGCAAGGGCGGCTGTCCATCTGGCGCCTGAAATGATAGAGAAAAAGGCCCTCGAGCTGGTAAATACTTCGGACAACAAAGAAAAACTTTCAGGTCTGCTGGAAAATAGTCTGAAAAAGCAGGGGCTCATGATGGACATCGCCGAGATTGAGGTGTATAAGGCGGATGCCTGCAGCGAAGAAGCTGCGGATGATCCGGAGGAGCAAAGCTCTATTTTATCGGAAGAAATGGAGGAGCTGCTGCTGAATGCGGCGGCAGAGCTTTTAAAGGATCTGTCCCGAAAAGAGAGCTGAATACGGAACGGAAACAGATTGCATGATTCGCGGAGGGCAGCTGTTATAATGAAGGCATTAAAAATAGGAAAGGCAGGAGGGAAGAGTGTATGGAAAAAGACATGAGCATCCCATTCAAAGAAGAGTTTGATAAAAACGACACGGAGAAGTACATCAAATCCTACATGTTTATCAAGGGCTATGCGGTCGCGAAAAACCTTCCGCAGACGCTTGTCGCGCTGTCTCTTGCCAGGAGGCTGCACGAGGGGCAGCACCGGAAGGATGGCGCCCCTTATATCAGCCATCCATTGAAGGTCTGCAGCACATTGATCAACTATGGAATTGATGACGATGTGACGCTGGCGGCTTCTCTTCTGCACGATGTGCTGGAGGATTGCGGAGACAAGCTCCCCCTGGAGGGCGCGGAGCTGGAGGTAAAGTACCGGATCTCCAGCGAGGTTGTGGACATTATCCGCGTACTGACAAAGGAATCCGGTCTGGATGACCATGAGCTTTCCGTTTATTTTAAAAGAATTGCGGAAAATCCCAAGGCTGCGCTGATCAAGCTGAGCGACAGGCTCCACAACAGCAGCACTCTGTACAATCTGTCCTATGAGAAGCTGAAAAAGTATCTGCGGGAGACGGATATGTTCTTGATTCCCATGGCGTCGTACTGCAAGCGGTATTATCCAGAATATACGAATGCCTTTAATATTCTAAAGAGCAACATCTATTCGCTCAATCACAGCATGACGATCATGATGGAGCGCTTTGAGGAGATGCTGGCAGACAAGGAGGAATGCGTGCAATGAAAACAGAAGGCTCATACAAGGTCTGCCGTCTGTGCGCCGCCCTCATACCGGCCATTTACGCGGCATGTCTCCTGCGATATGATATACGGTACGGCGAGCGGGAGCTACCCTGCTATCTCCTTATGATAGCAGGGAGCCTGCTGGTAGCCGCTGTATGGCGGAAGGGCATCCGGCAGGCCGGCGTGCGGGGGAGCGGGGAAACGGGCGGCTTTCCCGAAAGGGCAAGGCTCTGGCTTCCTTATGCCGGGGCAGCCTTTCTTCTGCTGCTGGCGGGAAGATGCTGGAGCTTGATCGGAACCGATCCCTGGACGGCTCTGCGCCAGAGTCTTGTGTATGCCAAAGAGCAGCTGGCATTTTTCTTTCCGATTCTTCTGCTCGCCGCAGGAAAAAGGCTGGGATTTGATAAAAAGCAAAAGACAAACCGGGACGTGTTCCGGGTAACGGTAATCTATTTCCTTTTGGTATTTGCCGGAATATGGTTTCTGGAGGATTTCATCATTCTTTGGGAATGGGAGGATACGGAGTGGCGGGCGGTTGAAACGCTGATTCTGGCGGGCATGGCCTATGTGGTGTTTTACAGGGAATATGCCCGGCATCTGGAGGGGAGCGGGAGGAAGCTTTTTGCTTTCGGACTGCCCCTTCTGCTTTATGGAGCGGCTGCGGCCATCCTGATACGGAAAAGCCTTCGGCTGCGCGCGATCCTTTACAGTTTGGGCATTTATCTGTTTGATGCGGCGGGAAGCCGTGAAGATGTGGGCTGGCTTTCTTACCGGCTGCTAGCGGCGGAGAGGAACTGCTCAGGCGCCCTTCAGAGCGGCGGCTGGAATCGGATCGGCTCGGAGGCGAATGAGGAGATATGGTTTTCCTGGAGCCGGTATCCGCTGTCCTGCATACATGCGGAGTATGGGAAAATAGTTCTGTTCCTGCTTATCGTGCTTCTTGCGGCTATGCTGTATTCGCTTCTGCGCATCAAGTGGGAAAATTCCTGTCTGGGCAGCTGCGTTTGGTACATATCCGTGATATTAATTGTGAGTGCGGTTTTTGCCGCAGGGCAGGAGGTGTTTTTGATAGGAACCGGAGTGGGACTTGGAAACAGTGTTCCGCTTCTGGGATACGGAGGATGGATGTGCGGCATTATTTGGGGACTGTTGGATATGAAAGGCGGGGAGGCGCAAAGTGGGGTATTTGACGAGGCTGATAGGAAAGCTGCTTGAGCCTGCGGATGATGGGAGCGCGGAGCAGCGGCTGAAAAATGATTTCGGGGAGAGAATTCATTTTTCATATTATAGAAAAATAAATGGCAATTTCCAGCCAGATACCTTTTTGGGGACAAAGCAGGCGGAATATCCGGATGCCTGGGCTGGGGCGGATGCCGCCCAGTATGTGCGGGCGGACGGGAGCAAGGCCCTGAGGCTCACCTTGGATATCCCTACATTTGACAGCGGGGATCGGGAAAGCGACAGCTGGCATACTTTATATCTGATGCAGGGTAAGAAACGCGGATGCGTGGACGGAATATACTGTACCGGAGGTTATCGGCTGGCCTGCGCAGTGTACTGCACAACGCTCAAGGAGGCGCCGGAGGGGATATGGAGGCTGCTGAGGGAAAATGGAGTTCTCCCGAGCGGCGGCCAGCAAAAGCACCGGCACAGACCAGGAGAAAAATTCTGTGCTGCCGTATCCGGTCAGAAGGCAAGACTCTGGTTTACGGTGGATGAAAGCGGCGGGTTTGTGTCAGTGGACCAGGCGGACGGGGAGATAAAGGGCGAACTGACACTTCCGGAGACAGTGGATGGATTTCCCGTATCCTGTATCGGGGCATCTGCTTTTTGGAATCAGAAGGAGCTTGTGCGGGTAAGAATTCCGGGAACTGTCAGAAGCATTAAAGAGAGGGCGTTTTTCGGCTGCTGCAGCCTGCAGGAGGTGGCTTTGGAGGAGGGGCTGCGCTCCATCGGAGGAGATGCATTTTACAATTGTGAAAGGCTGGAGCAAATCGCGCTGCCCGAAGGATTGGAAGAAATATCTTACAGGGCTTTCAGAGGCTGCAGATGTTTGACGGTGGTCCGCCTGCCCAAAAGCCTGGGGACTTCCAATTCTGGAAGATACAGCGAGGTATTTTCCGGCTGTACCAGTCTGGAGCGCATTGAGACGGCGGAGGGGTGTGCGGCATTTCGGACGGACGCTGGAGTGCTGTTCAGCGCGGACGGAAAGAGACTTCTGCAGTATCCTGCGGGGAAAAAGGAGCAGGTATACACGGTTCCGGAGGGAGTAGAGTACATAGAAAATGAGGCATTTTCTGAAAATGCATACCTGCATCGGGCAGAACTTCCGGAAGGTCTTTGCGCGATTGGAAAACGGGCATTTGGGGACTGCACTCATTTGGAGGAGGTCGATCTGCGGGGAAAGCAGCTGTGCCTGGGCGGAGAAGTATTCGAGGACTGCGGGACATTGCGCCGCGTTCATATTTCCGCCGGCGTCTACGCCTTGGGAGCGGATGATCTGGCAGGATGCGTCAATCTGGAGGAAATTTCCGTGGATCCGGAAAATCCATATTTTATGGAGGACGGAGGCGTTTTGTTCAGCCGGGATGCAAAGACGCTGATTGCCTTTCCGCCAAAATCAAACGCGAAGGTGTATCAGATTCCGGAGGGCGTCACATGTATCGGTAAAGAGGCGTTTGCAGGCTGCAAGGGCCTTGTGAGGATCTATTTTCCGAAAAGCCTTGAGACAATTGGGGAGAGAGCTTTTCTGGAATGTCTGTCTCTGAGGGAGCTGGAGCTTCCGGAAGGGGTAAAAACAATGGAGGAGGGCGCATTTCTGGAATGCAGGGGACTGATAAGGGCAGGGCTGCCGGGAAGCCTGAAGAAAATCAGCTGGCATGGCTTCGCAGGCTGCTCTTCGCTTCAGGAGATCACGCTTTCCGAAGGCCTGCGGTATATTGGAGCCTTTGCATTTTCCGGATGCTGCAGCCTGGAACGGCTTATGCTTCCCGGGACAATCCGCTATATTGAAGAAGCAGCCTTCCATGAATGCTCTTCCCTGCGCCTGCTTCAATATCAGGGAACGGAAGAGCAGTGGCAAAAAAACGTGGATGCGGATGATGATATGCTGGCATGCTGCCCGGTGCGGGTGACATGCCGGGACAGGACATAGCATCGCTTTCCGTTATCCGATGTCTGCTAAGGGAGAACAAGAGCATGAGAAGAAAGCAGGAAAACCGCTATAAAACCTCCATAGAAAAGGAATTAAAGCTTGCAGAGCGGCAGGAGGATACTCTGCGCCGGGCAGCAGTGAAGCAGGAGGTTCCCCGCTGGCGGACGGCCCTTGAAGAAAAGGTGCCGGAAAAAATTTACGGCAATCTGAAAAAGGCCTTCTGCAAGGCGTTTCAGATTGTTTTTGAAAAGGGAGGGGGAGTCATTGAGAGGACCTACGACCGCGAATCCATCCGGGAGGACCAGGAGATTCGAGCATTTGCCTTCCAAATCAAGGGAGACCGGAAATCCCTCAAAAGCATTCGAAAGGATGCCAGTGCCTCAAACCTCCGCAATATGGCGGTCACCAGCCTGGAGGGGATTGGCCTTGGGGCGCTGGGAATTGGCCTCCCGGATATTGTCTTGTTTGTCGGTATTCTGCTGAAGGGGATTTACGAGATTGCTCTGCGCTACGGGTATGACTACACCTCGGACGGGGAGCGCTATTTTATACTGAAGCTTATGGAGGGGTCCATGCAGAAGGGGGACGCCTGGGAGGAGTGCAGCCGGGAGGTTGATCTTCTGACAGCAGCCGGGCAGGATTTGAACGGCACGGCGGAGGCGGTGAAGGATCAGATCCCGCATACTGCGGAGGCATTTGCCGCGGATATGGTCGTCCTGAAATTTATCCAGGGCCTGCCTGTGGTGGGAATACTGGGCGGAGCGGGAAATCCTGTCTATTATCGCAGAGTTATGAAATATGCGGAGCTGAAATACCGCAGGAGGTATCTGCTGGAGCTGCAGAAGCGTGTGGAGAGCGCCTAAGAGGAAATGGCGCGGCGTACCATATTTCCTGTTTCCAAAAGGACGCCATTTGTGCTATAGTAGAGGAAAACGGATTTATGGAAAAGGAGAATACTAAAAGATGGCGACGGATGCGAAAAAGATGATCCGCCTTGTCCAGGAGCGGACAGGATACGGCGTGCCGGAGAATGCTCCCGGCGTGTGTGTTATGCAGGATGAGGAGGGCAATCCAAAGATAAAGCTGGGATTTGACGCCCACAGAGATTGCATTACGGTTATGGGATACGAGGCGGCCCCGGAGGTGAGCGTTGATATCTGCGCGGCCCTGGCGGCTCTCTGCTCTCTTGCGGTGAACAGCCCGGTTATGACGGCCTATAATCTGAAGGCAGAGGATCTGGCTGCAGAGCTCAGCGACGACGGGCAGGTGGACGAGGCCAACCGAACGGCCTTAAATATTGCCATAGCGATGTTTAAGGAGGCAGCCCGGATGTATGCCCGGGTTTACACACAAAAGAAGGCCCAGGGCGAGGAATGGCACGGGAATGCGTAGATAAAGCATATATGGCAGTTTTGGCGGCAGGCGGGTTAATCCCATCTGCCGTCGTTCATTCTGGAGGGCTTGTCCGCCGCGTAGTACATGTTCCAGACGACCATGTACAGGTTCAGAATCCGATCATCCTCACAGTAAATGCGGATCTCCTCCGGATACTTATGCGTATCCTGAAAATCCCGCATCGTTTTATAGAGCGTGTTGATGACCTGGAACATACGGGAAGCTGGATCCGCCAAGGGCAGGGACGGGAAAACCAGGGTAGAAGCCTGCTTTTCATCAGCCTCCTGCAGGGCATTCTGATAAATTTGTACCAGTCCGTCCATATGCTCCTGATCGGGAAGCTCTGTGATGGAGGCGGATTCGGCAAAGAGGCCGATGGATTTGTCCGGCGCGCCTTTTAATGCCTTGATTGTGGACATAGGGTGATGCTCCTTTCTTTTTGCGCGTATGAAACGCAAATGTTCTGGATAGTAGTATAGCACAGCGCAGGTTTGACTCGCAACTTTAAAAATAAATTTGTCCCAATATTGAAAAAAATGTCCCAATATATTATACTACAGGGAGAAGAGGAGGAGTAGCCGCCATGAAGAAAAAAAATATCTTAAATTTGATAAAATATTATTCGGAAAATAATGACGCCGGTTTTAGAAATGAGGCGTATGAGATAGCGAAGGATTTTGACATGTCCGGTGATTCTCAGTTAGCGGAATATATTATGGCATTGCTTTCGGATGCTAATACCTTTGTACCACAGACAAATGAAAATGAGTCCGCTTTTTTTGAGAAACTGGAAGCATCCGGAGACAGCCTTTGGCTTCCAGATTGCATTACTCAGGATTTGCTTGGTATTGTTCATGCCGCAGCTCATAATGCAGGTATTAATAAATTTCTTTTCCAGGGAGCGCCGGGAACGGGAAAGACAGAAGCGGTAAAACAGTTGGCAAGAATTTTAAAACGAGATATTTATATGGTTGATTTTGCCGCTGTAATTGACAGCAAGCTAGGACAGACACAAAAAAATATTGCGGAGCTTTTTCGGGAAATTAACCATTTTGTTCACCCGGAGCGGGTGCTGGTTCTCTTTGACGAGATTGATGCGGTGGCGCTCGACCGGACAAATGAAAATGACTTGCGGGAGATGGGACGGGCAGCCTCCGCTATGTTGAAAGGCCTGGATTATATGAATGACAAGGTTGTGTTGATTGCGACTACGAATTTATTTTCCCATTTTGATAAGGCGATACTTCGTCGCTTTGATTCGGCCATTGACTTTAATCGATATAGCCAAGAGGAGCTTCTGACAGTTGCGGAAGAACTGCTGAATCATTTTTTGCGAAAATTCAGGCTGGCCAATAAGGATATTCGGTTGTTTAGAAAAATAATGGCGCTGCTGCAGCCAATTCCATTTCCAGGAGATTTGAAAAATCTGATAAGGACGGCAGTGGCTTTCAGCGACCCCGAGGATGGGACGGATTATTTGAGAAGGCTTTATTATATGGTTACTCAGGAGAAAGCAGAGGATTTGAAGAAACTGCAAAAGCAGCATTTTACTCTGAGGGAGATAGAAATTCTGACAAAAAAACCCAAAAGTACGGTTGCACGGGAATTAAAGGAGATGGGATATGAATAATATTTTACAGTTAAAGGGGAAATTTTACCACAGAAAGAACCCCAGTGGTTATGGGCCTGTAAATCTTCCTAAAAATTCAAAGGTGACGAAAGCGCATATAGAAAAGCTGAAGCGCCAGCTGAAAAGTCTTGAGATTTTTTGGAATGGGAATAACATAATCGGCGGCGCTTTGGTTACGGTGCATTATAGAAGGATTGTCCCCAAGAGCAGCAGACTCGGCATGCTTTTGGGGGAATCAGGAAAGAGCCCGAATTTGTCAATTCGGGGAGCTAAATTTGCAGAGGGGTTTAATGAAAATGGCGATTCTGTGAAAAAGCATGTATTTACCTATTTTATATCATTTGAAGCTCTGCGGCGCTCTATCGCCTGCTTAGAAAAATGCGAGCAGGTATTAGCGGGCTTTCCCGCGCAGGAAGTGACAGACAAGGATACGGCACTTATTAATAAAGGAAATTATGATGACAGGATATTAAAAAAATCGGCTTTTTTGAGGATAATTACAGATGCATATTTCGTTGAGGAGTTCGCGCTTGACCGAGCGGAAGAACCAATAAAAGAACGGTCGATAGTGACCATTTATAAGACGGGAGTGAGGACAGAGGCGCTTTTAAAACGATTCGGTATCGATGTGATAAATGCAAAAATGATTGATGAGACAACCCTTCGCCTTGATCCGGGAGAGATAGAAATTCTGCAGAACAATGCACCCTACCTTATCGCCATGCATGTGAGCGATTTCGCAAAGCTTGCGCCAAGCGAGGCACAACCAGAGACAGCGGATGACAGGATTACAATACCGGATCCGCAAAATGAGCCGGTTGTAGGAGTAATTGATACATTGTTTGACGAGAGTGTTTATTTTCATAAGTGGGTGGATTATCACAATTGTCTTTCCGATGATATTCCGACAAACTCGGATGATTTTTTTCATGGCACAGCAGTATCGTCGCTTATTGTAGATGGGCCATCCTTTAATCCCAAGCTGCAGGACAACTGCGGCAGATTTCGGGTAAGGCATTTTGGGGTGGCAACAGCCGGACGCTTCAGTTCTTTTTTCATCTTAAAAATGATTCGAGACATTGTGCGCCAAAATCAAGATATCAAGGTATGGAATCTCTCTTTGGGATCTGCTATGGAGATTGATCCTAACTTTATTTCGCCGGAAGGGGCGGAGTTAGATAGAATTCAGAGCGATTATGATGTGATTTTTATTGTGGCAGGTACGAACAAAGGGAAAATGAATGCCGAAAGCATTCGGATAGGAGCGCCTGCGGATTCCTTGAATTCTCTAGTTGTGAATGCCGTGGACTTTCAAGGGAAACCTGCTTCTTATGCCAGAAAAGGTCCGGTGCTTTCCTTTTTTTATAAGCCGGATTTATGCTATTATGGAGGGGATAAAGATGAGAAGATAATCGTCTGCGAGCCTTTGGGAATGGCGGCGGTCTGCGGGACATCTTTTGCGGCCCCATGGATTACCAGAAAGATGGCGTATTTGATACATATAGTGGGATTGAGCAGGGAGGTTGCAAAGGCATTGATTATTGATTCTGCGGCGGCTTGGAATCGGAGGGATACAAAAGATTTTATAATGGGATATGGAATTGTTCCCAGACGGATTGAGGATATTACCCATTCAGCAGATGACGAGATACGATTTATTATGAGCGGCACGATTGATGAATACGAGACCTATACATATAATATCCCCGTTCCACAGGAAATGAACGCCTATCCATTTTTTGCAAAAGCCACACTGGCCTATTTTCCACGATGCAGCCGCAGCCAGGGAGTCGATTATACGAATACAGAGATGGACATTCATTTTGGCCGTGTAAGGGAAAAAAACGGAAAAGCAGATATTAAAGATATTGTCAATAATAAACAGGCAGATGAGGGAATTCAAAATATTTATGAAGAGGATGCCCGGCGGCTTTACCGAAAATGGGATAATATAAAACATATCAGTGAAGAACGGAAGGACAGCGCCAGGCCGCGGAAGGCCTATGAAAGCGGCTCCTGGGGACTGAGTATCAAGGCAAAGGAGCGTCTGATAGCAAAAGAAGGACAGGGCATGCAGTTTGGTGTGGTTGTTACATTGAAAGAAATGAACGGTAAGAATCGGATAGATGACTTTATTAAACTTTGCATGGTCAAAGGATGGCTGGTGAATCCGATTGATGTGGAAAATCGTATTGAGATCTATAATCGAGGGGAAGAAGACGTTGAATGGGAGTGATGAATGCAGGGAGGCCCCGCGCCCACTGAATTGAAATTGGAGGAACGAACGATGGATTTTATAACCCAGGTAACAAACCAATTGCAGAAAATGACGGAAAGCGAAAAGGACGCATGGATTTTGTCCCAGGCGAAGCTGACAGCAGAGGAGCATCAAGGGGATTTCCTCCATTCCCTGACTGGCGGGAAGAAAGTGCTGGGAATGCCGTCCGCGCAGGAGATAGCAGATTTCTGCCAGAAGGTGGAAGCAGGCGATATTTATCTTGAATACATGACACGCTACTGCGAATTTAATGACGAAGGCCGTTACATAGATGACTGGGAGACGTGGTATGAGGATCCGCTCGGCGCAGGAGAGTTCTTGGACAAGGTATTTGACGGCTGCCACAGTCTGCTTTTGCTGGATGAATGCCGGATGGCAGCGGATATTCTGGAGAAAATTTTGAATCTCAAATTTTCCGTGGAGACAGCAGAGGAATCGGAAGACGACGCGCAAGAGGATGTTCTTTCCCTGATAGATGCGGACGGGGAAAATGTATTTGCCACAGAGCTTGCCGATGCGGCAGGCGACTGGCTGCGGGCCTGGGCCCGACTTTTGAAGGGCAGCGCGGACCAGGAAAAATCCCGAAAGCTCCTGGATATCCTGGAGCATCCCGCCTGCAAAAAGGTGAGACCCAGAATTCTTCTGGAGGAGGACATTTCACAGGGAGTATTTTCCTGCATGGGCGATATGCTGAAAAAGGAAATCGATGATTTAAGAACAGAAATGGAGCGTTTGGCTTCAAAGGGAAAAACAGAAGCTGGCAGGACAAGCTATGAAAATTTTGAGAAACGGTATTGTCTGCAGGACGCGGCTGAGACGAGACAGAAAATCCTCTCCGATATCGAAGTGAAATGCATGCGGACACCCGCAAGGCCTGAAAATCTACAGCCCGCGGCGGCATCCAAGCTGGAAGAATCCTGGAAGGAAATCCAAAACCTGGCCAAATGGCTGAGCTACGAGCGCTATATTGACGACCAGCCGGAGCAGGAGGAAATTCGCAGCATCTGCGAGGCGCTGCTTGCCTCAAACCAGCTGGAGGCGGAGCAATGGGAGATTCGCCGGAGTGTCATTGAAGATATCGTTTCTAATGGTTATTTTCACCGGTACGGCTGTGACGACTGCATGGAAGAACTGACGGAAAAGCTGTGTACCAGCAAGGAAGAACACCTGGCGCGGGCCGGTATATTGGAACACGCGCATTATGGGAATTACAGGGAAAAGGCGGCCTATCTATATCACCAGTATGGCCGGGATGATAAATATGTCTCCTATCTGGAAGAAAATCTGGGAAGGAAAAGCAAGGAATACACCGCATTGATTGCGTATTACCGGGAGAACGGGCAGAAGGAGGAGGCCTGCCGGGTGGCCAGACTTGGCCTCGAAAAGTGCAAGGAGGATCTGACAGACTGCTTTATCTGCCTGCTTTTGCAGGCCAGGGAGGACCGGGACGAGGAGCAGTTTAAAAAGCTCTACGCCAGCGCGAAGAGGCGGAAGATGTCGGATATTCAGAGGGTAAACGCAGCGATAGGACCGTATCATTAGATGAATGATGGAAAGGTCAAAAGTAAATATGAATCGTCAAAACGTATTTGATTATGTAAAAACAGCATACGGCACGGAGCCGGACTACCCCTGGCTTGATACCAACGCCGTCCTGCGCCACCAGGCCAGCCGCAAGTGGTACGGGCTTGTGATGGAGGTGGGGCGCAGCAAGCTGGGCCTTCCCGGCGAAGGCATGGTGGAGATTCTCAATGTGAAGTGTGATCCCATACTGGCCGGATCCCTGCGGGCGCAGGAGGGCTTTCACCCGGCGTACCATATGAATAAGGAAAAATGGCTCACCATCCGCCTGGACGGCAGCGTGCCGGATGTGGAGATTGAGAAGCTGATTGATTTGAGCTACGAGTTGACGCAGCCGTTCAGGCGGCGGGTATAAACCACAAATTTCCCCAAACCACTTGCAAAATACGAAAAGTCATTTAAAATAAATGGTAACAGTCCGGCCGCCGCGGCCGGCCTACCACAAATAGATTGGAGACAGAACATGGCCCTGAAGAAAAAGCCCGTCACGGGCATGAAGGATATCACCCCGGCAGAGATGCAGATCCGGGAATATGTGATGAATCAGATCCGGGAGACCTACAAGAGCTTCGGCTTCTCCCAGATTGAGACCCCCTGCGTGGAGCACATTGAGAACCTGACCAGCAAGCAGGGCGGGGATAACGAAAAGCTTATTTTCAAGATTTTAAAGAGAGGAGAGAAGCTGAATCTTGCGGCCGCTCAGAGCGAGAGCGACCTGACAGACAGCGGCCTGCGCTACGATTTGACACTGCCTCTCTCCCGGTACTATGCCAACAACGCGGCGAATCTGCCGAGCCCCTTCAAGGCTCTGCAGATGGGGAGCGTGTGGCGGGCGGACCGGCCTCAGAAGGGACGCTTCCGCCAGTTTGTCCAGTGCGACATAGACATCCTGGGAGACGCCACCTCCCTGGCGGAGATCGAGCTGATTTTGGCCACCACCACAGCCCTTGGGAAAATCTGCCCGGACAATGCATTTACCGTGCGCATCAATGACCGGGAAATCCTGCGGGGGATGGCCCTTTCCTGCGGCTTTGCCGAGGAGAGCTTAGAGCAGGTATTCATTACCTTAGACAAGATGGACAAAATCGGCCTGGAGGGCGTGAAGGCCGAGCTTCTGGAAAATGGCTGCAGCCAGGAGAGCGTGGACCGCTATGCAGCCCTTCTCTCCTCCGTGGGAAAGGACGCCCAGGGCGTGCGCCGTCTGGGGGAAGCGCTGGAGGGCGTGATGCCCCGGCAGGTGACGGAGAACCTGGCAGGCATCATGGACACAGTATCCCAGGTGGCAGAGACCAGCTTCGGTCTGGAGTTTGACCCCACCCTGGTGCGGGGCATGTCCTACTATACGGGGACCATTTTTGAGGTGTCCATGGAGGGCTTTGGCGGCTCTGTGGCCGGAGGCGGCCGCTACGACAGGATGATTGGAAAGTTCACCGGGCTGGAGACACCGGCCTGCGGCTTTTCCATCGGCTTTGAGCGGATTGTCACCATCCTTTTGGACAATGGCTTCCAGGTGCCTGGATCCGGCGCAAAGAAGGCCTATCTCTTTGAGAAGGGGCTGGAGCCTAGGGCCCTGGCCCAGGTCATCCGCGAGGCCATGGAGGAGCGGAAGGCCGGCGTTCAGGTGCTGGTAGCCCAGATGAACAAGAACAAGAGGTTCCAGAAGGAGCAGCTTGCGAAGGATGGATACGCGGAATTCAAGGAATTCTATAAAGAGGGATTGAAGCGGTAGAGGCATGCCGGGCCGGACGGCCTGGAAGCCGGCGCGGGTGTCCGCATGGCCAGGACAGCCGGCCTGCACAGCCCAAAGGCCTGCGGCTCCTTAAAGAACCGCCAACACATAGAAAAAGGAGAAAGCAAACAATGGCAGAATCAATGTCTGGGATGAAGAGATCCCATAGATGCACGGAGGTATCCTCCGCGAATATCGGCGAGAACGTCACCGTCATGGGGTGGGTTCAGAAGAGCAGAAACAAGGGAGGAATCATTTTCGTGGACCTGCGCGACCGGTCCGGAATCCTCCAGATTATCTTTGAGGAGAGCGACTGCGGCCAGGAGAGCTTCGCCAAGGCTGAGAAGCTCAGAAGCGAGTTTGTTATCGCTGTGGAGGGACGGGTGGAGGCCCGTTCCGGCGGGGTAAATGAAAACCTGGCCACAGGTGCCATCGAGGTGCGTGCAAAGTACCTGCGCATCCTCTCTGAGTCCGCCACGCCTCCCTTCCCCATCGAGGAGAACAGCAAGACCAAGGAGGAGCTGCGGCTCAAATACCGCTACCTGGACCTGCGCAGGCCGGATATCCAGAGAAATCTCATGACCAGAAGCCGGGTGGCCACCCTGACCCGGGCATTTCTTGCGGAGGAGGGCTTCCTTGAGATTGAGACTCCCACGCTGATTAAGAGCACCCCCGAGGGGGCCAGGGACTACCTGGTACCCAGCCGGGTGCATCCGGGCTCCTTCTACGCCCTGCCCCAGTCCCCCCAGCTCTTTAAGCAGCTGCTCATGTGCTCGGGCTATGACCGGTATTTCCAGCTGGCCCGCTGCTATCGGGATGAGGACCTGCGGGCAGACCGCCAACCGGAATTTACCCAGATTGACCTGGAGATGTCCTTTGTGGATGTGGACGATGTGCTGGATGTAAACGAGCGGCTGCTCAAAAAGCTCTTCAAAGAGGTCTGCAATGTGGATATTGCCCTTCCTATCCAGAGGATGACCTGGCAGGAGGCCATGGACCGCTTTGGCTCCGATAAGCCTGACCTGCGCTTTGGCATGGAGCTGAAGAATGTGTCCGATGTGGTGAAAAACTGCGGCTTCGGCGTATTTACAAGCGCGCTGGCAGCGGGGGGCTCCGTCCGGGGCATCAACGCCGAGGGACAGGGCCATATGCCCAGAAAGAAGATTGACGCCCTGGTGGAGTACGCCAAGGGCTTCGGCGCCAAGGGGCTTGCCTACGCGTCCATCGGCGAGGATGGCTCGGTGAAGTCCTCCTTTGCTAAGTTCATGACCGAGGAGGAGATGGCTGCCCTGGTATCCGCTATGGATGGAAAGCCCGGAGACCTGCTTCTCTTTGCAGCGGATAAAAATAAGGTGGTTTACGATGTGCTGGGAAATCTCCGCCTGGAGCTGGCAAGGCAGCTTGACCTGTTAAAGAAGGATGATTTCAAATTCCTCTGGGTGACGGAGTTCCCGCTCCTGGAATACTCCGAGGAGGAGGGCCGCTTTGTGGCCATGCACCATCCCTTCACCATGCCTATGGAGGAGGATTTGCAGTATATTGACAGCGACCCGGGACGGGTCCGCGCCAAGGCCTATGACATCGTGCTCAACGGCGTGGAGATGGGCGGCGGCTCTGTCCGTATCCATCAGGCGGATATTCAGTCCAAGATGTTTGAGGTTCTGGGCTTTACCCAGGAGCGGGCAAATGACCAGTTCGGCTTCCTTCTGGAGGCATTTAAATACGGTGTTCCGCCCCACGCAGGCCTGGCCTACGGCATGGACCGCATGGTTATGCTCATGGTGGGGGCAGACAGCATCCGCGACGTGATTGCCTTCCCCAAGGTGAAGGATGCCTCCTGTCTGATGACCGAGGCTCCGTCCGCTGTGGACGAGAAGCAGCTTAAGGAGCTGGGGATTGAAATTGCACCCCAGGAGGACTAGGGCGGATGGTAATTACCTGGAATGTGACGATTCCGGAGCTCACAGGGGAGGAGGCCCGCAAGGCCTACCTCTACCTGCCGGAATCCTATGACAGAGAACCGGATAAGCGCTATCCGGTCCTCTATATGTTTGACGGACACAATGTATTTTTTGACTCCGATGCCACCTATGGGAAGAGCTGGGGCATGAAGGAGTATATGGATTTTACAGGCACCCAGCTGCTCATCGCCGCCGTGGAGTGCAATCACAGCCCGGACAATGGACGCCTTCGGGAATATTCGCCCTTCCCCTTTGACGACCCGAAGCTGGGGCATTTTCCCGGGCTGGGAAGAAAGACCATGGAGTGGATGATTGGGAGCTTCAAGAAGGATATTGACAGCCGGTTCCGCACCCTGGCAGACCGGGAGAACACCTTTATCGCCGGCAGCTCCATGGGAGGTCTTATGAGCCTGTACGCGGTGCTGGAGTTCAACCGGGTATTTTCCCGGGCGGCAGCTCTCTCCCCCTCTATCTGGGTGGCCCCGGAGAAGCTGGAGCGGCTGGTGCGCAGGGCGGACCTGGGACCGGACACCGTGGTTTATATGGACTATGGCTCCCGGGAGATAAATGGCAGGGCCGGAATGCTTCGGAGCCTTGGCCGCATGGCCTCCCTTCTCATGGAGCGCCGCGTCCTTGTGAGCAGCCGCATCGTTCCCGGCGGTGAGCACTGCGAGGCCAGCTGGGAGCGGCAGATTCCCTTTTTCATGAACACGCTGCTGTACCGGCAGTGAGGAAAGGAGGAACCGTATGGAGATGCAGTACCACAAATGGCACAGTCCAGCGCTGAATCGGGACATGGAGTGCAAGGTTTACGGCCGCAGCGGCCGTCCCATGCTCTTTGTCCCCTGCCAGGACGGCCGTTTTTTTGATTTTGAAAATTTTCACATGGCGGACACCCTGGCGCCCTGGATTGACGGGGGCCAGCTCATGGTGTTTTCCATTGACACCATTGACAGGGAAACCTGGTCCAATACCAACGGAAATCCCCGCTGGCGCATTGAGTGCCATGAGCAGTGGATTCGGTATATTATGGATGAGATGGCGCCATTTATGCGGAGCCTGGCCAACGAGTGCAATGGCTGGACCGGCTATCCTGGCATTATGGTCTTTGGCTGCAGCCTGGGTGCCCTGCACGCGGCAAATCTTTATTTCCGCTTTCCGGATGTCTTTGACTGTCTTCTGGCGCTCAGCGGAGTTTACTCTGCGGATTACGGCTTCGGCGGCTATATGGACGACCTGGTCTATCTGAATTCGCCGGTTCACTATCTGGAAAATATGTCCCCGGACCATCCCTACCTGAAAAAATACAATGTAAAAAAGGCTGTGTTCTGCGTGGGCCAGGGTCCCTGGGAGCTCCCTGAGTATACCAGACAGCTTCAGCGGGTGATGGAGAGCAAGGGGATAGAGGCCTGGGTGGACTACTGGGGCTATGACTGCGCCCATGATTGGGACTGGTGGTATAAGCAGGCGGTGTATTTTATGCCCTATCTTTTGGGAAAGAACCAGGGATAGCGCGCACGGGAAGGGAGGAGCAGTATGAAAAATTTTATCTTTATCTCACCAAATTTTCCTACGAATTATTGGATGTTCTGCCGGGAGCTTAAGAAGAATGGCTTAAATGTGCTGGGCATCGGCGATCAGCCCTATGACGAGCTCTCCGATGATTTAAAGAACAGCCTGAATGAATATTATAAGGTGGACAACCTGGAAAATGACGACCAGGTCTACCGGGCAGTGGCATTTCTAATCTACAAGCACGGACGCATTGACTGGCTGGAGTCCAACAACGAGTACTGGCTGGAGCGGGACGCCAGGCTGCGGACGGATTTCAATATCACTACGGGCTTTCAGGCTGCGGACATTCCCCACATCAAGTATAAGTCCAAGATGAAGGAATACTACAAACGGGCGGGAATCCCGGTGGCGCGCTACCATCTGGTGGACGGCCTGGAGGGATGCCTGGAATTTGCCGGAAAGGTGGGCTACCCTATTGTGGCCAAGCCGGACAACGGCGTGGGGGCCTCCCACACCTTCAAGATTAAGGACGATGAGGAGATGGAGCGCTTTTTTGAGCTCAAGTGGCCGGACACCCCCTATATTATGGAGGAGTTTGTCAACGGGGAGGTGAACTCCTACGACGCCATTATCGACTCCAACGGGGAGCCTATGTTTGAGACGGGAAATGTGACCCCCATGTCCATCATGGATATTGTAAATAATAAGGACAATTCCATTTACTATATTCTAAAGAACCTGCCCAATGATACGCGGCTGGCGGGCCGGGCTACGGTGAAGAGCTTCGGCGTAAGGAGCCGCTTTGTACATTTTGAGTTCTTCCGCCTGACAAAGGACCAGGAGGGGCTGGGGAGGAAAGGCGATTTGGTGGCGCTGGAGGTGAATATGCGCCCCTGCGGCGGCTTTACCCCGGATATGATTGATTTTGCCCACAATACGGATGTGTATAAGATTTGGGCGGATATGGTGGCATTTGACCGCTCTACCATGCCCGTGGGCGAGAACGCATACTGCGCTTTTGCGGGCCGCCGGGACGGCAAGGACTTTGTCATGAGCCACAAGGACATTCTGGACAAATACGGCTCCCACATCAAGATGGTGAACCGGATTCCCGACGTGCTGGCCGAGGCCATGGGCAACCAGATGTATGTGGCGGTGTTTGACTCCCAGGGGGAGCTGGACGCTTTTTACCAGGATATTCTGCGGTGCAATGAGTAGGGAGGTGCGGCCCATGGCATTAAACGACGTAGAATGCTGTGATTTTTATCAGGTCCACGAGGACGTGGTGAGGACTGTGCGGGATAAGATGCCGGACGAGGATGTGCTCTATGACCTGGCGGAGGTGTTCAAGGTGTTCGGGGATTCCACACGGATTAAGATACTGTATGTGCTGTCCGAGTCGGAGATGTGCGTCTGCGACATCGCCCAGCTTTTAAACATGAACCAATCCGCCATCTCCCACCAGCTGCGCATCTTAAAGCAGAACCAGCTGGTGAAGAGCCGCCGGGACGGGAGAGCGGTGTTCTACTCTCTGGCGGACGGGCATGTGAAGACGATTATGAGCCAGGGGATGGAGCATATTTTGGAGTGAGAAGAGGGCTACTCCTCCACCGCAACCCTGCACTTCTTCTGATAACAGGCGATGGCATATTTAAGAATTTTGTTATAGCCCTCTTCCTTCAGCGCGTCCGCATATCCGCGGGCGCGAATCTGTTTTAGGGCATCCTGGCAGACGGAATCAAGCTGGCCCTTTTCGGCATATTTTACCTCTATGATGATGCCGGTGCTTTCGCTGTCTATGCGGATGAGGATGTCGCTGTATCCGCCGCCGGCTTCTTTGTTTGACTGCACATACCATTCGTTTTTGTACCCCAGTATGCCCAGCAGAATTCCGTGGTAAAAATTCTCCTTGGTAGGCTTTTTGACAAAGGTATCGCGGATGCTGATGGTTTTGCCCAGGTAAGCGGTAAAAAGCTGCTCCACATCTGCCCCGCGGCCAGCCTCCAGAGCATCGCAGAAGGCGCGGAGGCTTTCGCCGTCGCCTGCAATATTCGACTTAAATAATGTCATAATTTGTGCTGTAAAAATATTGCGGATCTCCCGGTTGGGAATCGCCAGCTGGAAAAGCTTCCCATCCGGCCTTCCGCGGTAGGTCAGGTAGCCGGTCATGAACAGCACGCTCCAGAGATTATCCATCGAGTCGTACAGCCGGTTGTAGGTGAGATCCTCGTGGATTTCCTTCAGCACGGTTTCCCCGGCGGTCAGAGCCTCCAGCTCCGCAGAGGCCAGGCCGCAGCCAGTCTTTTCGATAAAATGCTGTACAGCCGCGTTTCCGCTGGTGTTTGACCAGTAATCCTTTGGCGCCGCAGAAGGATCATCCATCAGCTCGTCGCAGTAGCTGATGACATCCCATGGGCAGTATACATCCGTATTTCCAAATCGGTATCCGTCATACCAGTCTTTGATTGCTTCGTATTTATCCTCCAGCCCGTAGTAGGCCAGCAGATCCCGTACTTCCTGGTCGGTAAAGCCAAAATATTCGTCAAAGCGGACCGTTGTGATGGACAGGATTTTGGGATTGT
The DNA here is from genome assembly GCA_944384065.1 of uncultured Enterocloster sp. Lineage (GTDB taxonomy): Bacteria > Bacillota > Clostridia > Lachnospirales > Lachnospiraceae > Enterocloster. The sequence continues at coordinate 81,888 of CALWRY010000001.1, read as the reverse complement.
TCAGTCCGGTAAATATGCTCTCCTTGGCAATGCGCAGGCAGCCAGTCAGTACAGCGAAGTAGAGGCTGTCGTTGCTTTTTAACGCCTGCTCAAACAGGCTGCGCAGCAGAAGAATCATCTCGTTGTAGAAGCCCTGTTCATTTGCCTTGGCTAACGGCACATCATATTCATCAATCAGGATGATGACCTTCCTGCCATAATGCTTTTCCAGCAGCACAGACAGGGTTTTCAGGCTCCTCGTGAGCACGGAATCCGGCATGACAAAGCTTTCGCTGCTGCCTTGATCGATTGATATAAGCTGTTCGTACTGCCGCCGCTCGACCGCATTCAGCCTTTCGCTGTCTTTTAGAAGGGAGTAAAAGCGGAGGGCTTCATTTCCGATAACGGAGCACAGAAGGGCCCGGGCAGACGGATAATCCGCGCCGTTTATATCCTTTAAGCTGATGGAAATGACCGGGAATTTCCCCATATATTTTTCACAGAGGGCGGCTTCCCTTGCAATACACAGCCCATCGAACAGCGTTTGGTCACAGCCAATTTCAAAAAAGCTTTTCAGCATGCTCATATTCAGAGATTTGCCGAAGCGTCTGGGCCGGGTAAAAAGATTTACCTTGCCCCATTTGCTGAGAAGGTCGCGGATCATGGCGGTCTTATCGATATAGTAAAATTCTTCTGTACGAATCTCGCAGAAATTTTCAATTCCTACAGGCAGCTGTTTGCTCACGGCCCTATTCATAGATGTTTACACCTCCTCCAAATAGACGGGGGTCTACAGCAGCACGTCCTCCAGGCTCCTCTTGGGCACGTAGTGCGTCCCTTCTTCATCCCTGTAATAGGTGGTGGATCCGTCCCCGCCCACGGGCACGAGCACTACCTTTTCCTTGGGCTTGCCCAGCGCCAGAACCAGATCAATGGAGTAGGCGCCCGTGTCAATGCCCAGTGCCCTGGCAATGTCCTCCCGGCGGCAGCTCCCGATCATGCAGCCCCCAAAGCCCTTCTCCACGGCGGAGAGCATGATGGTCTGGGCAGCGATGCCGTCATCCCACTGCTTATTCTTTCCCACAGATAAGTCGCAGGCGATAACGATGTAAGCGCTGGGCCGTTCGCCCTCATCAGGTCCACCCCAGTCCTTCAGAGCGGCAGCCCAGTTGATGGCTGCGAATACGCCAGCCTTCTCCGCCTCATCCGTGACAATGCGAAAGCGCAGGGCCTGGGCATTGGCGGCGGATGCGGTGAGCCGGGCGGTGTCCGCCATATCCCGCAGATCCTCCAGGGGAATGGGCACATCCTGATAGAAACGGCGGTAGGAGCGGCAGGTTTTAACAAGATCCTTTAACATAAGAAAAATCCTCCTTCTGTAAGCTGCCTGCGGCTGTGATTGACGCCGCCAGGCGTGGGGGGCGCAGCCTCTTAGCTCTCCTTCGTTTCCTCCGGCAGCTCGTGCCCCTGGGTGATGTGCTTCTTGATGGCCGCAAAGCTCTCTGCGCTCACCACATGCTCCATGCGGCAGGCGTCCGCCGCCGCAGTCTTGGGATTCACTCCCAGATAAATGAGCCAGTTGGTGAGCATCACATGGCGCTCATACATGGTGTTGGCGATCTCCATGCCGGATTCCGTCAGGGTGATGTGGCCCTGATCGTCCATGCGGATGTAGCCGTTCTCCCGGAGATTTTTCATGGCCACGCTGACGCTGGGCTTGGAAAAGCTCAGCTCGGTGGCGATATCAATGGAGCGCACATAGGGGTGCTCCAGGCTGAGCATATAGATGGTTTCCAGATAATTTTCTGCTGATTCCTGTATCTTCAAAAATAACCCTCCTTGCTGAATCGCTGATACACCCATTGTAGCAGAATCGGGGGTATTTTACAAATGGTAAGTGCGCGGGCCGGAGAACCTTTCCCGGATCAAAACAAAGCGCCCCGGAGCACGGGCTCCAGGGCGTCCGGACGGAGATTATTCCGCCTTAATTTCCTTCCACATATCATTATAAATGGCGTCTACGTCATCTCCCAGGTACTTGATGGTCTCGCAGTTGGTGAGCTTGCTTAAATCCGGAAAGAGAGCGGTGTTGTTCTTTAAGTTGTCATCCAGCATCTCATAGGCGCCGGTGTTGGGGGTGGGGTAGGTGATGTAATCAAAATTTTTCTTGGCAATATCCGGGCGGCAGAGGAAGTCAATCCATTTCTCCGCGTTCTCCTTGTGCTCCGCGTTGGCGGGAATTACCCAGGAATCCAGCCAGTAGTTGGTGCCCTCCTCGGGGATGATGTACTCCAGGGTGTAGTCTAAGCCCTGCTCAGCCACAGAGTCCTGGATGTAGAGCATCTCGCCGGAGTAGATCATGGCCACAGCGGCCTCGCCGCCAATCATCTTATCCCGGACCTGATCGATGACATAGGCCTGGACTAGGGGCTTCTGCTCGATGAGGAGATCCCGGGCCTGGGCCAGCTCCTCCTCATTGGTGGAATTTAAGGAGTATCCTAACATCTTTAAGGCGGCGGTAAAGGTGTCCCGCACGCTGTTCTGCATGAGGATCTCACCGCTTAAGCGCTCGTCCCACAGATCCGCCCACTTGGTGGGGGCGGGCACGCCCAGCTCCTCCAGGCGCTTGGTGTTGTAGAGGATGCCCATGGTGCCCCAGCAGTAGGGGACGGAATATTTGTTGCCCGGATCAAAGGCCTCGGACATATCCCTGTATTCCTGGCCAATCTGGCTGTAGTTGGGGATGTTGTCAAAATTAATCTCCGCCAGAAGGCCATTTTCCTGCATCTTCTGGATCATATAGTCGGAGGGACAGACCACGTCGTACTTGACGGCCCCGGCCTCGATGACCGGGTACATCTCCTCGTTGGTCTCAAATACGTCGTAGACCACGGAGATGCCGGTCTCCTCCTCAAACTGGTCGATAACGGATTCGTCGATGTACTCGCCCCAGTTGTAGACATAGAGGGAATTGTCATCGGATCCGCCGGAAGCGGAGGCCCCGCAGCCGGAAAGGCCCAGGGTGAGGGCTGCGGCGGTGAGGGAAATGCCGGTCATAAGGGAAATCGTGTGCTTTTTCATTTGCTTTTCATACTCCTTTTCATGTTTTCTTTGCAGCCGCATGGGACGGCTGCCTCTTTTTCTCGGGCCGGAAGTTCACGATGATGAGAAGGACCAGCACTACGAGGAAAATCAGGGTGGACAGTGCGTACATGGAGGGCCGGATGCCCCGCCGGACCTCACTGTAAATCAGGGTGGACAGCGTGTTGATGCCCGCACCCTTGGTAAAGTGGGTGATGATAAAATCATCCAGGGACATAGTGAAGGCCAGGAGGAAGCCGGAGAGCACCCCTGGCAGGATGTCCGGGAAGGTCACCTTGAAGAAAGCCTGGATGGGGGAGGCCCCTAGATCCAGGGCGGCCTCGTAGGTGGACCGGTCGGTCTGCTTGAGCTTGGGCATCACGCTCAATATCACGTAGGGGATATTGAAGGTGATGTGGGCGATGAGCACCGTCTCAAAGCCCAGGGAGATGCCGAAGGCGATAAAGGAGAGCATCAGGGAGATGCCGGTCACAATGTCCGCGTTCAGCATGGGGATGTTGGTGACGCCCATGACAAAGGTTCGGGGACCGGGCTGCATGCGCTGGATGGCAATAGCCGCCGCAGTGCCGATGATGGTGGCGATGAGGGCGGAGGCAAAGGCCACGGTCAGGGTGGTGGACAGGGCGCTCATGATGGAGCGGCTGTCGAACATCTGGGCATACCACTCCAGGGTAAATCCGCCCCACTGGGTCCTGGACTTGGATGCATTGAAGGACAGGACCATCATGGTGAGGATGGGGGCGTAAAGGAAAATCAAAATGATTACCATATAAAAGTCAGAAACGATCCTGCGCAGGATCCGTGTGCTCTTTTTCATCAGAATGCATTCCCCTCCCCGTTTTTGTCGTATTTGGCGATCATGGCCATGCTGATCAAGATGAAGACCATGAGCACCAGGGACAGGCCGCCGCCTAGATGCCAGTTGCTCCCCCGGGTGAACTCCTGCTCGATGACATTTCCAATGAGGAGGATCTTGCTCCCGCCCAGCAGATCGGAGATGACAAAAGTGGTGAGGGAGGGAACGAACACCATGGTGATGCCGCTGATAATTCCCGGAAGGCTTAAGGGCAGCCAGATTTTTACAAGGCGTTCAAAGCCGCTGGCCCCCAGATCCATGGCGGCCTCAATGATGCTGTCGTCAATCTTGGACAGCACATTGTAGATGGGGAGCACCATGAAGGGCAGGAAATTGTAGACCATGCCCAGGATGATGGCCCCCGGCGTGTTGATCAGGGACTGGGCGGGCAGGCCGAGAAAGGAGAGAATGCCGTTGATCACGCCGTTCTTCTCCAGAAGGGTCTGCCAGGCCATGGTCCGCAGCAGGAAATTCATCCACATGGGGAGGATGAATATAAATACGATGAAGCCGCCGGCCACCGCCTTCCTTCCCCGAAGGATCATGGCCAGGGGGTAGGCAAGCCCCAGGCAGATGGCGGTGCTTGCCAGGGAGAGCCACAGGGAGAGCCACAGGGCCTTGGCGTGGTCCGGATCCGTGATGGAGATCACATTTGCCAGGGTAAAAGCGCCTTCCCCACTGGTCAGGCCGTACCAGAGGATAATAGCCAGGGGGATGAGGATAAAGCCGGTCATCCATATGAGATAGGGACCGGACAGAAGCGCCCGCCCCAGGATAGCGCGTTTTTCTGCTTGGTTCATGAGAGAAGCCTCCTTTTTATTCACCCACTCCCAGGGCTTCTTCGTCCTCGGAGGCCGGCTTGTTCATAATCTGGATGTCGAAGGGATCCACATGGATGCCCACCTTCTGCCCCACAGGGAACATGTCCGTGGAGTGGACCAGCCACTCAAAGCCGTCAGGAGTGGTTACCTCCATCTCGTAGTGGACGCCCTTGAAAATCAGGTGGGTCACAGTGCCTGTCAGGGTGCCTTGCTCCGGGGTAACCAGATCGATGTCCTCGGGCCGGATGACCACATCCACCGGCTTGTTGTTTCCAAAGCCCTTGTCCACACAGGAGAACCGGGCGCCGAAGATCTCCACCAGCTCGTCCCGTATCATGGTGCCGCTCACAATATTGCTCTCCCCGATGAAGTCGGCCACAAAGGCGTTCTCCGGCTCATTGTAGATCTGCTCCGGGGAGCCCATCTGCTGGATGTAGCCCTGGTTCATGACGACAATGGTATCGGACATGGTCAGGGCCTCCTCCTGGTCGTGGGTCACGTAGACAAAGGTGATGCCCAGCTCATTTTTCAGCCGTATGAGCTCATACTGCATGTCCTGGCGCAGCTTCAGATCCAGGGCTCCCAGGGGCTCGTCCAAGAGGAGCACGCGGGGCTCGTTTACAATGGCCCGGGCGATGGCGATCCGCTGCTGCTGGCCGCCGGAGAGGGAGGCCACGTCCCGGTTTTCATAGCCGGAGAGATTGACTAACTTCAGGGCATATTTGATCTTGTCGTCAATGTAGGCCTTGGGCTTGTTCTTGATTTTCAGGCCAAAGGCAATATTTTCCGCAATATTCATGTGGGGAAAGAGGGCGTACTTCTGAAATACCGTATTTAACGGCCGCTTGTTGGGCGGAACCTGAGTGATGTCCTTGCCCTCGAAGAAAACCTGGCCCTTGTCCGGCGTGGTAAAGCCGCCGAGAATGCGCAGGGTAGTGGTCTTGCCGCATCCGCTGGGACCAAGGAGGGTCACAAAGCTGTTCTCCTCGATGGAGAGGTCCAGGTCGTCTAAGACCAGTTCCCCGTCAAAGCTTTTAAAAATGTGCTGCAAATCGATAAGTGGCTGGCTCATGGCATCGTTCTCCTTTGTCTTTAGAAGCTTGGCGGCGAGCTGACCCAGAGGACAACCGCCCCGCTTTTTGTGGTTAGAAAGTGCTTCTTGTCCGGGATGAAGTAAAAGGACTCTCCCTTTTTGGCACGGTAGATCCGGTTCCCCAGATGGATGGAGATGGAGCCGGACAGCACGTATCCGAATTCCTCCCCCTCGTGGGGATTATCCGGATAGGTGGATCCCGCAGCCTGAAGGGTCAGGAGGATGGGCTCCATGATGTGCTTCTGGGCATTGGGGATAATCCACTTGATCGTATTATTTAACTCGTTGTCAACCTTCTCAAAGTAGTCCTGATGGCCGAATACGATCTGCTCCTCAGGCTCCTCATTGAAAAACTCGCCGATGGTCAGTCCCAGGCACTGAAGGATATCCATCAGGGTGGCGATGGAGGGGGAGGTCAGATTGCGCTCTACCTGGGAAATGAATCCCTTGGACAGCTCCGCCCGGTCGGCAAGCTCCTCCTGGGTGAGGCCCTTTAAAACCCGCAGGTCCTTTAACCGGTTTCCGATGTCCATAAAATTCCTCCCTTTCCATAATACTTAACAAAAAGTTTACAAATACTGACTGATTGTAAAAATAAGCAAAAAGTTTAGTAATAATAAACAAGGCGCTTTACATTATACATGATATAAATCAGATGTCAACACCTTTTTGAAAATAGCCATAGAGCAACTTCAGGCTTAACAAATATAGGAAATTATGCTATGATGTGCTTAAGCTAAATCATAGAAACGCAGGGAGGTACAAAAAGGGCATGAAAGGCAAGTATATGGCATATGTGGGCTCCTATTCCTATACGGGAAACGCCAAGGGAATCACCGTCTACGACGTGGACGTGGAAAAGGGCGTTTTCAGGGAGCGCTGTGAGATGGAGGTGAACAATTCCTCCTACGTGATCGCGTCCAGCGACGGGAAGACGCTGTACTCCATAGCGGATGAGGGGGTTGTCTCCTTCCGCATCCTGGAGAACGGAAGCCTGGCAAGGCTGAACAGCGCGTCCATCCGTGGCATGAGAGGATGCCACCTGTGCACGGACCTGGAGGACAAGTATGTGTTTGTCTCCGGCTACCACGATGGGAAGACCACGGTTTTAAGCCTCAACAAGGACGGATCCGTGGGCGAGATCGTGGACGGCGTATTTGACAAGGGATACGGCAGCGTGGCGGAGCGCAATTTCCGCCCCCACGTGACCTGCACCCGCCGGATGCCGGACGGGAAGTATGTGCTCTCCGTGGACAACGGCATTGACCAGGTGAAGATCTACCGTTTTAATGAGAAGGAGAAGAAGCTTGTCCAGGTGGATGCCATCCGCTGCGAGCTGGAGTCTGCTCCCAGGCACTTCCGCTTCAGCGCGGACGGCCGCTTTATTTACCTGATGTATGAGTTAAAGAACGCCATTGACGTGTTCACCTACCAGACCGGGGATCGGGCTCCGGTGATTGAGAAGATCCAGACCATTTCCACCACCTCCACCAAGAATCCGGGGAATATGACGGTGGCCTGCGCCATGCGGCTTTCCTGGGATCAGAAGTATATCTACTGCTCCAACGCAGGGGAGAATACCATCAGCGTGTTCCGCAGGGACGAGGAGACGGGGCTTCTCACCATGCTCTGCTGCCTCCCCATCAGCGGGGAATATCCCAAGGATATTGCGGTGTTCCCGGATTCCCAGCACATCGCCTCCCTGAATCACGACAGCGGTACCATCACCTTCTTTAAGGTGGACTATGAGAAGGGGCTTCTGGTGATGAGCGGGCGCAGCGTGAAGGTAAATGAGCCCAACTGCTGCACCATTGCGAGGATTGGGGACTGAGAGGAGCGTTAGCGTATGGCAGGTTCCGGCTATGGGACAATTTTCAGAGTGACTACATGGGGAGAGTCCCATGGAAAGGGAATCGGAGCTGTGGTGGACGGCTGCCCGGCGGGGCTGCCCCTGGCGGAGGAGGACATCCAGGCTTACCTGGATCGGAGAAAGCCCGGACAGAGCAAGTTTACCACAGCCAGGCAGGAGGGGGATCAGGTGGAGATCCTCTCCGGCGTCTTTGAGGGCAGGACCACAGGCACGCCCATTGCCCTGGAGGTGCGCAACAAGGATCAGAGAACCAAGGACTATGGAAACATTATGGATGTGTACCGTCCGGGCCACGCGGACTATACCTTTGACCAGAAGTACGGGTTCCGGGACTATCGGGGCGGCGGCCGCTCCTCGGGGCGGGAGACCGTGGGCCGGGTGGCCGGCGGTGCCATCGCGGCCAAGCTCCTTGAGAGCCTGGGGGTTCGGGTATACGCCTACACCCGATCCATCGGCCCTGTTGCCATTGACCCGGAGCGGATGGATCGGGCGGAGCGGGACAAAAACCGCCTCTATATGCCGGACGCCCAGGCGGCCTTGGAGGCAGAGGCCTATCTGGAGCGGCTGATGGCGGAGAAGGACTCCTCGGGGGGCGTGGTGGAGTGCGTCATCGAGGGGCTTCCTGCGGGCATCGGGGAGCCGGTGTTCGAGAAGCTGGACGCCAATCTGGCGAAGGCCATTCTCTCCATCGGCGCGGTGAAGGGCTTTGAAATAGGCTCCGGATTTGGCGCGGCGGCCATGCGGGGCTCGGAGAACAATGATGCCTTTGCAGCTGCGGGGAGGGGAGGCGCCTCCCCGGCTGCGGTAAAGAGGACCAACCATGCCGGGGGAACCCTGGGAGGTATCAGCGACGGCAGCCCGGTGATCTTTCGGGCGGCATTTAAGCCCACCCCGTCCATCGCCCGGCCCCAGCACACAGTGGATCGCTTCGGCAGGGAGCAGGAGATTGAGATAAGAGGCCGCCACGACCCGATTATTGTGCCCCGGGCTGTGGTGGTGGTGGAGGCTATGGCGGCGCTTACCGCCGTAGATCTGCTGCTTCTGTCCATGAGCTCCCGGCTGGATCGGATACAGGCATTTTTTGGCGGTAGTGTGAGATGAAACTGATTCGAAGCATACAGAACGCAGATCTGACAAGGCAGCAGCAAAAGATCGCGGATTATTTTGTAAAAAACCAGAACCGGGTATGCACCATGTCTCTTATCAAGGTGGCCAGGGAAATTGGCGTCAGCGACGCCTCCGTGGTGCGCTTTGCCAGGGCTATCGGCTATAAAGGATTTTCAGATCTGAAGGCGGAGCTCTATGAGAATGTGACGGAGGATCTGTCAAAGACGAATGTGGGAGAGTATGATCTGAGCCAGCGGTTCGACATACAGACAGAGCGATACAAAAGCCTGGATCTCTCGGTGGAGCTGACAAAACTTCTTCTGAATAATGTGGAGCGATCCCTTCAGCAGAACAGCCATGACAAGTACGAGAAAATCGCGGATGTCCTCTATGGGGCGAAGCGGGTCTTTTTGGTGGGGCTCAGGGGAGCAAAGGGAAATGCGCTTCAGTTCGGCCGCCTGCTCAGCTATCTCATGGACGATGTACACGTGGTGACCAACGGCGAGGACGAGGCCGTAGCCCAGCTCCAGAGCCTGACGGATCAGGATGTGGTTCTGTCCATCAGCTATGCCAGATATTTTAAGATCGATAAGGTGCTGGCGGAACTGTTCAAGCGGCAGAGCGCTTTCCACTGCGCGATTACGGACAGCGTATCCTCCCCGTTAGCAAAGTCGGCGGAGCTGATCTGCCTGGTGGAGACGCAGCACATGGCTTTCTCCAACTCAACCGTGGGGACGATGGCGGTGCTGGAGTACCTCCTCACCCTCTTGTGCTGGAAGTATTCGGCGGAGTACCAGGAGAGGCTTACGGAGCGGGACCGTCTGCTCAGGAGTCTGCGGGAGCAGGAGCAGTAAACAGTACTGTTATAAAATTAACGACATTTTAAAGCACTCATTCACTACAAAAAAGTAGTGAATGAGTTTTTTTTAACATAAAATAAAAAGAAAACTGTGCAGTTGACACAAAAAATAATATTTAATTATTGAGAATATGTCAATTTAATGTAGTAAGTGTTGTAATTATAATCGAAATATAGTTAAAATATCCAAAAGTTCTTATGCATGCAAAAAAGAACAAGAAGGAGAGGGTTATGGCATATAAGGTTTTGATTCCGGAGACAGTGGCTCCGGAAGGCATTGAACATTTAAAAGAACTGGGATATGAGGTAAAAATGGGCAGGGGGATCAGCAAGGACGTGATCCTGGAGGATATCAAGGACTGCGACGCGGTGATCATCCGTGTGGCGGTGATTGACCGGGAGATCATCGAGAGCTCCCCCAGGCTTAAGGTGATTGCCAAGCACGGAGCAGGCTATGATTCGATTGACATAAAGGCGGCTGCGGACAATCACGTGCGGGTGGTATTCGCCCCCTACGCCAACTCCCTGTCAGTGGCTGAGCACACCATGGCCCTTGTTCTGGCATGCGCAAAGAAGATTCCCTTCATGGCAAAGCAGTACCGGGAGGGGAATTATAAGGCAAAGGATCTCTACCCCAACACGGAGCTGGCGGGAAAGACCCTGGGCCTTATCGGTCTTGGCAGAATCGGAATGATGACAGCCCAGATTGCTATGAACGGATTTGGGATGCGGGCGGTGGCCTACGATCCTTTCATACCGAAGGACAGGGATCTGAAAGGGGTGGAGCTGCTGGCGGATCGGGATGAGCTCTTTAAGATATCCGATTACGTCTCCGTCCACACACCGGCTACGCCGGAGAACATTAAGAGCGTGGGGGCCAGGGAATTTCAGCTGATGAAGCCCACGGCGGTGATTGTGAATTCCGCCAGGGGAAAGATAATTGACGAGCAGGCCCTGACAGAGGCGATCCGGACGGGCGAGATAGGAGGCGCCGGGCTGGATGTGACGGATCCGGAGCCGGCGAACACAGACAACCCGCTGTTCGGTATGGATCGGGTGATCCTGACGCCCCACTGCGCCGGGGTGACGAAGGAGGCCATGGTCCGCATGGCGATGGACTCCATTTTGGGAATCGATGAAGTACTGCACGGGAAGGAACCCACATATAAGGTTGTATAGGAGGAAGGAAAATTGAAAAAGGATCTGCTTTTAATGGACTGCACCCTTCGCGACGGTGCGAATGTGGTGGGAAAAGGATTTTCAGCGGAGCTCACAAAGATGATGATTGAGGGCCTGATTCGCAGCAATATCAAGGTAATCGAGATGGGAAATGCTTACGGTCTGGGAGCCTATGAGGCGGACGGATCCATCGCCCCGCTGACGGATGTAGAATATCTGGAGCTGGTTCAGCCCTATCTGGATCAGGCGGAGATCGGAATGTTCATGGGCGTGAAGAACGCGAACGAGGAGAACATCGCTCTGGCGGCAAAGTACGGACTTAAGTTCCTCCGCATCGGCGCCAACGCGGGAGACGGAGCCAAGGCCCTTACGGGCATTAAGCTTGTAAAGCAGTATGGGATGAAGTGCCGTTTCTCCATGATGAAGGCCTATGTGCTCTCCAGCGACGAGCTGGCAAAGGAGGCCAAGATGCTGGAGGAGGCCGGCCTGGATGAGATCACCATCATGGACTCTGCGGGAACCATGCTTCCGGAGGAGGCTGAGGAGTATTCCAGAAAGCTCTGCGAGACCGTGAAGATCCCGGTGGCCTTCCACTGCCACAATAACCTGGGACTGTCTGTAGCCAACGCCCTGGCAGCGGAAAAGGGCGGCGCAACCGTGTTTGACTGCGGCCTTATGGGAATGGCCAGAAGCGCAGGAAACTGCGCTACGGAGCTGGCGGCGGCGGTATTCCAGAGGTACGGCGCCATGGAGTATGTGGATCTCTATACGCTGCTCGATTTTATTGACAAGGAGCTGGCCCCTGCGATGGAGGGCGTTTACCACGCTCCGGTAAAGCCCCAGGATCTGGTGTATGGGCTGGCAGGCTGCCACTCCAATTTCGCCAAGCTCTTTGAGGCAGTGGCCCAGGAGAAGGGAGTCCATCTGTATAAGCTGATTGCGGAGGTTTCGAAGATTGACCGGAAGGCCCCCACAAGGGAACTCATCGAGCAGGTGGCCGACCGGATGAAGGAGGCATAAGATTTATGAAAATCGTGGTCTTGGACGGATATACGGAAAACCCCGGAGATTTATCCTGGGAGGAGATGGGAAGGCTGGGAGAGCTGACCGTGTATGACAGGACTCCTGCGGACGATGAGGAGATTGCCCTTCGGATTGCCGGGGCGGAGGCGGTATACACCAACAAAACGCCCCTCAGTGCCCGGGTTATCTGGGAGGCGAAGAGCCTTGCGTATATCGGCGTCCTGGCCACGGGCTACAATGTAGTTGACATAAAGACGGCCAGGGAGCGGGGAATTCCCGTGTGCAATATTCCCGCATACGGAACGGATGCAGTGGGTCAGTTCGCCATGGCCCTGCTCTTAGAGATCTGCCACCATGTGGGCCACCACGACAGAGCTGTCCACGAGGGGCGGTGGACCGGGAGCCAGGATTGGTGCTTTTGGGACTATCCCCTGATTGAGCTGGCCGGAAAGACCATGGGAATTATCGGCTTTGGAAGGATTGGCCGGACTACGGGACGGCTGGCTGCGGCATTTGGGATGAAGGTTCTGGCCTATGACCGGTATCCGGATGAGAGTCAGGAGGGCTTTGGAGCTGCCTATGTGGATCTGGATGAGATATGGCGGCGGTCCGATGTGATTGCCCTGCACTGCCCGTTGTTTCCGGAGACAAGGGAGCTGGTGAACCGAAAGACCATTGAGAAGATGAAGGACGGCGTGATTATTTTAAACAATTCCAGGGGCGAGCTCATATGCGAGGAAGATTTGGCCCAGGCGCTGCGGGAGGGCAAGGTGTACGCGGCGGGGGTGGATGTTGTATCCTCTGAACCCATCCGCGAAGACAATCCCCTTTTGAAGGCGCCGAACTGTATTATCACGCCCCACATCTCCTGGGCATCCCGGGAGAGCCGGCAGAGGCTGATGGACATGGCCGTAGAAAATCTGAAAAATTTTTGTTTGGGTCATCCCCAAAATGTAGTGAACTTTTTGGGCGAGGGCCAGAACAAATAAAAGCAGCTATCTTTGCAGGCTGCGAATAATTTCATAGCAGTAAGAGGAGGTAATAGGATGAAGGTAAGATGTATGGTAAGCGCATTGGCAGTTATGGGACTGATTGCGGCAGGACTTGCGGGATGCAGCCAGAGCGGCGGAGGCAGCACAGAGACTACGGCGGCGGGAAGCGCTGCGAGTACCACGGCGGCAGCCGGTGAGGAATCGGGCGGCGGCGGTACGGATTATCCGACCCAGGCCATCACGCTGATCATCCCCTATTCCGCAGGCGGAAGTACGGATATCGGCGCAAGGCTTCTGGCGGCTGAGGCGGAGAAGATTCTGGGGCAGCCCATTGTATCCACCAACCAGGAAGGCGCCGGCGGCTGGATCGGCTGGTCATCGGCTTTGAGCGCGGAGGCGGACGGGTATACCATGGTACACACCAACTCCCCCAACCTGATCACCGGATATCTGGATCCCCAGCAGAACCGCAGCCAGACCATAGAAGATTTTGCGCCCATTATTCTCTATGCTATGGACTCCAACGCAGTGGCTATCCGCGCGGATGAGACCCGGTTTACTACCTTTGAGGAGTTGGTAGCTTACGCCAAGGAAAACGAGGTGTTTGCCACCTCCAGCGGTCCGGCGGGGGATGACGATATTGCGATTAAGAAGTTAAACCAGGCCCTGGGAACCAAGCTTACAGCCGTTCCCACCCAGAGCTCTTCCGAGGCCCTTACCTCTGTGCTGGGCGGCCATATTGATGTGTATGTGGGCAACATCGGCGATACCAAGGTTCCCACCGAGAACGGAGACTTGAAGCCGCTGGCGATTTTGGCCGAGGAGAGATCCGCCATTATGCCGGATCTACCCACCGTAGAGGAGCTGACCGGAAGCCTTGTAACCGCATCTTCCTCCCGTGGAATCGCTGTGAAGGCGGGAACGGATCCGACGATTGTGGAGAAGCTGGAGGAGGCCTTTGCTGAGGCTGCTCAGACAGATTCCTTTAAGCAGTCCATGCTGGATCAGGGCATCGAGGCCATTGCCATCGTAGGCGATGATTATATGGAGCTGTTAAAGCAGGAGGAGGCAGAGCTCAAGGAGCTGGCTCCCCTGCTAGGATGGTAGAAGGATAGGTGAAGTATATGGAGTCTAAGAAGTTTAAAATTGGAGATCTGAAAATAACAACGGTGGTCTCCCTGGCTCTGACCGTATTTGCCGGGATATTCCTGGCGGCATCCATGCGGTATCAGTACTGGGCCGGATATGGACCGGGGGCGGGATTCGTCCCCCGGTGGAGCAGCGGCATCATGCTGGTGCTCTCCCTGATCTCCTTTATCCAGTCCTTTAAGCAGCCGGGCATGAAGCTCTCGGAGATCTTTCCGTCAAAAATCGCCACCAAGAATCTGGCGATCACATGGGGGGCCCTGGTGTTCTTTGTGATTTTCTGCAAGATCCTGGGCTTTGTAATCGCGTCGACGCTGATGCTGACTGCCCTGTTCTCACGGGGAATGAGCGTGAAGAAGTCCCTGGTGTGCAGCCTGGTGGTGGCAGTGCTTTGTTTCTTCCTGTTTAAGTCGGTGCTCATGGTACAGGTGCCGGTGAATCAGTTTGGATGGTAGAAAGGGGGAAAATGAATGGGAAGCATAAGCTATTTACTTCAGGGACTTGCGGAAGCTGCCACAGGCATGAATCTTCTGTGCTGTCTGGGGGGCGTAATCGCGGGCATGCTGGTAGGCGTGCTGCCCGGACTTGGCCCCACGGCGGGAACCGCTCTTCTTCTCCCTCTCACCTTCGGCATGGAGCCGGTTCAGTCCATCGTACTCTTGTCCGGCATCTATTATGGAGCTATGTATGGAGGCACCATTACCTCCGTGCTTATCAATACGCCGGGTGAGGCTGCGTCTGTGATTACCTGTATGGACGGCTATCCCATGGCCAAGCAGGGCCGGGCCGGCCAGGCCCTGGGCGTGGCGGCCATCGGATCCTTTATCGGAGGAATCATATCCCTGATCGGTCTTTTGATCTTGGGCCCCTCCCTGGCAAGCCAGGCGTTAAAATTCGGGCCTCCGGAGTTCTTCTGCCTGATGCTCATGGGACTTACGCTGGTAATCGGCCTTCTGGGCAAATCCCTGGTCAAGGGCCTGATCGTAGCCTTTTTCGGACTGACCCTGTCGCTCATCGGAATTGACCCCTCTGTGGGAACCGTGCGGTTTGCCATGGGAAGCGACTACCTGATGAACGGCATTGACTTCGTATCCATCGCCATGGGTATGTTCGGCCTGGTGGAGATCTTCTCCAACCTGGAAGGCGATCTGAAGGAAAAGAAAACGCTGCCCGAGATCAAGGGCCTGATTCCCGACAGGGAAGAATGGGGGCCGTCCATAGCCGCCATCCTGCGGGGAAGCTTCCTGGGCTTCTTTATCGGTCTGATACCCGGAACCAATTCCATCATCCCGGCGGTTATGAGCTATTCCATTGAGAAGAAGCTGTCAAAGCATCCGGAGCGCTTTGGCCAGGGCGCCATTGAGGGCGTGGCCGGTCCGGAGACAGCCAACAACAGCTACTGCGGCGGCGCGATGATCCCACTGTTTACCCTGGGTATTCCCACCTCCTCGGTAATGGCGGTTTTGGTCGGAGCCTTTGTTATGCACGGCCTTACACCCGGCCCCCGGCTATTCAGCGAGCAGCCCCTTCTGGTATGGACGGTAATCGGCAGTATGTTTATTGGAAACGCTATCCTGCTGTTCTTAAACCTGCCCCTGGCAAATTTGTGGGCGAAGGTTACCCTAGTTCCCAACCGGGTGCTGTTCCCCATCATCACCATCATCGCGCTGCTGGGCGTATACGGCTTAAACAATGCCATGTTTGATGTGCAGTGCATGATTATCTTCGGACTTGTGGGCTATATCATGAAGAAGGCGGATTTCCCACTTGCCCCCCTGCTTCTCACTTTCATTCTGGGCGACCAGATGGAGTACACCCTGGTGCAGTCCATGACTATTTTCCGGGGAGACGCCACCCAGTTTTTGCGCCGTCCCATCTGTGCAGTGCTCCTGGCAGTTATCGTGATCGTACTCATTGTCAGCGTACTCAGCGCCAGCAAGCGCAAGGAAGTTCTGGGAACAGAGGAGTCTGAGATATAAGTCTGATTTAACGGTTTTACAGCCTGATTTCCTCTCATTTTATCCCGCCTGCCCCCTTTGGCTGTCCGGAGGAGAAGGGCGGGATTTTTCTTGCCCGGCCGAGGCTGGGCAGGAAGTGACCGCTGCGGGATCGGCTGTATTTTATACGGAAAGGATAAGGAAAAATATGATACCAGCATTGATTGTATTCTTGATTACCTATGTGCTGATGCTCTCATTCCAGAAGTACCGGCCGTGGATTGCCCTCACCTCCGCCTGCATCTTTATCGGGATGGGCTATGGGGGAATGTATGAGATGGATTTGATTTCCGCCCTTGGGGCGGTGGATTACAATGTACTCCTGATGATCGGAGGCACCATGGGGCTGGTGACCCTGTTTATTGAGAGCCGCATGCCGGCCCGGCTGGCGGAGATGTTGATTTCCAAGGTGCCGGATATCAAATGGGCGGTAACCGTGCTGTCCCTGTTTGCCGGGGTGATCAGCGCATTTGTGGACAATGTGGCTACCGTGCTCATGGTGGCGCCCATCGGTCTTGCTATTTCGAGAAAGCTGAAAATATCGCCGGTTCCGGTTCTCATCGCCATTGCCGTATCTTCCAATCTCCAGGGAGCGGCCACCATGGTGGGGGATACCACCAGCATGCTCCTGGGCGGCTATGCCGGCATGAATTTCCTTGATTTCTTCTGGATGAACGGAAAAGGCGGGATCTTCTGGGGCGTGGAGCTGGGGGCTGTGGCGTCCCTGGTTGTGCTGCTGTTCCTTTTCCGCAAAGAGACCCAGAAGATAAGCGCAAAGGTAGAGACAGAGGTGGAGGACTATGTGCCTTCTTATCTGATGCTTCTGACGGTGGGACTTCTGATCTGCGCCTCCTTCCTCCCGGAGCCTGCCGGCGGGCTCGCGGTTTTCCTGTATAATCTTAGAAGCGGGCTTATCTGTATTCTCGTATGTGCGGCCGGTGTGGCGCGATCCTGCCTAAAGAAGAAAAGCTCTGCGCCTGTGATGCAGGTGATCCGGGAGCTGGACAGAGATACGCTCCTGCTTCTCTTTGGACTGTTTATGGTAATAGAAGGGATCCGGTCCGCAGGCGTAATCGACGCGGCGGCCAGCCTGTTCTATACAGTATCCGGGGACAATCCATTTTTCCTTTACACGCTGATCGTATTTGCCTCTGTGGCACTGTCCGCCTTTATTGACAATATTCCCTATGTGGCCACCATGCTTCCCGTGGTTCAGGGCATCGCGGCACTGATGAACGGGGGAGCGGGGATGGAGCCGTACCTCTTTTACTTCGGCCTCCTCACAGGAGCCACCCTGGGCGGCAACCTGACGCCCATCGGGGCCTCCGCCAACATCGCGGCCATCGGGATCCTGCGGAAAAACGGGGAGACAGTCGCAGTGAAGGATTTCCTGCGGATCGGCGTGCCTTTTACCATGTCAGCGGTGCTGGCAGGCTATATCTATATCTGGCTGGTGTGGGGGATGTGAGAAACGGCAGCGGCCAGAACGGATGCGAGAAAATCCTTGCCTTGGTGGGTGGTACTGTTTTATAATGGAAAGAAAAGGAGACAGTACACATGAAGATCGCCATGGGAAATGACCATACCGCTATTGAGTTAAAGAACATTATTAAGGAATTTGTGGAGAGCAAGGGCTATGAGGTTCTTGACCTGGGAACCAACTCCACGGAGAGCTGCGACTACCCGGTATACGGGGAGAAAGTGGGCCGGGCTGTGGCCTCCGGGGAGGCGGATCTGGGGATCGCCATCTGCGGAACCGGGGTGGGCATCTCCCTGGCGGCCAACAAGGTGAAGGGCGTCAGGGCCTGCGTGTGCAGCGAGCCCTACACGGCCAAGCTCTCCCGGATGCACAATGACTCCAATGTTCTGGCCTTTGGCGCCCGGGTGGTGGGCAGCGAGCTGGCCAAGATGATCACCGAGGCCTGGCTGGACGCCAAGTTCGAGGGCGGACGCCATGAGCGGCGGGTGAAGATGCTGATGGAGATTGAGAGCCGGTAAAAGAGCGCTTAAGCAGTGCAGCGGGAGGCGGGCGAAGCGGCCTGCCCGCTCATCCCGTGGTCTCCCTCCGTATGAGGATGGGCGTGACCACCCGGTGAATGGGGGCTTTAAGGGGAACGGGCTTCCTCTTTTTCCTCTCCTCCATCAGTGAGGAGAGGAGCTTCATGGCCTCCCCGGCGATGACGGGAATCTGCTGGCCCACGGTGCTGGTGGGGATCACCGCCTCCTCGGAGATGGGGGAGTTGTCAAAGCCCACGAGGCAAAAGTCCTCCGGAAACCTCCCGTACTTTCGGATCAATATATTTAAAAGGACGTTGGCGTGGGTGTCATTGGGCATGAAGATGCCCTTTTTTTTGTGGGGATACTTCTCCTCCAGCTGGCTTAAAAGGGCGGATATCCGCTCGTGATTCTCCTTAAATGTGTTTCCCAGGTCGGTGAGAATCAGCTCATAGGCCAGGTCCTGCTCCCGGCAGATGTCCACAAAGCCCCGTATGCGGCCGGAGGCGGGGGTGGTCTCAGGCATATGGGCATTTACATGGATGAGAATATCGCAGCCGCTCTTTTGAAGGAGGCTGGCTGCCTGGACGCCGCCCAGATAGTTGTCCGTGCTGACGCTGCAGATATATTCGTTTTCCCGCTCAATGCCGACCACGGGAACATTGTACTGGGCCAGCTCCTTAGAGGGAATGGTAGGGCTTAAGGTGATCAGGCCTTCGATGTTGTAAGCCAAAAGCTCCTCGATATACTGGCGCTCCACATCAGGCTTTTCATTCCCCGCAAAGACGAGGAACTTATATCCGTAGGTCTCATAGGTGGCTAAAAGCTGATTAAGCATCTCGGAATAGTAGTGCATGTAGAGGTTGGGAATAATCACGCCCACAAACTCCGTCTTTCCGCTGGCCAGAATGCGCCCCACCTTATTTTCCTTATAATTGAGGGCCGTCAGGGCCTCGGCAATCTTCTGCTGGTTTTCTAAGGTGAGAGAATCCGGATTGTTAAAGTACCGGGAGATTGTGGTTTTTGAAAAATTCGTATATGCGGCGATATCCGCGAAGGTCACTTTCTTTGTCTTCATAATACATACCTCTTTCCGTCTCCAAAGGGCAGAAGCCCGGGCGGCCTCTGCCTGCTGGCACACTCTAGTATAGCAAAAAACAAGGGAGAGAATCAATAAATAACCGGTTACAAAACCGGTTTTGTGAAATCTGCACAGAAAAATACGATGAAAATAGCAGATATGCCGAAATGAAAAAATTACAGCGCCGGCCATTGACAGAGCGCTTGAAAAAGACTATTATATGGCTAAAGGAACCGGTTACTTAACCGGTAACTAGATGCTGAGAGGAAAGAGAACGGCACTTTTGTCCGGAGGGCGCAGCCGGGCAGAGGAGGGTGACAAGAAGGAGGAGCTTACATGAGAAAGAAGCTTGTTTTTCTGGCAGGAGCCGCCTTGGCGGCTGCCTTTCTGGGAGGCTGCCAGAAGCGGGACCCATCTCCCGGCGATATAGCGGGCTACGATGCGGGGGAGCAGTACCTGTCCATCTGGGTGCATTCCATCGAGGACACGGAGGAAGGGCAGGCCTACCGGGAGTCCGTGGAGACATTCAATGAGGCCTATAACGGGCGCTATTTTGCGGATATTGAGTTTGTCCCGCGAAATGACAGCGGAGGCGGCTATTCGGACAAGATTAATGCCTCGGTGATGGCCGGGGGACTTCCGGATGTGCTCACGGTGGACGGCCCCAATGTGGCGGCCTACGCGGCCAATAACATCATCCAGCCCCTGGCGGAGCTTACGGAGGAGGAGCGGGGAGAGTATCTGCCCTCCATCATTGAGCAGGGAACCTACGACGGAAAGCTCTATGCACTGGGGGTTATGGAATCCAGCGTGGGCCTCTACTACAATAAGGATATTTTAGAGGAGGCGGGCATCACGGTCCCTGACGCGGACCACCCCTGGACGTGGACAGAATTTCTGGATATCCTGGAGGGCTTGAAGCCCCTCATGGAGGAAAAGGACGGATATCCCCTGGATATGACCTTTCCGGTGGGCGAGAGCAGCATCTACTATTATGCGCCCTTTGTGTGGTCCGGCGGCGGGGAGCTGGTGAGCGGGGACGGACTTTCCGTAGACGGATACTTTAACGCGGATGCCACCGCAAAAGCCATGGAGTTTTTCCGCACGGTAGTGGAGCGGGAGTATATGTCAGAGGCCCCAATCGACAAGCTGTTTGAGAGCGGGAGAGCTGCCTTCAAGTTTGACGGGGCCTGGGAGGTCAACACTATTTACACCAGCTATCCGGATATCCGGCTGGGGGTAGCCCCCTATGTGGTGAGCGACAGCTGGGAGGGCGGGACCTATACGCCCACGGGATCCTGGGCCTTCGCCGCCTCTGCGGATACGGAGAACATCGAGGGGGCCACGGAGCTGGTGAAGTGGATGAGCGGCACCGAGAGCGGCATCCGCATCTGGGAGCTGGCAAAGAGCTTCCCCTCCACCTATGAGGCATTTGCGAATATTGAGGTGTTCCAGTCGGATGAGAACTACAGCGCCCTGTATGGGCAGCTGGAGCGCTACGGACACCCAAGACCCAAGACGCCGGTTTATCCCCAGGTGAGCACATCCTTCCAGGAGGTGCTTGAGAGCGCGGCGCTGGGCGGGAAGGATGTCCAGGCGGAGCTTGACAAGGCAGTGGAGCGGATTGATTCGAAGCTGGAGCGATATGTGAGGGAATAGATTATGGAGAAACGAAATTCAATTGTAGGAATGGCATTTTTCGGCCCGGCCCTGGTGCTGCTCACGGTATTTTTGTTCCTGCCCATGGCCCTGACCTTTCTGTTCAGCTTCACGGATTACTTCGCGCTGAATCCGGAGCTGACCCACTTTGTGGGGCTGGAAAATTATTTTGATATTTTTAAAGACGAGCTCTTTGTCCAGTCCTTTTTAAACACGGTAAAATTTGTGATTATCATTGTGCCCCTGCAGTGCGGCGGGGCCCTGGTTCTGGCCCTGGCCATCAACCGGGCGGCCCACTGCAAGAAGTACTTTAAGGTGGCCTTCTTTGTGCCGGTGGTTATGTCCTTAGCGGTGGTCTCCACCCTGTGGATGCAGATTTACAGCCCGGAGGGAATTTTAAATACCCTGCTCGCCCACCTTGGCATTGACACCCAGCCCTTTATCCACAGCGCGGACCAGGCGCTGCCCTCCATCGCCCTCATGAGCGTGTGGCAGGGCGTGGGGTATCAGATGATTATTTTCCTGGGAGGCCTGCAGAACATCAGCCCCGCCCTCTACGAGGCGGCGGAGATAGACCACGCCAGCGCCTGGCAGAGATTTAAGGATATCACTCTGCCGGAGCTGAAGCCCCTGTGCGTGTTCGTGTTTATCACCGTCACCATCGGCGCCTTCCGCATGCTGGTGCAGCCCATGGTTATGACGGGCGGCGGGCCGGACCACTCCACCTACACCATTGTGTACGATATTTATGAGACCGGCACGGTCAACTGGGAGATGGGCCTGGCGTCCACCATGGCGATTGTGTTTACAATCTTTGTGGTAATCCTGACAATCATTCAGAGCGTCCTGACAAAGGACAGGGAGGAGGGAAATCATGTTCACAAAAAAGCAAAGGCGGAGTAATTGGATTTTGGTGGGCGTTCTGCTGGTTCTGTCCGTGTTTTTCCTGTTCCCGGTGATTTGGATGTTAGCCAATTCCTTTAAGCCGGACGCCCAGATTACGGCGGATATGAATTCCGTGGCGGCCTTTATCCCGCCGGCGCCGAGCGGAAGCTTTTTCGAAAACTATGTGTCCATCATTCTGGATACCAGTTTTCTGCGGTACATGGCAAATACCTTGTTTTACGCGGCGGTGCTCATTGTGTTAAGCATCATTGTGAACGGCCTGGCGGGCTATGCCCTGGCAAAGATCCGGTTCCCCTTCCGGGATAAATGGCTGCTGTTAATCATGATGCTCCTCATTGTGCCCACGGAGACGGTTATCACCATTCACTTCCTGATTATCGCCAAGGCGGGGCTTTTAAACACCATTGTGGGATATATCCTGCCGCTGATTGTGAATCCCTTTAACATTTTCCTGTTCCGTCAGGTCTTTGTCAGCCTGCCGGACGATGTCTACGAGGCGGCGCAGCTGGACTTCTGCGGGCCGGTGAAATATTTCTTCACCATGGTTCTGCCCATGTCCAAGACCGTGGTGGCCACGGTCAGCGTGTTTACGTTTTTGAATGTGTGGAATGATTACCTGTGGCCCTCCCTGGTCTTTACCTCCAGCGATTTGCTGACAGCCCAGATTGGACTTAATTCCATCACCTCCAACGACAATACAACCATGGGAGAAACCCTGGCGGTTATCACCCTGGTGACCATTCCGGTAATTATTATTTACTCCCTGTTCTCCAAGCAGATTGTGGAGGGCGTTACCTCCACCGGTTCAAAGGAAGGATGACGATTATGAGCTTTATAGAATTTCGCAATGTGTGCAAGATGTATCCCGGCGCCAAGAAAAATACAGTGGAAAATTTTAACCTGAATATTGAGGAAAAGGAGTTCATCGCCTTTGTAGGTCCTTCCGGCTGCGGAAAGTCCACAACCCTGCGCATGGTGGCCGGATTTGAGGAGATCACCGGCGGGGAGCTCTACATAGATGGAAAGAAAATGAACGACGTGGCTCCCAGGGACCGGGGGATTGCCATGGTGTTCCAGAATTACGCCCTCTATCCCCACATGACGGTGGAGAAAAATATCGGCTACGGCCTGAAAAATATGAAGCTGCCGCAGGCTCAGATTAAGGAGAAGGTGGACTGGGCCATCCGGATCCTGGGACTGGAGGAGTACCGCTACCGCAAGCCCAAGAACCTTTCCGGCGGTCAGCGCCAGAGAGTGGCCCTGGGGCGGGCGATTGTGAAGAACCAGAAGGTCTTCCTCATGGACGAACCCCTATCTAATCTGGACGCCAAGCTGCGCGTCAGCATGCGGACGGAGATCAGCAAGCTCCACAGGGATCTGGGAGCCACCACCATCTATGTGACCCACGATCAGGTGGAGGCCATGACCATGGCGGACCGGATTGTGATTATGAAGGACGGGGTGATTCAGCAGGTGGGAAAGCCCATGGAGCTCTACGACCATCCGAAGAATCAGTTTGTGGCCGGATTTATCGGCTCTCCGCAGATGAATTTCTTCCAGGTGACGGTTGAGGGGAACCAGGTGCGGTTCGCGGATGGAAACTCCCTGACGCTTCCGGATGACACCCTCCGGCGCCTGGGCGGACGCCAGGGGGAGATGGTTCTGGGAATCCGGGGGGAGGATGTGAAGCTGGATTCTCAGGGAGCGGAACAGGATGGGGCAGGACGTCTTCAGGCGGTCATCACCAACAACGAGGTTATGGGAAACGAGAACAACCTCTACTTTACCTTTGGGGGAAGCCAGGCTGTGGCCCGGGTGTCCAAGTATGAGCTGCGGTCCATTGGCGACGCCATTTCCTTTGTGTTTACGCCTTCGAAGCTGCATTTCTTTGACAAGAATACGGGAATTAATTATATGGAGGAGCAGTCCTGACAGAGTATAACAGGCATAAGGAGGACAGCATATGACGGGCAAAATCCAGAGGATTCATGCAAAAGCGCCGGACAATTGGGTAAATGACCCCAATGGCCTTATCTACTATAAGGGATATTATCATCTGTTCTATCAGTATTTTCCCTATGCGCCCCGGTGGGGGACGATGCACTGGGGCCATGCGGTGAGCCGGGATCTGGTGAACTGGGAGCACAGGGGCATTGCCCTTTTTCCCACAAAGCGGGGAGATGAAAATGGATGCTTTTCCGGAAGCGCGGTGGAAAAGGATAGAACGACCACCCAGATCTACACCGGCGTGCGCTATGAGCCGGCGGATCCCGAGGACATCCATGTGAGCTTCAACGAGCAGTTTGAGAGCTGCCAGATGATGATTTCCTCGGAGGACGGGTTCCGTTTTGACAACTGGAAGGACAAAGAGATGGTGCTGCCGCCGCTCACGGACCCGCAGATCGGGGACAGGACCCACACCAGGGACCCCAAGGTGTGGAGAGAAGGGGACAGCTGGTACATGATTTTGGGGAGCACCAGGGAAAAGAAACAGGGGAGAGTGCTCATCTTTAAGAGCCGGGATCTTCGCCAGTGGACCTATGTGAGTCAGACGGAAAAAGGGCCGGAATACGGCTGGATGTGGGAGTGTCCGGACTACGTAAAGACGCCGGGAGGAAGTGTGCTCTTTGTCTCGGCCATGGGGCTGCCGGATGTACAAGAAAAGGAGAAAAATCATGTGCTGTGTTTTCCTGCCAAATTTGAAGCGGGCACCGGCCGGCTGGAGATTGCAGACCGCTGCCAGCTCATGGACTGGGGGATGGATCTGTACGCGCCGCAGACAACGCTGGACAGAGAGGGCCGCAGAATCCTGATGGCCTGGGTGCGGATGCCAAAGCCTTCCGGGGACGGCTGGATTGGCATGTTTTCCTCGCCCCGGGTGGTGGAGATGGAAGGGAATCACGTCTATCTGCGGATGCACCCGGCTGTGCGGGCCGCCTATTCCCGGAAAATCAGCGAGGCCTCCCAGGCTCCGGACGGATACCGGGCGGTGTTTGACCTAAAGGAAGGCCAGCAGGTGGATGTGGGAGGATTTCGGATTGGCAGGAGGAATCGCCGGATTTACACGGACCGCAGCGCGGTCTATCCCCGCTTTGCCGGGGCACATCTCATCTCGGAGACGCCGGAGCTTGCGGAGGAGGCGCATCTGGAGGTATTGGCTGACGAGAATCTGATAGAGGTATTTATCAATGACGGAGAGCATGTGATCAGCAATGCAGTCTATGGGCTTGGAAATTGGCTGCGCTTGGATCCGGGAATGGAGATTGAGCTGTACGCTCTGGGGTGAGAGAGGCTTGCATTTTTAGGAAAGCTCCTGTAAACTCTATATTAAGATGAGAGTTTTCAGGGGGATTATAAGGAAAACGCTTTTGGGTTATCCCAAGGAATCATAAAAAAGCCGGAGCAATGCCCTCGAAAAGGACAAAGCTCCGGCTTTTCCTATTGTGCGCCGGAAGACGCAGGCTTTTGCGGCTGTCCGGCGCACGCTGCCTGTGGATTAGTAGTTTTCAACCTTTCTCTCGAAGTAGGCCTTGGGATGGGCGCAGCAGGGACAAACATCGGGAGCCTCCGGTCCTTCGTGGATGTAGCCGCAGTTCCTGCACTTCCAGCCCAGAGGAGCGTCGCCCTTGAAGGTCTTGTCGTTTTGCAGGCTCTCCAGCAGCTTGTTGTAGCGCTTCTCATGGGCGGCCTCTACCTTGGCTACCAGCTCGAACTTCACCGCCAGATCCTCAAAGCCTTCCTCCCTGGCCTCTCTGGCCATGCGGGCGTACATATCGGTCCACTCAAAATTCTCGCCGGCTGCGGCGTCCTTTAAGTTCTCCGCAATGTCATCTCCCACTTTGCCGCCGTGGAGCTCCTTGAACCACATCTTGGCATGCTCCTTCTCCTGGTCAGCGGTCTCCAGGTACAGAGCAGCCATCTGCTCGTAGCCGGCCTTCTTGGCTACGGAAGCATAGTAGGTGTACTTGTTGCGGGCCTGGGACTCGCCTGCAAATGCTTCCTGCAAATTCTTCTCTGTCTTGGTTCCTGCGTATTTTGTTGCCATTTATGTTACCTCGCCTTTCTTTATGTATGGCCGTCCTGCTTCAGCGGCACTTTGCCGGAGGATTCTTCGGCAGAATGTGAAACCGGGCGGCGGTTGATTGGTCTCTTTATTGTATCAGAAAATTTTATTTATTTCAATTGAATTTACGGAAAATTTATTTTAATATTAATAACGGTAATTATTACTGATATAAATATAGCATACACAAAGGGTTTTGTCAATAAGAGTTTTAAAGGATTATGGCTACTACTAATATGAATATACGAACGGATACAGAAGTAAAGGCCGCTGCAGAACAACTTTTCAGCGAACTGGGATTAAATCTTACAACCGCCGTCAATACCTAGGGCTATAATAATAGGCCGTGAAACCATGCAGCTGCCCGCATGGTTCCACGGCCTTTAAATATGCTTTCTAATTAGCCAAAGTATCTCTTTAACAGTCCGGCGAACGCCTTGCCGTGTCTTGCCTCGTCCTTCGCCATCTCATGAACCGTGTCATGGATCGCGTCAAGGTTCAGGGCCTTCGCACGCTTCGCCAGGTCGAACTTGCCTGCGGTAGCGCCGTTCTCAGCGGCAACGCGCATCTCCAGATTCTTCTTGGTGCTGTCGGTAACAACCTCGCCCAGAAGCTCTGCAAACTTAGCAGCATGCTCCGCCTCCTCGAAGGCAGCTCTTCTCCAGTACTCGCCAATCTCGGGATAGCCCTCTCTATAGGCTACGCGGGACATAGCCAGGTACATGCCAACCTCAGAGCACTCGCCCTCGAAGTTTGCGCGCAGGTCAGCCATGATATCCTCGGGAGCACCCTGTGCTACGCCAACCTCATGCTCGCAGGCCCAAGCCATCTCGTCCGCCTTCTGCTCCTTGAACTTGGATGCCGGAACGCCGCACTGGGGGCACTTCTCAGGGGGATTCTCTCCCTCATATACATAACCGCATACTGTACAGACCCATTTCTTCATAGTTCGTATCTCCTTTTCTTTTATATTTATTTAAGATTAATAATAGTAATTGTTACTGATATCAATATAAACCATTTACGCCGGTTTGTCAATACCTTCTTTTTTATTTTTTTCAATACAATTTTGGCAGCGGCCAAAAAACATCACGGAATGGCCGTCAATCACTCCCGGAGCGTAATCCTGGGCGGAGGCGTCCAGCTCCCGCAGCGCTTCTGCGGCCTTGAGCTCCATGTCGTAAATCTGGCTGCACTCTCTGCACATAAAATGATAGTGCTCGCTTGTGTTGCCGTCAAAGTGGTCGGCTCCGTCGCCGCAGTGGATCTTGCATATCTCCCCGGTCTCCACCAGAAGATTCAGATTGCGGTATACCGTGCCCAGGCTGATATTGGGAAATTCCTCACGGATGCTGGCGTATAGGGCGTCTGTCGTGGGATGGTCATGGCGGCTCATCAGACTGGCTTTGATGGATTCCCTCTGACGGCTATACTTTAAAACCTTCATAGCATCTCCTTCTCTCTAATAATGATAATAGTTACTATTTGTATACTAACAAAAAAGGAAATGTATGTCAAGGGGGAGTTTTATTTTCCGTCAGGTACAGGGGCGCTGTCTCCTTCTCACTTCTCCGGATCCCCTCGGGGGATCCGCTCCTGGGCAATGCGGATAAATTCCCTGGCAGCCCGTGACATATAGCGGCCCTTGTGGTAGCCGATGCCCAGGGTTCCGTGGGCCCTGGCATAGTTCAGGGAATAGAAATTCAGGTGGAACCGGTCTGCCAGACCGATGGGGGAAATGGGATCCCGGGCGATAAACATTCTCGGATAAAAGGTAAGGCCCATGCCGGTTCGGCTTAAGGAGAGTACAGTCTCAATATTTTCCGTCTCAAGCACAATCCGGGGCGTGATCTGGGCGTCCTCAAACATCTCGTCCGCAATGGTGCGCACCCGGTTTCCCTTTTTCAGAAGGACAAAGGGGCAGTCCGCCAAAAGCCGCAGGTCGGGCGAAGCAGCCAGCTGCTTTTTAACCGCATCCGCGCGGCCGGGAAAGTGCTCCTCCAGTATTTTGTCCGGCACGATTAGGAGGATGTCCTCCGTACAGATGGGAATGGTCTCCACATTTTCCGCGTTTAGGGGAAGCAGATCGATCATCAGGTCGATGTCGCCGTGGAGAAGGCTTCCGGCCAGCTGGCTGGAATTGCCCTCGGTCAGGTGCAGCTCAATGCCGGGAAACTGGGCCTGGTAGACCGGCAGGATCTCGGGCAGGATGAAGCGCCCTCTTGTGTGGGAGACGCCGATGGAGAGCTGTCCGGTGGTAAAATCCTTGATGTCCCGGATCTCCTGGTAGGTCTCATCCCGCAGATCCAGGATCTCCCGGGCTTTGGCCTTCAGCGCCTGACCCGCGTAGGTCAAGGTCAGGGGGGAGGTCCGGTTAAAGAGCATCACATCGAATTCCTTTTCCAGGTTGGCGATGTGGTTGCTTAAGGACTGCTGGGAAATGTAGAGCCGCTTGGCGGCCTTGGTGAAATTGAGCTCCTCGGCGGCCACCAGAAAATATTCCAGGTTGAGAAAATTGATCATTTTTCCATCCCTCCGCCGACAGAAGGCTTGTCTGCCGCCGCGCCGCGCAAGGGAGCCCGGCGGGCGTCCGCTTCCCTGGCGCGCAAAAGGGGCTCGTCAAGCCGCGCGGCGAGGCAGGGAAGGAAGGAGGCGGCCCGATCTAAGGAGGTGTTGACGATGAGATCCTCGGGAAACTGCAGCTCCTCCAAAAGCTCTATGGCATAGCGGTGGTTCCCTGCGTCCGCCTCGCAGTGGGCGTCGCTGCCCATGATGACGGAGGCGCCGTAGTGGGCGCAGCGCTCCAGAAGCCTGGCGCAGTTGTCCTTTGCCCCGATCCGGATGCTTCCGGGGCGCAAGGAGGAGTTGTTGATCTCCAGAAGCGTGTGCGTTTCCCTGGCTGCCGCAGCCAGGGTGTCATAGTCCGCAGGGAGCCGGGAGTCATCCGGGTGGCCAATGATATGAATCAGGGGATTTTCCATGGCCTTCACGTAGGCGCGGGTATAATCAGCCGCAGTACCCTTGGCAATGCATTGAATGTGGATGCTGGCAATGGCGTAGTCCATTTTTTTCAGAATGTCCGGGGGGAGATCCACCTGGCCGTCAAAATCCAGGATATTTAACTCGGCGCCCATGAGAATGGGCATGTGGTAGAGCACCCGGGGAATAACCCGGAAGTTGGTAAAGTAATATTCATGGCAGCTGCCGGGCATGGCGGGAGCATGATCCGAACTTCCAAAGAGAGCCAGCCCTTTCTCAGAAGCGGACCGGGCCATCTCATAGAGCGTGTTGTAGGCGTGGCCGCAGGCGATGGTGTGGGTGTGCAGGTCTATTAAATCAATCATAGAGACAGATCCTTTCTTAATTTAAAATGGTTACGGCTGAGCGATAACGGATTATGCTGACTGCATCATAGCATATTTTTTAATTTTTTAAAAGAAAAGAGTAGAAATATCCCATAGGTTGTTGCTATAATGTAGGGGAATCTATTCGCGGCTATCCGGAGGCGGAAAGGAAGACACCTGCCGTCCTGGCGGCTGCAATATACGGAAGGTGAGGAGATAATTATGAGTGAAGAGAAAAATTTGGAAGTAACCCCGGAGGCTGCAGCCCAGGAGCCTGTGGAAACCATGGAGGACTACGCCCAGGAGCTTGAGGCCTCCTACGCGGCTCTGGATCAGAAGCGGGTGGAGGAAGCGGAGGACGACAGCAAGGAAGGCGAGCAGTGGGCCCAGTTTGCGCAGATGATGGAGGATAAGACCATTGTGAAGGTCAAGATCTCCGAGGCGGTAAAGGGCGGCGTGGTTGCCTATGTGGACGGCGTCCGCGCATTTATCCCCGCGTCTCAGCTTTCCACCAGCTATGTGGAGAAGCTGGAGGACTGGCAGGGCAAGCACGTGGAGACGGTGATTATCACCGTTGACCGGGAGAAGAAGCGCCTTGTTCTCTCCGGACGTCAGGTCGAGATGGAGAAGAAGGAGGCGGAGCGCAAGGAGCGCCTGGCTCAGTTTAAGGCCGGCGATGTGGTAGAGGGCACAGTGGACAGCTTAAAGCCCTACGGCGCTTTTGTGCGTCTGGCCGACGGCGTGGACGGACTGGTTCACGTATCCCAGATCAGCACCCAGCGGATCAAGCATCCCAGCGTAGTGCTGAAGGAGGGCCAGACGGTGAAGGTGAAGATCCTCTCTGTGGACAACGGGAAGATCAGCCTGAGCATGAAGGTTCTGGCGGAGCAGCAGGCGGACCGGGAAGAGCACGAGACCTACAATTATAAGGAGACGGCCTCTGTGACCACAGGTCTCGGCGATCTGCTGAAAGGATTAAAACTGTAACGGAAGGCAGGGGGGATAGGAATGGCCAATATCCCTAAGACGGACGACCAGGTTGATCAGTGGCGTTCGGTGATGTTCCTCTATGATTCCGCTCTCAAACGTGTGAACACGAAGATAGAGATTTTGAACAATGAATTTACCAACCGCTATGACTACAATCCCATTGAGCATATAAAGTCCAGGCTCAAGACAGCGGACAGCATTGTGAAGAAGCTGAAGAAGGACGGCTATGAGGTCACCATTGAAAATATGATGGAGCACCTCAGCGATATTGCGGGCATCCGCATCATCTGCTCCTTTACCTCAGACATCTACCAGATAGCGGATATGATTGCCAGCCAGGGGGATGTGACGGTCCTCCATGTGAAGGATTACATTAAGTGTCCCAAGCCCAACGGGTATAAGAGCTACCACATGGTGGTGACAGTTCCCGTCTATCTGACGGACGGCCCGGTGGAGACCAAGGTGGAGATTCAGATCCGATCCGTAGCGATGGACTTCTGGGCCAGCTTAGAGCACAAAATCGCCTACAAGTTCGAGGGCAATGCTCCGGCAAACCTTTTAAAGGAGCTGAAGGCCTGCGCAGATATGGTGGATATGCTGGACGGAAAGATGTTTTCCTTAAATGAGGCGATAACGGCTTTCGCAAAGCAGCAGCAGGAGAGCCAGGCGGGAAAGGGGCTTTCGGATACGCCCCAGGAAGCATAAGAAGAACAGACGTGGCAAATTTTATTTTACAGATCCATACAGTGATAAAGATGAACCTGCGCCAACTGGTAGTATTCGAGGCAGTCTACCGGCTGGTTGCAGGTGCATTCTATGTTAGGCTGGCGGACAGCCTCCTCCGGTTTTCCCTGGAGAGGGCTGGATACAGCTACCTGACCATGAGCAATCTGGAGGAGTTTCTCCTGTGCCCCTTGACGGCGGCAATCCTCCTGTTTCTGCTGTTTCTGGGGGCGCTTCTCATTGCCGGGGAGGTGGGAGGAATCCTCACCGCCTGCCAGGCGTCGGCGCATCGCAGGACGGTGGACGGGCTTGCCATCTGCAGGGGAGCTCTGGAAAAAAATCGGGATGAGATAAAAAAGAAAAATTGGCAGCTTCTGCCCCTGGCCGTGATGGGCGCCCTGTTCATGAACGGCTGGATTTTGCTGCGGGTCTTTTCGCGGATCAGGCCCATAGACTTTATCCTGGACGAGCTTTTGGCAGCCTTGGGAATCCCGTTTGTGCTGGCCGCAGCTGCTGCGCTCATGATGTTCGCGGGGATTCCGGCCATGCTGGTATTTTTCACCTGTATGGTGGAGCGCCGGCGGTTTGCGGATGGGGTGCGGAGGGGGCGCCGGCTGCTGGCTGGCCGGTGGCTGCGCTTAAGCGGCCTCCTTTTGGCGGCGAATGGAGCGCTGGCGGCTCTCCTCATTCTGTTTTACGCTGTCCTTGTTTTTTTCTGCGCCCTGTATATGACTTTGTTTGGAGATGCCTATACGGCAGCGGCGGTGCTGACGGAAACGGCAGCGCGGCTGGAGGCGTGCCTTCTCTTTTTGGGCTCCATCCTGGCGTCCGCAGTGGATTACAGCGTGCTGACCGCCGCTTACTATCGGGCAGCCGGAGGCAAAGAGCCGGGGGAGGCCTGGGATCCTGCTGCGCCGTATGCCGGCCCCGGCAGGAAAAAATGGTTTCTGCGCATCACCACGGCGGCTGTGGCGGCGAGCCTGTTTCTTATATGGGATATGGCCCGCAATGGCACGGCCTTTGACTGGTCCTCCCTGGGTCAGACGGAGATCACGGCCCACCGGGGGAGCAGCCGGACGGCTCCGGAGAATACCCTTGCGGCGCTCACCGCTGCCATGGAGGAGATGGCGGACGCAGCGGAGATCGACGTGCAGACCACAGAGGACGGAGCGGTGGTTCTCTGTCACGATATAAATTTGAAGCGGGTGGCAGGGGTGAACCGGCGGCTGGGGGATCTGACCCTTGAGGAGGCGCGGGGCCTTGACGTGGGGAGCTATTTTTCAGAGGAGTTTGCGGGAGAGGGAATTCCCACTCTGGAGGAAGCCCTTACGCTCTGCCAGGGGAGGCTTAAGCTCAATATTGAGCTTAAGGATCTGGGGGCGGACAGCTGTCTTCCGGAAAAGACGGCGGAGATTATAAGGGAGTGGGGAATGGAGGAGCAGTGCGTGATATCCTCCGTGCGCCTCTCCTACCTAGAGCGGGTGAAGGCGGTCTGCCCGGAGCTGAAAACCGGCCTTATACTGCCGGCAGCCTACGGGCGCTACTATGAAGATGAAAACGTGGATTTTATCAGCATCCGCTCCAGCCTGGCCAACCGGCGGCTGGTGGAGGCTGCCCACGAGGCGGGCCGGGCCGTCCACGTGTGGACGGTGAACAGACCGGCGGAGTTAAAATCCATGGCGCTTTTGGGAGCGGACAATTTGATTACGGATTATCCGGCCAGAGCCAGGGAAATATTGTATGAGGAGGCAGCTTCGGGAGGCATTCTGGATTCCCTTCGCATGCTGCTTCGGTGAAAAGGAGTCAGAATAATGCGTGCAGTGGTACAGCGTGTGAGCCGCGCCCAGGTCAGCGTGGACGGAGAGGTTTTGGGAAGAATAGGAAAGGGATTTTTGATTCTCCTGGGAGTGTCCGGGGAGGATACCGAAGAGATGGCGGACCGGATGGCGGATAAGATCTGCCGCCTGCGGATATTTGAGGATGAAAATGGAAAGACCAACCGCTCCCTGGCGGATGTGGGCGGGGCCCTTCTCGTCATCAGCCAGTTTACCCTGTATGCGGACTGCAAAAAGGGGAACCGGCCCAGCTTTATAAAGGCAGGGGAGCCAGGGATGGCGGATGCCCTCTATGAGCGCTTCATGGAGCGGTGCCGCACCCATGTGGCCCAGGTGGAGAAGGGGCGGTTCGGCGCGGACATGAAGGTAGAGCTTTTAAATGACGGCCCCTTTACGCTGATGCTGGACAGCGGGGAGCTGTTCTGAAAGGAGAATGAAGGTGCAGATAAGAGGAGAGATGGCCCTCTACTATAACCCGGGAAAGGGGATCCCGGCCAGGCAGACAGCGCTGATGAAGAGCGTGTTTGTGCGCATGGGAGTGCGGATACGGAATGTAGGGCCTGAGGACGTGAACCAGACCGTGGGATATCTGGCAGGGCTGAAGGGCTTTGAGAGGCAGGAGGCCGAGGCAGAGGGGGAGCTGCCGGTGATACCGGAGCAGGTTCTGGTGCTCAAAGGGTTTTCCGGGGGGAGACTGGATCTCCTTCTTTCCTCCCTGCGGAGGGCCGGGGTTCCGAAGATTGATCTAAAGGCAGTGCTCACGGAGCAAAACAGCGGGTGGACCTTCTATCGCCTGTATGAGGAGATAAGGGCGGAGCACGCGTCCATGACAGAGGGAGAGCAGCCGTCAGGGGAGGCCGGGCCGTGACGCAGGAGGGACGCGGCCCGGCAAATCCCGCAAGGCTTCGCCAGCTGCAGGAGCTTGACCAGGTGGAGCTGTGCGTGCAGATACTGACCCAGTCCCGAAATGAGCTCTATGTCAATATGCCCTTTCTGGATCTGCCGTTAAGCAGCCTGGGCTTTGAGGCGGACTGGAGCCGGGCCGGGCTGGCGGTGGATGGACGGATGCTGCACTATGGCCCTGATTTTTTGTTTTCCCTCTATGAGCGGGGCCGGGTGCTGGTGAACCGGGCATTCCTGCACATGCTGCTTCACTGCCTGTTCTGCCACATGTATATCCGAGGGAGCCGGGATAAGGCGTACTGGGATCTGGCCTGCGACATCGCTGTGGAGTGGCTGATTGACGGGCTTTTAAAGCCCTGCCTGCGGGTGCCGCCCAGTGCTGGGCGCAGAGAGCTCTATCTGCGGCTGGGCCGGGAGCTGGAGCGAAAGACCGGACGGGACACAGCCCTGACAGCCCAGCGGATCTACGGTGTCTTAAAGAAAATGAACCTGGATGAGCGCCGTTTCGCCAGGCTGGCTGCGGAGTTTTTTGCGGACAGCCATGACCTGTGGGAGAGTGAGGATCCCTCTGCCTCTCTGCCGCAGCAGAATAAGTGGCAGGAGAACCGGGAGAAGGCCCAGTCCGCCATGGAGGCTCTGGGCGGGGAGGATCCGGGAGGCGGCGATCCCCTCTTAGATTCCCTGCGGGTGGAGAACCGGGAGAGGCATGATTACCGCCGGTTTCTGAAGAAATTCTCTGTGCTCCGGGAGGAGCTCCAGGTGGATCCGGATTCCTTTGACTATGCCTATTATTCCTATGGGCTTTCCCTCTACGGCAATATGCCGCTTCTGGAGCCCCTTGAGTCGAGGGAGATCCGCCGGATTGAGGAGTTTGCCATTGTCATTGACACCTCTATGTCCTGCTCCGGGGAGCTGGTTCAGCGCTTCCTGGAGGAGACCTACGACGTGCTCTCGGAGTCAGAGACCTATTTCCGGAAAGTACGCATTCACGTCATCCAGTGTGATGACCAGGTGCGGTCGGATACCCTGATTGCGGATCGGGAGGAGCTGCGCGGATATATGGAGGCATTTCAGATTCAGGGCTATGGAGGGACGGATTTCCGCCCGGCCTTTGAGTATGTGACAGGCCTTAAAAGGAGCGGGAAGGCGCCGGGGCTGCGGGGACTCATTTATTTTACAGACGGAAAGGGCATCTACCCGGTCAAGCCGCCGCCCTATGACGCGGCATTCGTCTTTGTGGAGTCCCTGTTTTCGGATGAGGGGGTTCCGCCCTGGGCGATGAAGGTTGTGCTGGAGGAAGAACAAGGACATGAATATTAAGCGGGCGAAGGAAGAGATTAAGAATACCATAGAGGCCTATCTGTTAAAGGACGAGCTGGGAGAATATGTGATTCCCTCCATCCGGCAGAGGCCGGTGCTGCTCATAGGTCCCCCTGGAGTGGGAAAGACCCAGATTATGGAGCAGATTGCCAGAGAGTGTGAGATTGGGCTGGTGGCCTACACCATCACCCATCATACCCGGCAGAGCGCGGTGGGGCTTCCTTTTATTGAAAAGAAGGCCTACGGCGGGCGGACGTACTCCGTGACAGAGTACACCATGAGCGAGATTGTGGCCTCGGTCTACGACCGGATGGAGGAGACAGGGCTTACGGAGGGAATACTGTTTCTCGATGAGATCAACTGCGTCTCCGAGACGCTGGCCCCGGCCATGCTCCAGTTTCTCCAGTGCAAGACCTTTGGAACCCACCGCCTGCCCCAGGGGTGGATCCTGGTGGCTGCGGGCAACCCACCGGAGTACAATAAATCGGTTCGGGATTTTGATGTGGTGACTCTGGACCGGGTAAAGCGCATGGATGTGGAGCCGGACTTTGGCGTGTGGAAGGAGTACGCCAAGAGCCGAGCCATCCACCCGGCGATCTTGTCCTATCTGGGTATTAAGCCGGCAAATTTCTGCCAGGTGGAGACGGATGTGGACGGAAAGCGGTTCGCCACCCCCAGAGGCTGGGAGGATTTGTCCCAGTTTCTGCTGGTGTATGAGAAGCTGGGAAAGAAGCCGGACCGGGAGGTGGTGGGCGAGTATATCCAGCACCCACGGATCGCCAAGGATTTTGCCAATTATCTGGAGATCTACTACAAGTACCAGGACGCCTACCGGGTGGAGGAGATTTTGAAGGGGAACTTTGATGAAAGCCTCTGCGATAAGGCGGCCAGGGCTCCCTTTGACGAGGGTTTCGGCCTCACCGGCCTGCTCCTTTCCGGCCTGGAAAATGGATTCCGGAGCCATCGGGAGAATGGGCAGGTGATGGAGCTTCTCCTGGAGCGGATGAAGGCCTGCAGGGAGGAGATCCTTGGAGATGCGCCTGCGTGCAGGAATCCCTGGGAAGTCTTGGAGGCTCAGGGCCGGGAACTGGAAGCCTTTCGGGTGCAGAGGAAAGAGAGCGGTCTGCTCACCCGCCTTCAGGATCGGGTGTACCGGAGGACAGAAGAGCGGCTTTCTGCCTGGGCGGACGGCCTGCGCGCAGGAGAGCTGCAGGGGGAGTCTGCCTGGCAGTTCCTCAGGGAGCGCTTCATGGAGGCAAGCGACGGCTATGAGGCCGGGAAGGAGGAGAACGGCGCCCGGCTGGAGCACGCCTTTGATTTTATGGAGGCGGCCTTCGGCCGGGGACAGCAGATGGTGATTTTTGTGACGGAGCTCAACACCAGCCAGGGGGCGCTGGAGTTCTTAAATGAGTACGACTGCGAGAGGTATTATCAGTACAATAAGGAGCTGCTCTTTGACGCGCAGGAGCAGGAGATAAAGAGCCGGATAGAGAAGACCCGGTCCGGCTCTTAGGGGTGCAGGCGGACGGGCCCTAAGAGGAAGGTGTAAGAGAATGAATACGAAAAAGAACGGAGGGGAGCTGCTGTTTTCCAACCGGGATCTGCAGCGGCTGATTTTTCCGCTGATTGTGGAGCAGATACTGGCGGTGTCTGTGGGAATGGTGGACACCATCATGGTGTCCAGCGTGGGCGAGGCGGCGACCTCCGGCGTGTCACTGGTGGACATGATCAATGTGCTGTTCATCAATATATTTGCGGCAGTGGCCACAGGGGGAGCGGTGGTGGCCTCCCAGTACCTGGGACAGAAAAAGACCCGCAGGGCCTGCGAGGCGGCGGACCAGCTGGTGCTTGTCACTGGCCTGGTTTCCCTTGTTATTATGGCGGGAAGCATCCTGTTCCGCAGGCAGCTGCTCACCCTGCTTTTTGGAAGCGTGGAGGAGGATGTGATGGCAAACGCCCTCGTTTACCTGATTCTGTCCGCGCTGTCCTATCCGTTTTTGGCGGTCTACAATTCCTGCGCCGCTTTGTTTCGTTCCATGGGAAATTCCCGGATTTCCATGGAGGCCTCCATTATAATGAATATCATCAACGTGATCGGGGACTATGCGCTGATTTTCATTTTCCACTGGGGAGCGGCAGGCGCAGCCTCGGCCTCCCTGGTGTCCCGGATGACTGCCTGCCTTATCCTTCTGTACCGGCTGCGAAATAAGCGGCTGGATATCCACATCGGGGTGAGCCGGCACATCAGCCTACCCATGATCCGCCGGATTTTCCACATCGGTATTCCCAATGGGGTGGAGAACAGCGTATTTCAGCTTGGCCGGGTGCTGGTGGTGGGGATTATTACCCTGTTCGGCACGTCCTCCATCGCGGCCAACGCCATTGCCAACAACCTGGATGGCCTGGGGGTACTGCCCGGGCAGGCCATGAACCTGGCTATCATCACCGTGATCGGGCGCTGCGTGGGAGCGGGTGACTTTGGCCAGGCAGAATATTATGCAAAAAAGATGATGAGGATTTCTTACATTATTAATGGCCTGTGCTGTCTGTGCGTGATTCTCACTCTGCCGCTCACTTTAAGGCTGTACGGCGTCACGGAGGAGGCGAAGACGCTTGGAGGGCTTCTGGTGGCGATTCACTGCGGCTTCGCGATCTTTCTCTGGCCATCCTCTTTCTGCCTGGCCAATGTGCTCCGGGCGGCCAACGACGTGCGATTTCCCATGTGTGTGTCCGTGGCGTCCATGATTGTATTCCGCATAGGACTCAGCTATGTGCTGGCTGTGGAGATGGGGCTTGGCGCTGTGGGCGTGTGGGCGGCCATGGTGATCGACTGGGTGGCGCGCGTCATCTGCTTTGTGTGGCGCTATGTCAGCGGGAAATGGAAAACTTTTTATAAAGATAATTTGTGAAAGGAGAAGTGTGGTTTATGAAGGTTACGTACATTCATCACAGCAGCTTTTTGGTGGAGCTTCAGCAGATGACGCTGCTGTTTGATTATTTTGAGGGGGATATCCCTGCGATACGGGAGGATGCGCCGCTTGTGGTCTTCGCCAGCCATAGGCATGGGGATCATTTTGCGCCGGTTATTTTTGAACTGGCAAAGCGCCATCCCCAGGTGTACTATATTCTTTCGGACGACATCTGGAGGAAGCGGGTGCCGGAGGAGCTGCGGGAGAGAACCTGGTTTATGGGGCCGGGAGAGACCTTAGAACTTTCCTGGAAGGAGGACGGAGGGATCTCTGCGGCGGCGGAGGGCGAAAATTCCCTGCAGGATGGGGAGAATGGCCGGGAGGCTGAGAAGGATCCGGAGGCGTTGGCCCTGCGGGTGAAAACTTTTAAGTCCACGGACGAGGGCGTGGCCTTTCTGCTGCGGACCGAGGGAAAGACCATCTACCATGCCGGCGATCTGAACCACTGGGTGTGGGAGGGGGAGCCGGAGGACTACAACCGGCAGATGCGGGAGAACTTCCGCGGGGAGCTTAAGAAGCTTGCGGGAACCCACATTGACCTGGCCTTTATGCTCATTGACCCCAGGCAGGAGAAGGACTTCTATCTGGGAATGGATGATTTTATGCGGATGGTTGGGGCGGATACCGTATTCCCCATGCATTTCTGGGAGGATTTCGAGGCGGCGGCCCGGTTTAAGGCTCTGCCCTGCGCGGCGGAATATAAGGATAAAATACGGGAGATTCACCGCAGGGGCGAGAGCTTTCTGGTGGAGTAGGCTGGTATGCGCCCGGAGGGCGGCTTTTTAAAAACGATTTGACAGGGAGAGAGGAGCGAGCGGCAGTGCTGGTTATAGAGGGAGCAAGAATACTGGATCCGGCGGAGGGGCTGGATATGACAGGGGATATTGTGATTGAGGGGGAAAAAATCCGCGGGATCTACCCGGCGGGCTTTGGCCGGGAGGAGGCGCGCCGGGACGGGGAGGAGAATGTCCAGGTGATTGACGCCAGAGGGCTGGCGGCAGCGCCGGGGCTGGTGGATGTCCATGTCCATTTCCGGGATCCGGGACAGACCTACAAAGAGGATATTGAGACCGGAGCCAGGGCTGCGGCCAGGGGCGGATATACCACGGTGGTTTTGATGGCAAACACCCGTCCCATCGTGGACAGCCGGGAGACCCTGGAATATGTGTTAGAAAAGGGAAGAAAAACAGGAATCCGGGTGCTGTCCTGCGCGGCTGTCTCCAAGGGCTTTGAGGGCCGGGAGCTGACCGATATGGAGGGCCTTCTGGCGGCCGGGGCCGCTGGGTTCACGGACGACGGCATTCCCCTGATGGACGGGGCCTTTGTGCGCCGGGCCATGGAGGAGGCGGCCCGCCTGGACACGGTGCTGAGCTTTCACGAGGAGGACAAGACCTTTATCAGGGAGAACGGCATCAACCACGGGGCTGTCTCAGAGAAGCTGGGCATCTACGGGTCCCCGGCCCTGGCGGAGAATTCCCTGGTGGCCAGGGACTGCATGATTGCCCTGGATACAGGAGCCAGGATTGATATTCAGCACATCAGCTCGGGAACCTCCGTGGAGCTGGTGCGGCTTGCCAAGGGCCTGGGCGCCCAGGTGTGGGCGGAGGTCACGCCCCACCATTTCTCCCTGACTGAGGAGGCTGTGCTTGCTCACGGCTCCCTGGCAAAGATGAATCCGCCGCTCAGGACCGAGAGGGACCGCCGGATGCTGATTGAGGGGCTGAAGGACGGCACCATTGATATGATTGCCACGGACCATGCGCCCCACAGCAGGGAGGAGAAGGAGAAGCCTCTCACCCAGGCGCCCAGCGGCATCATCGGCCTGGAGACAGCTCTGGCTTTGGGCATTACCCATCTGGTAAAGAAGGGACATCTATCCCTCCTGGAGCTGATGGAAAAGATGAGCACAAATCCCGCAAGGCTCTATAAGCTGGAGGCGGGAAGCCTTAAGAAGGGTGCGCCTGCGGACGTGGTTCTCTTCGACCCGGACAGGGAGTGGACCGTGGAGCATTTTGCCTCCAAATCCGCAAACAGCCCCTTTGTGGGGGAGCGGCTTACCGGCAAGGTGGTTTGCACCATCTGCGGGGGGCGGGAGGTCTACCGGGAGGAGGATGAAGATGGGAAAGCGGTTTGACGCCATCCTTCTGGATGTGGACGGCACCCTTCTGGATTTTAACCAGTCGGAGGCGCTGGGAATCAAAAAGCTGTTGGAGCACTATGGGCTGGAGCCCCGGCAGGAGTATCTGGATGCCTACCACAGAATCAATGACAGCTTCTGGAAGGCCTTTGAGCGGGGAGAGATCGCCAAGGACCGGCTGGTGACGGAGCGGTTTGTGCGCTTTTTCGGGGAGCTGGGAAAGCAGGCGGACGGCAGGGAGGCGGAAAATTTTTACAGGGCCTGCCTGGACAGCACGGCCTTTCTTGTGGACGGCGCCCTGGAGCTGTGCGCCTGGCTTGCAGAGCGGTATGCGGTCTATATTGTGACCAACGGCACCTCATCTACCCAATATAAACGGCTGGCGCTCTCAGGAATTGACAAATTTGTGCGGGATGTGTTCGTGTCCGAGGATGCGGGGAGCCAGAAGCCCCAGCAGGCGTATTTTGACTACTGCTTTGCCAGGATGCCCGGCATTCTGCCGGAGCGGACCCTTCTCGTGGGAGATTCCCTCACCTCAGATATCCAGGGCGGCCTGGGAGCGGGCTGCCATGTGTGCTGGTACAATCCGGGAGGGCAGCCCCTCCCGGAGGAGGTGCGGCCGGATTTTGTGGTGCGCACGCTCGGCGAGGTGCGTAAGATCCTTGAGAGGGATGCGGAAATTTTTTGACAGAGGAGAGGTAACAGCTAGAGCGTGTTACGAGGAGACCAATGGATCAGACCTATAATTTCAGGGAATACGCCAGGTATACCGCCCTCAGCGTGGTCGGTATG
This sequence comes from uncultured Enterocloster sp., assembly GCA_944384065.1. GTDB lineage: Bacteria > Bacillota > Clostridia > Lachnospirales > Lachnospiraceae > Enterocloster. Next base: position 41,147 of record CALWRY010000001.1, on the reverse strand, counting down.
CTGGCGCTTTCCTGCTATATCCTGGCCGACACATTTTTTGTGTCCAAGAGCCTGGGGACAGAGGGGCTTGCGGCCTTAAATATCGCGATACCGGTATATAACTTCATCCACGGCACCGGGCTTATGCTGGGCATGGGCGGGGCGACCCGCTTTTCCATCTGCAGGAGCCGGGGCGCCCACCGGGAGGCGGATGAGATGTTTACCAACACGCTGTATATGGCCGCAGGCTTTTCTGCCCTGTTCGCGGCTCTGGGGCTTTTTTTCTCCGGGGAGCTTGCGGCCCTTCTGGGGGCGGACGAGGAGATATTTGCCATGTCCAGGACCTATATGCAGGTGCTCCTTTTGTTTTCGCCGGCATTTATCCTGAACGACATTTTCGTGTGCTATGTGCGCAACGACGGGAACCCCCAGCTCTCCATGGCGGCCACGGCGGGAGGAAGCTTTTCCAACATTGTGCTGGACTATGTGTTTATGTTCCCGCTGGGAATGGGAATTTTCGGCGCGGTCCTGGCAACGGGCCTGGCCCCGGTTATCGGGATTGCCATTATGTCCCCCCACTGGCTGAAGGCATCCAAGGGATTTCACGCAGTGCGGACCGGACTGTCAGCTGCACATGTGCGAAATAACCTGGCCCTGGGCTTCCCCTCTCTGCTGGCCCAGCTCTCCTCGGGGATCGTGATTATCGTGTTCAATGCGATTATTCTGCGCCTTACGGGAAATACCGGGGTGGCGGCCTACGGGGTGGTGGCCAATCTGTCCCTGGTGATCGCCGCTGTGTATACGGGCATCGCCCAGGGAATCCAGCCGCTTGTCAGCAGGGAGTATGGGAAGGGGAATAAAAAGGCCCAGCGCTCGTTTCTGACCTGGGCCCTGTACTCCATGGCGGTTCTGTCTGTTCTGCTCTATGCGGGAATTTTCCTGGAGGCAGACCCGATTGCACGGATTTTCAATAGTGAAAATGATCTGCGGCTGCAGGAGATCGCGGTGCCTGGGCTTAAGCTGTATTTTACCGCAATCCTGTTTATGGGGTACAATGTGATTCTCTCCACCTACTTTACCTCTGTGGAGAAGGTGATTCCCGCCCATGTGGTATCCCTCTTGCGGGGCCTGATCCTCATTGTTCCTGCGGCCTTTGTCATGGCTGGCCTGTGGGGGATGACAGGGGTCTGGCTGGCATTTCCTGTGACCGAGGGGATTACGGCGGCGCTGGGATGCTGGATGGACGCCAGGCGGAGGTGAAGGCCCGGAAGGAGGGCGCGGACCGGGCTGTAAAGCCGTTTGCTGGCGGTGCCATCTTTGCCGTTTGCTGGCGGCGCCATCTTCCTCTTTACATCGTCACTTTATTATGCTAATATGATAGCGTGCCAAATTTGAAGGGCTGTGCCTGGGCGGGATCATCCGCCCCAGCCGTTTATAAAATGGTATCAGTTCAGACGGCATCTTCTTGTCCGGCCATAGGCCGGACAAGAAGCATCGGATATTCATCCGATGTGTAAACAGGGGCGAAAACATACTTACAAGCGAGCTTGACGTCTATTTTCGCCCCTGTTTACCCGCCGTCTGAACGGTTACATAAAAATGCGATTGCAAGGAGGACTGTATTATGAAGAAGAGAGTATTGTGCGCGGCGTTGGCCTCTGTGATGGCCCTCTCCCTGGCAGCCTGCGGCGGTGCGGCTGAGGAGACCACGGCGGCGGAGACGACAGCGGCCGAGACAACGGCTGAGGAGACGGAGGCGGCTTCCCAGGAGGCTGAGGCCGAGGATGCATCCGAGGCGGAGACGTCAGAGGGCGGAACTTTTATCGTCGGCTTCGACCAGGATTTCCCGCCTATGGGCTTTATCGGAGATGACGGGGAATTTACCGGCTTTGACCTGGAGCTGGCTGCTGAGGTGGCTTCCCGTCTGGGGCTGGAGTTTGTGCCGCAGCCCATTGCCTGGGATGCCAAGGATATGGAGCTGGATGCAGGAAACATTGACTGTATCTGGAACGGCTTTACCATGACAGGCCGGGAGGAGGACTACACCTGGACCGAGCCCTACATGGAGAACACGCAGGTCTTTGTGGTAGCTGCGGATTCCGGCATCGCCAGCCAGGCGGATCTGGCCGGCAAGGTGGTGGAGTGCCAGGTGGATTCCTCCGCTGAGGCCGCTTTGAAGGAGGTACCGGATCTGACGGCGACCTTTGCCCAGCTGCTCACCACAGCGGATTATAATACCGCGTTCATGGACCTGGAGCAGGGCGCTGTGGACGCCATCGCCATGGATGTGATTGTGGCCGGATACCAGATTCAGCAGAGAAATGCAGATTTCATCATCCTGGAGGATACCCTGTCCGCTGAGGAGTACGGCGTGGGCTTCAAGAAGGGCAACACCGAGCTTCGGGATCAGGTGCAGGCCACACTGGAGGAGATGGCTGCGGACGGAACATTGACGGAGATCTCTGAGAAGTGGTTCGGCGAGGACGTGACCACCATCGGAAAGGACGGCGGCGAGGCAGCGGAGGCTGAGGCCGCAGAGACAGAAGCAGCTGATGCAGAGACTGAGGCAGCGGACGCTGAGGCGGAGACAGCAGCTGATGCAGAGACCGAGGCCGAAGCCGGAAGCGAGGCTGCTGCGGAGACCGAGGCCGCTGCGGCAGAGGAATAAGAGTTAGAATAAAGGCAGGTATAGGAAGATGGGTAAAATGACAATCCAGCAGATGGTGATGCAGCTGGCGGGAGGAATGGGAATCAGCATCCAGATTTTTGTGGTGACCCTGGTGGTCTCCCTTCCCCTGGGGCTCGTGATTGCCTTCGGCCGCATGTCGAAAAACAAGGTCCTTCAGTCGATTGTGAAGGTCTACATATCCGTGATGCGCGGGACGCCGCTGATGCTACAGCTCATGGTGGTATATTTCGGCCCCTATTATCTCTTTGGAATACGGGTGGGGACCAGTTACCGCCTTTGGGCCACCTTTATCGGATTTTCCATCAACTATGCCGCCTATTTTGCGGAGATTTACCGGAGCGGCATCCAGTCCATGCCGGCGGGGCAGTATGAGGCCGCCTATATCCTGGGCTACAGCCGCTTCCAGACATTTTTCAAGATCATCCTTCCGCAGGTGATAAAAAGAATCCTTCCCTCTGTGACCAATGAGGTGATTACGCTGGTGAAGGACACTTCCCTGGCGTTTACCTTAAGCGTAGCAGAGATGTTCTCCATCGCGAAGGCCCTGGCGGCCTCCCAGACCAACATGATTCCCTTTGTGGCGGCAGGCCTGTTCTACTATATATTTAACCTGGTAGTGGCCGTGGCTATGGAATGGTTTGAGAAGAAGCTGGATTATTACCGTTAAAGCAGGAGGATTGGGGATTATGAAGCTTTTGGAGTTAAATCATGTGGAAAAGTCCTTCGGGGATTTGCCGGTGCTGAAGGACATTTCCATACATGTGGAGGAGGGGGAGATCCTCTCTATTATCGGCCCGTCAGGATCGGGAAAGTCCACCCTGCTGCGCTGCGCCACGATGCTGGAGACGCTTGATAAGGGCGAGGTGGTTTATCTGGGGCAGAGGGCTGTGTGGTCTGAGGCGGACGGACGGGTCTGCTATGCGCCGAAGGACGCGCTCAAGGAGATTCGCAGCCAGTATGGGCTGGTGTTCCAGAATTTCAATCTCTTCCCGCATTTTTCTGTGCTGAAAAATGTGATGGATGCCCCGGTTCACGTGCAGAAGCGGGATAAGGAGGAGGCCCGCCGGGAGGCCATGGAGCTTTTAAAGAAGATGGGCCTGGAGGACAAGGCGGAGGCCTACCCCTACCAGCTTTCCGGCGGCCAGTGCCAGCGGGTGGCTATCGCCCGGGCTCTGGCGCTCAACCCGAAGATCCTGTTTTTTGACGAGCCTACCTCGGCCCTGGATCCGGAGCTCACCGGGGAGGTGCTGAAGGTGATCAAATCCCTGGCGGATCTGGATATCGCCATGGTGATTGTCACCCACGAGATGGCTTTTGCAAAGGATATTTCCCACCGGGTAATCTTTATGGCGGACGGGGTGATTGTGGAGCAAGGAACGCCGGAGCAGATCTTTGCCTCGGACAATGAGCGGACCAAGAGCTTCCTGGGGCGGTACGGGGCTGCGCTGAACGGCTGAGTTAATTTTTGCAGAAAGGAAGGTGTATGGGAAATGGCGGAAATTTTATTTCAGGGACATGGAAGTCTCCGGCTGACGACGGCAGGGGGAACCGTGATCTATATTGACCCCTATGTGGGCGATGGATATGACGCGTTGGCGGATCTGGTCTTAGTCTCCCATGAGCATCACGACCACAACCGGGTAGAGTTAGTCACCCTGAAGGAAGGCGGAAAGATTCTGCGGGCAGGGGATTTCCTGCAGGATGGGGTTTACCGCGAGGTTGTGGAGAAGGATGTAAAAATTAAGGGAACCGAGGCCTACAACAAGAATCATCCCCGGAATGCCTGTGTGGGCTTTTTGGTGCAGGCGGATGGGAAAACCATCTATTTTGCCGGCGATACCTCACGGACTGAGGCTATGGAGACGGAGCTGGCAAAGCTTCCCATTGACTATGCCTTCCTTCCCACGGACGGCGTCTACAATATGGATCCCAAGGAGGCCAGCGTCTGCGCAGGGCTTATCGGCGCGGCGCACACAATTCCTATTCACATGGCGCCGGGGAAACTCTTTGATCAGGCTGCGGCGGAGCAGTTTGAGGCAGAGGGGCGGATTATTTTAAAACCAGGGGAGACGATTCGCTGGTAGCGCGGATCTGCCCGCCGCCGGCCCTGCCAGCCGCAGGGATGGCCGCAGACGGGGATTCATGAAACCTTAATAGAAAATTCCTTGTATTTTCTTCCGGATAATGCTACCATCTGAGTGAGTAAAGGGGCAAGGCACGTGCTCGAAACACGCGCAGAGGCCTGCAGATGGGAGGAGAAGAGAATGAAGAAAAAGATACTGGCTGCCGCAGCGCTTGTTATGGCTGCAGCGGTTTTTGCCGGGGGATGCGGGAAAAAGGAGGAGGCAGCTCCCACAGAGAGCACAACAGAGGCTGCTTCCACAGAGGAAAGTACGGAGGAATCCACAGAAGAGACAACAAAGGAGAGTACAGAGAGCGCCGCAGAAGGAGAGGACCAGGAAGCGCGCTACCATATGCTCCAGGGAACCATCGTGAAGATGGAGGCGGAAGGGAGCGTATTTACCCTTCAGGCCGACGACGGCAACAGCTATGATATCGCCCTCACCGATATCCGGGATGTGGAGGTGGAGCTGGCGCAGGATACGCAGATCGCCATCGCCTACATCGGCGAGGCGCTGGGCGGACCGGAGGCGGCTGCCCTGGAGGATGTGACCCTGGTGGTTGCCATGCCGGAACAGGAAGAGTGGACCATCATGACGGAGACGGGAACTACAACGGCCAACGCCATGAGTTCATTTTCCATGGAGACGGAGGACGGCAGGGAGCTGAGCTTTGTGAAGGACAACTGCCCGATGGAAGAAGGCGCGCTGGCGGGAGACAGCGGCGACAAGGTGGAAGTAACATACGTGGCTTCCCAGGGGATGAATTTCCCGGTGGAGATCAAGGCGGCGCGGTAAGGGCTGGCGTCTATTTATAACCGCTCAGACGGCAGGTACAAGCAGTTTTTGTAAAAACTCTTGCCAAAAGGCAAATTACCCTGTACAATCGAATAGTGAACAAGTGAAAGAGGGGCCAGGCATTTGACCCCTCTTTTCCTGGAGCGTGTACGGAAATTCATTCCCGCCATTGGCACGCCCCGGAGCATATCAGTTTACGGATAGTTTAGAAAGGTAAGAAAAGATGATTAGTGCAAACAATATCTCTCTTCGGGTCGGCAAGAAGGCTCTTTTTGAGGATGTGAACATCAAGTTTACGGAAGGAAACTGCTACGGATTGATTGGCGCCAACGGCGCGGGCAAGTCTACATTTTTGAAGATTCTCTCCGGACAGCTGGAGCCCACCAGCGGCGAGGTGGCCATTACGCCGGGACAGAGGCTCTCCTTTTTGCAGCAGGATCATTTCAAATATGACGCGTACTCTGTGCTGGACACAGTGATTATGGGAAACGCACGGCTGTACCAGATCATGAAGGAGAAGGAAGCCATCTACATGAAGGAGGACTTCACCGACGAGGACGGTATCAAGGCTGCGGAGCTGGAGGGTGAGTTTGCCTCCATGAACGGCTGGGAGGCGGAGTCCGATGCAGAGAACCTGTTAAATGGCCTTGGCATTGAGACAGAGCTTCACTACGCCCAGATGGGAAGCCTCCTGGGTGCGCAGAAGGTAAAGGTGCTTCTCGCCCAGGCATTGTTCGGCAACCCGGATATTCTGCTTCTTGACGAGCCCACCAACCATTTGGATCTGGACGCTATCGCCTGGCTGGAGGAGTTCCTCATCAACTTTGAGAACACGGTGATCGTGGTGTCCCATGACCGCTATTTCTTAAATAAGGTCTGCACCCAGATCGCAGATATTGACTACGGCAAGATTCAGCTCTATGCAGGCAACTATGACTTCTGGGTGGAGTCCAGCCAGCTCATCATCAAGCAGATGAAGGAGGCCAACCGCAAGAAGGAGGAGAAGATCAAGGAGCTTCAGGAGTTTATTCAGCGATTCTCCGCCAATGCCTCCAAGTCCAAGCAGGCCACATCCAGGAAGCGCGCCCTGGAGAAGATTGAGCTGGACGACATCAAGCCCTCCAGCCGGAAGTACCCCTACATTGATTTCCGGCCCTTCAGGGAGATTGGAAATGAGGTGCTCACCGTGGAGCACTTAAGCAAGACCATTGACGGGGAGAAGATCCTGGATGACATTTCCTTCATCCTGGGACGGGAGGACAAGGTGGCATTGGTGGGGCCCAATGAGCGGGCCAAGACCGTGCTCTTCCAGATCCTTTCCGGGGAGATGGAGCCGGATTCCGGCAGCTATAAGTGGGGGCTCACCACTACCCAGTCCTATTTCCCCAAGGACAACTCTGCGGAGTTTGCCAATGACGATACTATTGTGGAGTGGCTGACCCAGTATTCCCCGGAAAAGGATGTGACCTATGTGCGGGGATTTTTGGGACGGATGCTCTTTGCCGGCGAGGACGGAGTGAAAAAGGTGAAGGTGCTCTCCGGAGGTGAGAAGGTGCGCTGCATGCTCTCCAAGCTGATGATCTCCGGGGCCAATGTGCTGATGCTGGATGAGCCCACGGACCATCTGGATATGGAGTCCATCGACGCCTTAAACCGGGGCCTTATCAAGTTCCCGGGCGTGCTGATTTTCTCCTCCCGGGATCATCAGATTGTGCAGACCACAGCCAACCGGATTATGGAGATTATTAACGGAAAGCTGATCGACAAGATCACCACCTACGATGAATACTTAGAGAGCGACGCCATGGCCAGGAAGCGCTTTACCTTTACTGTGGCAGAGAGCGACGAGGAAGACGATTGATAGAATCCTGTGCGGAAATGGGAAACCTTTCATGACGGCAGGCAGAGGGGTGTCCCGGAGACGGGGCGCCCCTTTTTGAGTTTCGAATGCCAGATGTATGGGCGCGGCAAGGATGGCAGGAGCCCACAGTTTGGGAAGAATATGATCCGAACCATTCTGCAATTAACATTTTTACCTATAGCGGCGATAAAAACCGGCGATAAAAAGCGGCGATAAAAAACCGGCGATAAAGTGGAAAACGAGAAAAATTGGCCCTATATGCAGGCCGAAAAGGGGTGTGGCTTACGAGAAAGAAACGGAAAGATTTTAAAGAAATCCATCACCGCAGACTGTGCAAAAAGCAGGGGATCCGAGGAGGGATCCTGGCCGCTGCGCTTCTTGCCGCCGCGCTCACAGCGGGCGGCTGTTCCCGGGCAGAAAGCCCGGCATCCGCAGGGAGCGGCGGCGCGGCAGGAAAATGTACGGAAGAGCAGACCGGCGCAGAGTCGGATGTGGATGAATCTTCTGACAATGAACCGGCAGGAAACAAACCAGCAGAAAAGGAACCTGCTGGGGACAAATCTCCAGCGTCCCAGCTTCCGTCCTCCCAATCCCCATGGGCCCAGAGGATTGGTACATCGGAGGACGACTACATCCTGCCAGACAGTGCGGAGCATGTATATACCAGGGATGAGCTCTCCGGTCTTGGCGAAGAGGAGCTGCGCCTGGCCCGGAATGAGATTTACGCGGTTCACGGGAGAAAATTCACCAGCCCGGATCTGCAGAAGCATTTTGAGTCGAAGAACTGGTACCGGGGAGAGGCGGCCGCAGAAAATTTTGACGCTGGTGTTTTAAACGAGACGGAGCTTGCCAATTTAAAGCTCCTTTTGGAGCTGGAGAAGGAGAAAAAAGGCGGTCCCATTCACGTCCCGGCAGTGAGCATCCAGGAATTCCCCACCATCAACGGCTCCACAGCCACCCTGCCTTTGTCCTACGCCCTGTACCGCCTGTGCACGGGAGCGGGTGAGCAGGAGGCGGAGGCAGCTATTTACCACGGGAAGACCAGCAGCGCCTGGGTGAGCCTGATGAGCAATGTCCGGGATCCCTATGACGGCGGTACGGAGCTGGTGATTGCCTATGAGCCCAGCGAGGCCTTAAAGGCGGATCTGGATGCCCTGGGGGACAGGGTGGAGATAAAGCCCATCGGGCGGGACGCCCTGGTTTTTATGGCGAACCAGTCAAACCCGCTCTCCGGCCTGACTGCGGGGCAGATTGTGGACATCTACAGCGGCCGCATCAAAAACTGGCGGGAAGCCGGGGGTGAGGATCAGGAGATCCTTGCCTTTCAGAGACCGGAAAATTCCGGGAGCCAGAACTTGATGGAAAAGCTGGTGATGAAGGATACGGCCATGGCCGAGGCTCCCAGTGAGTTTGTGGTTCAGGAAATGGGCGAGCTTCTGGAAGAGGTGTCCGCCTATGACAACACGGGCAATGCCGTTGGCTACTCGGTCTACTATTATGCCAGCAATATGTACGAGCGGCCGGAATTAAAATTCATGGCTGTGGACGGGGTGATGCCGGATCGCAGCTCCATACGGGAGGGGAGCTACCCCTTCGTCAATGACTTTTATGCGGCGATTCCCTCTTATCTTTCAGAGGACCACCCGGCCCGGATCCTGTACGAATGGCTTACCAGCGAGGACGGGCAGGGCCTTATAAATGGGCTGGGATATGTGGGCGTCTCGGATGCGGCCAGGGAGATAGGCTTGGAGGACGGAGATGATTTCGAGGGGGAGCTACCCCTGCCTGAGGGGAAGGTGCTTCTGGCCTCCGGACGGTACCTCTTTGGGGAATCCGGGGTAGCGGTGCTTGACGGGAAGCTGCGGCTTTTGGATTTCATCCGGTACGCCTCGCTGGACGGGCTGGGCACCTTCAGGGAGGCGGATGCGGACGCAGAGCTGGCCCTTATGGATACGCGCACTATGCTTGGAAGAACCTACTCCTTAAAAGAGAGGCGATGGGTGGAGAAGGGGGAGCAGTCCGAACCCACAGAGGACAGCATCTATGAGCTGGCCTACTCCTTTTCGGATAACCACCCGGAAATTCTGGCTGCCCATGGCTGCAAGCCGGAGGACGTGCAGGTATTTTACGCTTCCGATGCAGCGCCTCCGGTGATGATTCTCACACAGGGACGGACGGAGCATTACTATACGGCTCTGGGGGAGTATATGTTTTCCTATGAGCGCAGGCCCAGGGAGGAAGAAAACAACTTTTGGCGGGCGCCTTATCAGGTGGACAGCCAGGTTTCGTATCTTCAGGTCTTTGACGAGGGCGAGGATTATGTGCTGCTCTATCACGAGGGGAAGCAGATAAAAAAGCTGGAAGACGATACGCGGGGCCGGATTGGAACCGTGGGCCACTGGTTTTACACAAGGCTCAGCGGCAATTATGTGTATATCTACAATTATGATGACCAGGCCTGTGGAAAATTTCTTACAGGTTTGGAGGATTAGAGGGTAAAATAAAGGAGAGAACAGATGGAGAAAATTGCAAGCTTTACAATTAACCATATCAAGCTGCAGCCAGGGGTCTATGTATCCCGGAAGGACAAGGTGGGGGAGGGAGTGGTGACTACCTTTGATCTGCGGATGACCTCCCCCAATGAGGAGCCTGTGATGAACACGGCGGAGGTTCACGCCATCGAGCATCTGGGGGCCACCTTTCTGCGCAATCACCCGGAGTATAAGGACAAAATTGTGTATTTCGGTCCCATGGGATGCAGGACGGGCTTTTATCTGCTCTTGGCTGGGGATTATGAATCCCGGCAGATGCTGCCTTTGGTGACGGAGATGTATGAATTTATCGCAGCCTACGAGGGGGAGATTCCCGGTGCCTCCCCCATGGACTGCGGCAATTACCTGGACATGAATCTGCCCATGGCCAATTACTGGGCCAGACGGTATCTGAAGGTGCTGAAAAATATTGACAGCTTTCCGGAGCCGAGACTGACGTATCCGCAGTGAGGAGGGTAATTTCGATGAGAAAACTGATTTCCTGGAATGTAAATGGCCTGCGGGCCTGTGTGGGAAAGGGATTTTTGGAGTATTTTAAGGAGGCGGACGCGGATATTTTCTGCATCCAGGAGAGCAAGCTGCAGGAGGGCCAGATTTCCCTGGATCTGCCGGGCTGGCACCAATACTGGAATTACGCGGAGAAAAAGGGGTATTCCGGGACGGCCATGTTCACTAAGGAGGAGCCCCTCACCGTGACCTATGGTATCGGAGCGGAGGAGCACGACCATGAGGGCCGGGTGATTACCGCAGAGTTTCCCGAGTATTATGTGATTACCTGCTATACGCCCAACTCCCAGGACGGGCTGGCAAGGCTTGACTATCGCATGGAGTGGGAGGACGCCTTTTTGGCCTATCTGAAGGGGCTGGAGGCAAAGAAGCCGGTGGTTTTCTGCGGAGATCTGAATGTGGCCCACAGAGAGATTGATTTAAAGAATCCCAAGACCAACCGTAAGAACGCGGGCTTTACCGACGAGGAGAGGGGAAAGTTTACGGATCTGCTGGCAGCGGGCTTTATCGACACCTTCCGGTATTTTTATCCGGACAAGGAGGGCATCTATTCCTGGTGGTCCTACCGGTTCAAGGCCAGGGAGAAGAACGCCGGGTGGCGCATTGACTATTTCTGTGTGTCAGAGAGCTTAAAAGACAGACTGGTATCTGCAGCCATCCACACGGAGGTGATGGGATCGGACCACTGCCCGGTGGAGCTGGTCCTCGCCTGAATGCTTACGGAAAAGGACAGACGATATGAATTTACTTACCATCGAACACTTGACAAAATCTTATACAGAGCGCCTGCTCTTTGACGACGCTGCCTTTTCCCTTCAGGAGGGGGAGAAGGTGGGCGTAATTGGAATCAACGGAACGGGAAAGTCCACGCTTTTAAAAATGCTGGCCGGGCTGGAGGAGCCGGATGCGGGAACGATTACCACGGCCAACCATGTGGTGATTCGATATCTTCCCCAGCACCCGGAGTTTGACCCGGCGATGCCGAGTCTGGCATGCGTTCTGGCCGGCAATGTGTCGGAGGAGAACCGGTGGACCATAGAGAGCGACGCCAAGGCTATGATGACGCGGCTGGGGATTAAGGATTTCAGCCAGCCGGCGGGGCAGCTTTCCGGCGGGCAGAGGAAGCGTCTGGCGCTCATTTCCGCGCTGCTTGCGCCTGCGGATATTTTGCTCTTAGACGAGCCCACCAACCATCTGGACAACGAGATGGCGGACTGGCTGGAGGATTACCTGAAAAAATGGAAGGGCGCGCTGGTCATGGTGACCCATGACCGGTATTTCCTGGACAGCGTCACCAACCGGATCGTGGAGATTGACAAGGGATCTATCTACAGCTACCAGACCAATTATTCGGGCTTCCTGGAATTAAAAACAGAACGGGAGGAGATGGAGGCGGCCAGCGAGCGCAAGCGCCAATCCATCCTCCGGGTGGAGCTGGAATGGATCCGCCGGGGGGCAAGGGCCCGCTCCACCAAGCAGAAAGCCCATATCCAGAGATATGAAGAGCTGCGGGACCGGCAGGCCCCGGTGCAGGACGCAAAGGTGGAGTTGAGTTCCATTTCCACCAGGCTTGGAAAAACAACGGTAGAGCTGGAGCATATCTGCAAGGGATACGGGGAGCGAAAGCTGGTGGACGACTTCTCCTATATATTTCTAAAAGGGGACCGGGTGGGCTTTATAGGGCCCAACGGATGCGGAAAATCCACCCTGCTGAAGATAATCGCCGGCATTATCCCGCCGGACGCAGGCCAGGTAATGGTGGGGCAGACGGTAAAGATGGGATATTATGCCCAGGAGATTGCTTCTGAGAGGCCGGAGGACGGCAACCAGGAAAGAGGTATTGATTTTTCCTACATGGATCCGGAGCAGAGAGTCATTGACTATGTGAAAGACACAGCGGAGTATATTCGGACAGCAGACGGGCTGATTTCCGCGTCCGCCATGCTGGAACGGTTTTTATTTCCCCCGGAGAAACAGTACAGCCCCATTGGGAAGCTGTCCGGCGGGGAGAAGAAACGGCTGAACCTGCTTAGGGTTCTCGCCAGCTCGCCGAATTTCCTGCTGCTTGATGAGATCACCAACGACCTGGACATAGCCACTCTGACCATATTGGAGGATTATTTGGACCGCTATGAGGGGATCGTGGCTGCCGTATCCCACGACCGGTATTTTCTGGACCGCACGATGAAGCGCATCTTTGCCTTTGAGGAAGGGGGAAGGCTGCGTCAGTATGAGGGCGGATATACGGACTACGCTGCCCGCAAAGCAGCCGAGGAGGAAGCAAAACAGGAGGCGGCAGAGGCCAGGGAAAAGATACAAACCGGCCCAAAGGCGGCCGCTTCTTCGGAGAAAAAGGGCCAGCGTACCCGCGGGCCCCAGAAGTTAAAGTTCACCTATAAGGAACAGAAAGATTATGAGACGATAGAAGGGGAGATCGCAGCTCTGGAAGAAAAAATCGCGGCATTGGAAAAGGACATAGAAGCCTTTGCCCATGATTTTGTCAAGCTGAATCAGCTGATGGCCGAGAAGAAGGAAGCGGAAGCCGCTTTGGAGGAGAAGATGGAGCGGTGGATGTATCTGGAAGAGCTGGCGGCGAAGATCGCGGCGCAGCAGACGTAAAAAAAGCAACAGTTCAGGCACAGGCCTGAGGAAGGCGGTAAAGAATGAAGAGTGTATATAAAGCGGAGGCAGATGAGAGCAGGCTGTACCCCATGGGCCTTACGGAGATTCCGGGAGGCATCCATGTGTCCTTTGCGTCTCCGGCATCCTCCTGCGCCCTTTTGCTCTACAGGAGGGGAAGAAAGGCGCCTCAGGAGAGGATCCCTTTTCCGCAGGAGGGGCGGATCGGGGATGTGTGGAGCATGACGATCCGGGGAAGTTTTGCGGATCGGGAGTATACCTTTGAGGCGGACGGGAAGGAGGTTCCGGATCCTTATGGCCGTGCCTTTGCGGAGCGGGAGCGCTGGGCTGGCCCGGAACACGGCAGCCAGGTGCCCAGGGCCCTGTGTCAGGCGCAGGATGCCTTTGACTGGGGGTACGACAGGAATCCTGAGATCCCCTTTGAGGACACCGTGATCTATCATATGCATGTCCGGGGCTTTACAAGGCACGCCTCCTCCGGCGTGAGCCAGGAGGACAGGGGCACATTCCGGGGGATTCTGGATAAAATTCCCTATATGAAGGAGCTGGGAGTGACTGCGGTGGAAATCATGCCTCCGGTGGAATTCGAGGAGGTTATCCCGCCGCCCTCCAGGAAGATGCCGGCAGGAATTTTGGAGGAAGCCGTGACGCCTGAAGAAAAGACTGGGCCGGGGAGGCGGCTGAACTACTGGGGCTATGTCCCGGCCCTGGCCTTTGCCCCCAAGGCGGCCTACGCCGGGGCAGGGAGGCCGCCGCAGCGGGAGTTTAAGCAGCTGGTAAAATCCCTTCACGCAGCTGGGATGGAGCTCATTATAGAGCTGTATTTTGACGGCTCCATGCCCCAGGCCTACGGCCTGGACCTGGTCCGCTTCTGGGTCCGGGAGTACCATGTGGACGGTGTGCATCTGGTGGGATACGCTCCCCTGGATCTGCTGGCTGCGGATCCCTTCCTGACGAAGACAAAGCTTTTTGCCCAGGGCTGGGGGGAGAGCGAGAAGGGAGCGTCCCGCCATCTGGCTGAGTACGGGCCGGAGTTTATGATGGAGATGCGCAGCTTCTTAAAGGGCGATGAGGGACAGCTGGACAACCTGGTAAAAAACACCCGGAGAAATCCAGAGGCTGCCGGCACGGTCAACTACATGGCGAATACCAACGGGTTCACTATGATGGATATGGTCTCCTATGACAGGAAGCACAATGAGGACAACGGGGAGGACAATCGGGACGGCACGGACTACAATCAGTCTTGGAACTGCGGGGTGGAGGGGCCGACCCGGAAGAAAAAGGTGGTGTCCCTGCGGAAAAAGCAGCTGAGAAACGCCATGCTCCTCCTGCTTTTAAGCCAGGGAACGCCCCTTATTATGGCCGGCGATGAGTTCGGCAGGACGAAGAAGGGGAACAACAATTCCTACTGCCAGGACAATGAGATCTCCTGGATCAACTGGGGACTTCTGCGGACCAACCAGGATTTATATGCATTTACCAAATACGCCATCGCCTTCCGGAAGGCCCACCCGGTCTTCCACATGGAGAAGGAGCCGGCCCTCATGGACTACCGCTCCGTAGGGCTGCCGGATGTATCCTATCACGGCGTGAAGGCCTGGAGGCCGGAATTTGAGAGCTTCCGGCGGCAGCTGGGCATTTTTTACTGCGGGGCTTACGGCGTAAAGCCGGACGGCAGCGAGGACAATTATTTCTACGTGGCCTGCAACATGCACTGGGAGCCCAGGGCCTTTGCCCTGCCCCATCTGCCCAAGGGGCTTGCCTGGTACACGGCTTTTAACACGGACGACGAGGAGAAAAATGGATTTTATGAGCCGGGCAGCGAGCCTCTCCTGGAGAATCCCAGGGAGGTTATGCTTATGGCCCGGACGATCATGGTATTTATCGGAAAAAAGGACAGCACGCATAATGAAACAGCCCCGCTCATAGATTAGAGTGGTACTTGTAAAGGAAGGCTTCCGGAGCCCTTTGTGGGACCGGGAGCTTTTCTATTTTTTGAAAGGTCTTCAGAACGGGAGGGCGGCGGTCCTGGATTTTGGGAGCGCGGGGAAGGGAGGCTGTATGGCGGACTGGTTTTATATGGGCGGGGATGAGGCTCTCAGGGAGCTGGGCACAGGGAAAAAGGGGCTGGGACAGGCGGAGGCGGAAAGGCGCCTTGCGAAATATGGGGAAAATGTGCTGAAGGAGAAGGAGCGCCCCCAGTGGTGGCAGGTATTTTTGGCACAGTTTGAGGATTTGCTGGTCATTATTCTCATAGGGGCTGCTGCGGTGTCCATGCTCACAGGGGATCCGGAGAGCGCCCTGGTGATTTTTTCCGTGCTTCTCCTCAATGCAGTGCTGGGAACGGTTCAGCACCAGAGAGCGGAGAAATCCCTGGACAGTCTGCGGCGCCTTTCCTCCCCGGAGGCCCGGGTGGTGCGCGAGGGGCGCGTAATGGCTGTGCCTTCGGCCGAGGTGGTTCCCGGCGATATCCTGCTCCTTGAGACAGGAGATCTGATTCCAGCGGATGGAAGGCTTTTGGAAGTGTACGGCCTCACGGTGAATGAGAGCTCCCTAACCGGGGAGTCCCTGAACGTGGAGAAGCGGGCGGAACGCCTGCGGGAAAACAGCGGCCATCCTGTGCCGGTGGGGGATCGGGTAAATATGATATTTTCCAGCGCCCTGGTGACCTCAGGGCGGGCGGTGGCAGTGGTGACGGCCACGGGAATGGAAACAGAAATTGGCCGGATCGCCTCTCTGCTCAACGACGCGAAGGAGAAGAAAACGCCTCTCCAGGAAAGCCTGGACCGGTTTTCCGGACGCCTGGCCTTGGGGATAACGGCTGTCTGCGCCTTTGTATTTGCCATGAGCCTGTATCGAAGGGAGCCGGTGCTGGATGCCCTTATGTTTGCGGTGGCCTTGGCGGTGGCTGCCATTCCCGAGGCGTTGAGCTCCATTGTCACCATCGTGCAGGCGATGGGAACCCAGAAGATGGCGGCGGAGCACGCGGTGATAAAGGATTTGAAAGCGGTGGAGAGCCTGGGATGCGTGTCCGTAATCTGCTCCGACAAGACGGGAACCCTGACCCAGAACCGGATGGATGTGGAACGGGTTTATATCAACCACAGGGAAATGGGGCCGGAGGCCTTAAGGGAAATCGCGGACCGCAGGGATGCGCAGCTGTTTCTCTGGGGAGCGGCCCTCAACAACAATGCCTCTCTTTTTGGCAGGGGCGGGGACGGGGATCCGATGGAGGCAGCTCTGCTGCGCATGGATGAGACGGCAGGGGTGATGCCGGACGAGGTGCGGCTTTTATGTCCGCGAACTGGAGAACTTCCCTTTGATTCCGCCCGGAAAATGATGGCCACTTTGAACCAGGTGGATGCTCACACCATGGTTTTTGTGAAGGGGGCGGTGGATGTACTCCTCAAAAACTGCGGGCGCATGGCAAACCCGGCAGGGGATGGAAAAAGGGGAGAGGGGACTGGACCCTGGGTGCCTTCCCGGGCGATGACCGCCTCGGACACCCGGCGGATCCTGGAGCAGAATGGAAGATGGTCGGCAAAGGGGTTTCGTGTGCTGGCCCTGGCCTGCCGCCCGGTACCGGATGAGGAGAAGGGATGGGGCTTTGACGGGATCGGGGACTGGCCTTTGGCTGGGGACTGCATATTTTTGGGGATGGCCGCTATGATGGATCCGCCGCGCCCGGAATCCAGGGCCGCTGTGGCAAAGGCGCGCCAGGCGGGGATACGCCCGGTGATGATCACCGGGGATCACAAGGTCACCGCTATGGCCATTGGAGAGCGGGTGGGAATTTTTAAGGAGGGGGATCTGGCGGTGACCGGCGGGGAGCTGGACCAGATGGAGGCCGGGGAGCTGGACCGCGCCTTAAGACGGATATCGGTCTATGCCAGGGTATCGCCGGAGCACAAGATCCGGATTGTGGAGGCCTGGCAGAGGCAGGGGCGGATCGTGGCCATGACAGGAGATGGGGTGAATGACGCTCCCGCTCTGAAAAAGGCGGATATCGGCGTGGCTATGGGGATCGGGGGGACAGAGGTCTCAAAGGACGCGGCTTCCATGATTTTGCTGGACGATAATTTCGCCACCATCATAAAAGCAGTGGCAAATGGCAGAAACGTGTACCGCAATATAAAAAATGCCATTCAATTTCTGCTGTCAGGAAACATGGCGGGCATTTTCTGCGTGCTGTACACCTCCTTTCGGGGGCTTCCCCTGCCCTTTGCTCCGGTGCACCTGCTGTTTATCAATCTCTTGACCGACTCCCTGCCTGCCATCGCCATCGGCATGGAGCCGGGGGAGGAGGATCTCCTGCGCCAGGGGCCGCGGGATCCGAGGGAGGGAATCCTGACCGGGGATTTTGTGCGCATCCTTCTCGTGCAGGGAGGGCTGATCGGCGCTGCCACCATGTGGGCCTACGGGCTGGGGTTGGCAGCGAGAGGCCCCGGTACAGCCAGTACCATGGCATTTTCCACCCTGACTCTGTCGCGGCTGTTCCATGGATTTAACTGCAGAAGCCGCCATAGCCTTCTCCGCCTGGGACTGTTTACCAACCTCTACAGTCTGGCGGCCTTTGGGCTGGGAACAGCGCTTCTGGGGGCGGTGCTTTTTGCGCCGGGCCTTCAGGTCATGTTTGATGTGGAAGCGCTGCGGCCGGCCCAGGCGGCCGCAGTGGCCTGCGGCGCCTTCCTGCCCACCCTGGGGATTCAGCTGGGGAAGATGGGGCGGGAGCTTTTGGCGGGGGAGCAGAATTGAGGCATGCGCCGGCCAAGAAGCATCGGATGTACCATCCGATGTGCAAGGATATATCAGTGCCTGTTTACAAGCAAGGTTGAGGCAGGAGCTTGCATATGGCTGCCGGCCAGGGGGGCGGACGGCGGAATCTTCTTGGCCGGCATGCGCCGGCCAAGAAGCATCGGATGTACCATCCGATGTGCAAGCATATGCCAGTGCCTGCTTACAAGCAAGCTTGACGCAGGAACTGGCATATGCTTGCCCACCGTCTGCTATAGGGACGAAAATTGTGGAAATATTCGGGAGAATGTGATAAAGTAATCAGTAAGAAGAACAGGAGGCTATGATGACATGAAACTGGTTACGTATGAGATTGAGCACAGAGAGGGCTTGGGAGTGATGAGCAGAGATGGGAAGTGGATTTTCCCGCTGCGCTCCCTGGATATGGACTACAAGACGATGCAGCAGCTCATTGAAAATATCAGTGAGTCGGAGAAACAGCTCCTGGAATACACGTCTTCCAAGGATCCTTATAAGATAAGGGGGGCAGTCCCCATGGAGGAGGCAAGGCTCCTTGCCCCGATTCCCTATCCGCAGCAGGATGTGATCTGCCTGGGAGTCAATTACATGGATCATGCGGCGGAATCCGCCCGTTATAGAAAACAGGAATTTACCGGTGAGAGGCCCTTTGCGGTATATTTTTCCAAGCGAGTGAACCGGGCGGTGAATCCCGGGGAGGGGATCTTAAGCCACAGCGATATTGTGACGGATCTGGACTATGAGGCGGAGATGGCGGTGATTATAGGAAAAGAGGCCAGCCGCGTACCGGCGGATCAGGTAAAGGATTACATATTTGGCTATACGGTTATTAATGATGTGAGTGCCAGGACCATTCAGAACCGGCATAAGCAGTGGTATTTCGGCAAGAGCATGGACGGCTTTTTGCCCATGGGCCCCTGCATCGCCACGGTAGACGAGCTGGAATTTCCGCCTAAGGTCCAGGTGCAGTCACGGGTGAACGGGGAGCTTCGGCAGAATGAAAATACCAGCCGCCTGATCTTTGGCATCGAGCATGTTGTGAGCGAGCTCTCCCAGGGAATGACGCTGAAGCCGGGGACGATCATCGCCACGGGCACGCCGGCCGGCGTGGGGATGGGCTTTGATCCGCCTCGATTCTTAAAGCCGGGGGATGTGGTGGAGTGCTCGGTAGAGGGAATCGGCTCTATCACGAATCCCGTGGTGTAGGGAAAGGAGAGAGAGTATATGGAACATTTGACAATGACCATCAGAAAACAGAAAAATATTGCGCTGATCGCCCATGATCAGAAAAAACATGAGCTGATTGAATGGTGCGCGGCCCACAAGGATATACTTTCAAGGCATTTTTTGTGCGGCACGGGGACCACGGCCCGCATGATCACGGATTATACCGGCCTGCCGGTTAAGGGATACAACAGCGGCCCGCTGGGCGGCGATCAGCAGATCGGCGCCAAGATTGTTGAGGGAAAGATTGATTTTGTCATCTTCTTTTCCGATCCTCTTACCGCCCAGCCCCATGATCCGGATGTGAAGGCGCTTCTGCGGATTGCGCAGGTGTATGACATTCCCATTGCCAACAATAAGGCCAGCGCGGATTTTATGATTACCTCCCCCCTTATGGAGGAGGAGTATGAGCATGATATCATCAATTTTAAGCAAAATATTGAAATGAGGGCAGAGACGCTGTAGGTATGACAGAAAGCGGCCGCGCTTCTGAAAAAAATAGAAGGGGGACAGATGCATGGAACAAAAATTGTACGATCAGATGGATTGGGCGGGGATTGAGGAGCTGGTGTACTCGGAGGCTTCCAATCCCCACAAGCTGCTGGGACCTCATATGACGGAGGACGGCCTGCTCATTCAGGCCTTTATTCCTACCGCCCAGTCTATTACAGTAAAGCTTGCAGGAAACGGAAAGAAGTACCCGATGGAGCTGGCGGACGAGGAGGGGTTCTTCGCCGTGCTGATTCCGCGAAAGACTGTGGCGGCCTACACGCTTTTTATCACCTTTGAGGGCGGCGGACAGGAGGAGATTCATGACCCCTACGCCTTTGCGCCGCTTTATACGGACGAGGACATCAAGAAATTCGCGGCGGGCATTCACTACAATATATATGAGAAAATGGGCGCGCACCCCATGACCATTGACGGGGTGGAGGGCGTGTATTTTTCCGTGTGGGCGCCCTGCGCCATGCGGGTCAGCGTGGTTGGCGATTTCAACCAATGGGATGGGCGGCGCCATCAGATGCGGAAGGTGGGCTGGGACGACGCCTGCATTTTCGAGCTGTTTATTCCGGGTCTCAAGCAGGGGGACATCTACAAGTATGAGATCAAGACGCGGCACGGGGAGCCCATGCTGAAGGCGGATCCCTATGCCAACTATGCGGAGCTTCGGCCCAATACCGCCTCCGTGATCTGGGATATTAACCGCTATCAGTGGCAGGATAAGGCGTGGATGGAGAAGCGGGCTAAGACGGATACCAAGGACAAGCCCATGAACATCTACGAGGTGCACCTGGGCTCCTGGATCCGCAAGGAGCTGGCAGTGGACGAGGCCGGAGAGCCCATCACAGGCTCCGAGTTCTACAACTACCAGGAGACGGCCGAGCGGCTGGCTGCCTATGTGAAGGAGATGGGCTACACCCATGTGGAGCTGATGCCGGTGATGGAGCATCCTCTGGACGGCTCCTGGGGCTATCAGGTCACGGGCTATTACGCACCCACCAGCCGGTACGGCACACCGGATGATTTCATGGCATTTATGGACTACATGCACCAGCAGGGAATCGGCGTGATTCTTGACTGGGTGCCGGCCCATTTCCCCAGGGACGCCTACGGCATGGCGGCCTTTGACGGCACCTGCGTCTATGAGCATGCGGATCCCCGGAAGGGGGCGCATCCCCATTGGGGAACCCTGATTTACAATTATGGGCGGCCCGGCGTCTCCAACTTCCTCATTGCCAATGCCCTCTTCTGGGCGGACAAGTACCATGCGGACGGCATCCGCATGGACGCGGTGGCTTCCATGCTCTACCTGGATTATGGCAAGAACGACGGGGAGTGGGTGGCCAACATCTACGGCGGCAATGAAAATCTGGAGGCCGTGGAGTTCTTAAAGCACCTGAACACCGTGTTTAAGGGGAGAAAGGACGGGGCGGTTCTCATCGCCGAGGAGTCCACGGCCTGGCCCATGATCACGGGCAAGCCTGCGGACGGCGGCCTGGGCTTTGACTATAAGTGGAATATGGGATGGATGAATGATTTCCTCAGCTATATGAAATGCGATCCCTATTTCCGCAACTATCATTACGGGGAACTGACCTTCTCTATGCTCTACGCCTACAGCGAGGACTTTGTTCTGGTGTTCTCCCACGACGAGGTGGTCCACGGCAAGGGTTCCATGATGGGCAAGATGCCAGGGGACACTCTGGAGAAAAAGGCGGAGAACCTGCGGGCAGCTTACGGATTTATGACCGGACATCCCGGCAAGAAGCTTCTGTTCATGGGACAGGAGTACGGACAGATTGACGAGTGGAATGAGAATGCCTCCCTGGAGTGGAACCTGTTAGAGTATCCGCTCCACAAGAATATGCAGACCTATGTGAAGGCTCTCAATAAGCTCTACCTGGAGCACCCGGCCCTCTATGAGCAGGATTATGCGCCGGAGGGATTTGAGTGGATCAACTGCAGCTACCAGAAGGAAAGCATGGTTATGTTCCTGCGCCGCAGCCGGGACGCCAAGGAGACCCTGCTCTTTGTCTGCAATTTCGACACCGTGGATCACGAGAAATTCCGGGTGGGCGTGCCCTTTGCCGGAAAGTACAAGGAGATTTTAAACAGCGATTCCAAGGAATTCGGCGGAAACGGCCTGGGGAATGCCCGGGTGAAGACGGCCAAGAAGCTGGAGTGGGACGAGAGGGAGTATTCCATCGAGATCCATATCCCGCCCATGAGCTGCCTGGTGTTCTCCTGTACGCCTGAGCCGGTGAAGGAGAAGGAAAAGAAAAAGAGCGGAAAGGCCGCTGCAAAGCCGGGAAAGAGCGCTGCCGCCTCCGCGCCGAAAGCGAAGCCGGAAAAGAGCGCCGCTGCTCCGGAGGTGAAGCCGAAAAAGAGCGCTGCCATCCCGGAGGCGAAGCCAAAAGCAGAGCCGGAAAAGCTGACTACAGCGAAGAAGGAGCCTCATAAGGTGGGGACCACAAAGAAAGAGCCGGAGAAGCTCGCCACGGCGAAGAAGGAGCCGCACAAGGTGGCGACTACAAAGAAAGAGCCGGAGAAGCTCGCCACGGCGAAGAAGGAACCGCACAAGGTGGGGACCACAAAGAAAGAGCCGGAGAAGCTCGCCACGGCGAAAAAGGAGCCGGAGAAAGTGACGACAGCGAAAAAAGAGCCGGAGAAGCTTGCTACAGCGAAGACGGTCAGAAGCTGACGGCAGGGCCGGAGAAAGAACAGATGCGAAAAGAAAAATAGGGAAATGAGATAGCTGCATTTCCGGTAAATGACAAAAAAATAAAATCCCCCGAAGGGCTGTGCGCATGGAAAACGGGCACAGCCCTTTTTAATGGGCATGGGGTGCGCAAAGGCGCGACGGGTTCTGCTGTCCTATGCATTCCTGCGTTAAGCTTTCACTGTATGTATCAGCTGCGGCCGAAGGCGCTCGTTAAAAAAGCCGATCCAATTCTGCTGGGAAAAGCGGGCGGCTTCTCCCTCATTTTTGTTGGCAATGGCCTGGATAATATGGCGGTGATCCAGAATGGACTGCTCTTTATTGCTGCCGGACCGAAAGTAGAGAAGCTCGTAGCGGTTGGCATGGGGCAGTATTTGCTGCCAACAATTTTCCATATAGGGGTTATCTGCCATTTTTAAAATATAATTATGAAAATTTGCGTCTGCTTCCAGGATTTTAGCGTGATCCGCAGATGCGACCTGGGAGGCGAAATCCGTATTCAGCTCGATTAACCGCTCCACGTCCCCATCCTTCTGCTTGCGCACCGCGAGCCGGGAAATTTCAGCGGACAAGCAGGAGATGGCCTCATAAATATAAGTGGCGGTTTCTTCGCTGGTTTCTGTAACCTTTGTGCCCTTGGAAGGCATAATTTTCACAAAATCCTGCTGAGATAAAAGAAGGATGGCCTCACGCACAGGGGTGCGGCTGACAGAAAAATACTTGGCAATCTCGGAATCATTGATAAATTCTCCCGGCGTAAGGGTCCCGTCAACAATCCAGTCTTTTAGTGTGGTATAAATCTGCTGTTGGGCGCTTATCCGGTCCACATCCCTTGGCGTGCTGGGAATTGGCATAACTTCATCTCTCCAATCCATTTGAACTATTGTAGTAACAGTGTAACATTTTCTTTTTATTTATGCAATTACTATTGACAGCCCTATTCAATCGTGATAACATACCAATATGTAATATATCGCGTATTGCGTATCGAATGAAAGGAGGAAGAGGGATGGGCGTTTCTATGACTGCGTTTCATCCGGACGGGAAAGAAGGCGCTTGGGATGAGACATTTTCCGTGGAAGAAGCAAAAAAGGCGCGGGCATTCCACCGGCAGCTGGCGGGGTATGCGCCGACGCCTTTGCGGGAGTTAAAAGGGCTTGCCGGGCGCTTAGGCCTGGCGGGGATGTATGTGAAGGACGAGAGCTTCCGCTTTGGGCTGAATGCATTTAAGGGATTGGGGGGAAGCTACGCCCTTGGCCGCATCATCGCTGCGAAGACGGGAAAGGAGGTAGGAGAGCTGGGAGGAATACCGGAGGGAGAATTTACCTTCGTGACAGCCACGGACGGCAATCATGGACGGGGCGTCGCGTGGGCGGCGAAAAACCTGCGTCAGCGGGCTGTCGTCTATATGCCGAAGGGATCTTCCAGGGAGCGCCTGGAGAATATACGCGCTCTGGGGGCTGAGGCGGAGATTACGGAACTGAACTACGATGATACGGTGCGGTTTGCCGCCGCGCAGGCGGAGAAGAACGGATGGACTCTGGTGCAGGACACGGCATGGGAAGGCTATGAAACCATTCCCTCGTGGATCATGCAGGGATATACGACCATGGCCCTGGAGGCCGCAGAGCAGCTGGGGGATGTGAGGCCCACCCATATCTTTCTGCAGGCCGGCGTGGGAGCGATGGCCGGCGCGGTGACCGGATTCTTCCGCAATTTTTATGGAGCGCAGCTCCCCAGGATCATCATCGTGGAACCGGACAAGGCAGGCTGCCTTTTTGAGACAGCCGCCGCTGACGACGGATCGCTTCATAAGGTGGAGGGCGCGCTTGACTCCATCATGGCGGGGCTCTGCTGCGGGGAGGTATGTACCGTGGGCTGGGAGGTGCTGCGGCACTGTGCGGGATACTTTTTCTCCTGCCCGGATTATGTGGCGGCGGACGGTATGCGGGTCCTGGGAAATCCTATGCCGGATGATCCGCGCGTTGTCTCCGGGGAGAGCGGCGCGGCCACTTCGGGACTTGTATATCAATTAATGACGGATCCGAATCTTGCGGATGAGCGAAAGACGCTGGGACTGGGAGAAGACTCGGTGATCCTGTGCTTCAGCACGGAGGGGGATACGGACAAGGAAAATTACAGGCGGATTGTGTGGGACGGCTGGTATGGGAAGCCGGACGGCAGAATCTGAGAGCAAACCTGCATACGCCCGGCGGGCGCGCCGCCGGACTATGAAAATCTGGCGGGCGGCAGGATTTCCAAAGTACAGAGAAAAATGGGGGTAACTTGGTATGACATTTATCACGGAATTTAACAACATTATGTGGGGATGGGTTCTGGCAGTTATTTTGCTGGGAACAGGACTTTTATACGGCTTTACTATGGGATTTCCCCAGGTGCGCTGCTTTCATCACATCATCCGTTCCCTGAAAAGCACTTTAAAATCAGACGACGGTGCCGTTTCCGGGTTTGCGGCGCTGTGCGCGGCTGTGGGCGGTCAGGTCGGAACCGGAAGCCTGGTAGGCGTGGCCAGCGCGCTGGCAGCCGGAGGACCGGGCGCTTTATTCTGGATGTGGATTACGGCAATATTCGGCATGGTTCTGAGCTTTGGGGAGGCGACCCTGGGGCAGGCCTTCCACGAAAAGGACAAGGACGGAAACTATTATGGGGGAGCTCCCTACTATATGACAAAGGGACTGGGGAACAAGCCTCTCGCCGTTGCCTATGCGCTGACCACTATATTTGCTGTCGGCGTGTGTATCGCGATGCTCCAGAACAATTCCATCACATCCGCCGTCACAGGGGTTGTCAATGTGTCTCCCTGGATTCCCGGTATTATCGTTACGGTTATAACAGCTGTGATTGTGCTGGGCGGGGTAAAAAGAATTACGGATGCGGCGTCCCTGATCGTTCCCTTTATGGCGGTAGGCTATATTTTGATCACAATTATCATCATTATCACCCATCTCGGAGAAGTGCCGGCCATGTTTGGGACCATCTTCCAGTCGGCCTTTACGCTGGAAGCTGCAGCGGGCGGGGCCGCCGGCTATACAATCAAGGAGGCGGTAAGAAACGGCGTGGCGAGAGGCCTGTTTTCCAATGACGCGGGAAATGGAACAGCGGCGGCCATGCATGCATCCGCACACGTAAAGCATCCGGCAAACCAGGGATTTTCCGCCATGTTCGGAACCTTTATGACCACGATTATCATATGCTCCTGCACGGGATTTGCGATTCTGCTTACCGGTGCGCTGGATTCCGGGCAGGACGGCGTGAACCTGGTGCAGGCCGCGTTCTCATCCATTATGGGGACTGCGGGGAGCTTGTTTGTCCTCTTAGTGACATTCCTGTTCTGCTTTACGACGCTGATAGCGGATCTGTTTTATGGAGAGGTTGGAATCCGGTACCTGTTTAAGAGCTTTGGAAACAGCGCGGACAAAGCGGTTAAGGTATTCCAGGTGATTGCCCTGATTCTCGTGACAATCGGCGCGGCTCTTCCGCTTCCGATTCTGTGGGATCTGGTGGATTTTTGCGTGGCATTTCTGGTATTCTTTAATGTGTATGCCCTGCTCAGGATGCGCAAATATGTAAAGTACATATTGAACGACTATCTCTCGCAATTTAACGGGGGGACATCCGAGCCGGTCTGGGACGACAGTGTGGATATAAAAGAAAAGTGCAGATAAATTCTGCGCAAAGCGGATAGAAAGGAGAGCGTTTTTTATGAGCAGAGACGAATTAAAGGAACAGCTGGCAGAGTGGAGGCACTATCTCCACGAGCACCCGGAGAGCGCGTTTGAGGAGGTAAACACCGCGGCCTTTGTGGCGGAGAAGCTTCGGGAAATGGGGATCGAGGTGGAAACCGGCGTGGGAAAGACCGGGGTGGTAGGAACACTGAAGGCGGGCGGCGGAAGCCGCGTGATCGGCCTGCGGGCCGATATGGACTGCATCTGCCTTCAGGAGGCGGCTGACGATCTGCCCTATAAATCCCGGACGGCCAACCGGATGCATGCCTGCGGCCATGACGGACATACGGCGACCCTTCTGGGCGCGGCAAAGATTCTTTCAGAGAGTAAGGACTTCTCCGGAACCGTACGGTTTGTATTCCAGCCCGCGGAAGAACCGGGCCACGGCTCCAAGGCGATGATGGACGACGGCTTTTTTGAGAGATTTCCCGTGGACGAGATGTACGGCCTGCACAACATGCCCCAGTACCCGGCAGGGACAATCGCCATGCGGGTGGGCGGCATTATGGCCAGTGAGGACAATTTTACAATTCGCATCAAGGGAAAGGGCGGCCACGCCTCCGCGCCGGATGTGGTGCGGGATCCGTTAGTAACCGCTGCGGAGATTGTCTGCGCCCTGCAGACGATTGTGGCGAGAAATGTGACGCCAACAGATACGGCGGTCATCTCCTGCACGGAATTTGAGACGGACGGGGCGCACAACGCCATTCCATCCAATGTTGTGATTAAGGGCGATACGCGCAGCTTTACCCCCCAGGTGTCAAAGCTGATTGAAGACCGGATGCGGGCGATCTGCGAGCATATCTGTCAGATGAACGGGGCGGAGTGCGAATTTACCTACACCCATGAGTTTGCCCCCACCTTTAACTGGGCCGATAATGTGAAGTACGCGGCAGAGGCCGCGCGGGCTGTTGTGGGGGAAGAAAAGGTGATAGAAAACTGCGAGCCTCTGATGAGTTCTGAGGACTTCGGCCGCTTCATCCAGGAGGTGCCCGGCTGCTTTGTGTTCCTCGGAAACCGCAGGGAGGGCGAGGAGCCCACGCCGCTCCATAACTCCCGCTTCAACTATAACGATGACATCCTCGTGACCGGCGCGGAGTTCTTCGCGGAGTTGGTCAGGGAGCGGCTTGCGAAATAAGCGGCTTCCCTTGTTTCCTGTATAATGTTGTTCTGTGTATCCCTAAGGATTTGGCGGCCTTCGCGAGTTGGCCGCCATTTTTTTGTATGACAGCGTCAATGTAGTGCTGCTCAAACAGCTCCACTGCCTGGTTTAGGGGGAGATCCAGGGAGGGGAGAGCGAATATTTCCTCCGGGGATGCGCTGCGGGAAGGGACTTCAGCGGACGATTCCCATTCCTGGTACAAAATACTCTCAAGGGAGAGACTGCGCGTGCCTGGGGGAGATATGAGTACGGCCCGCTCGATGACGTTGCGGAGTTCCCGTACGTTCCCGGGCCAGGCGTATTTCAGAAGAACCTTTTTGCTCTCCTCGGAAATGCCAATCTCTTTGGAATATTTTTGATTATAACGGTTGACATAATATGTGGCGATAGAGAGAATATCTTCCGGGCGCTCCCGCAGAGGGGGGATGCGGATAGGCAGCACATGCAGCCGGTAATACAGATCATCGCGAAAGGTTTTCTCGTTTATCATCGCAAGGAGATTGCGGTTGGTGGCGGTAATGATGCGCACGTCTACCTTTTCCGGCTTGTTGCTCCCGATGGGATAAAACTCTCCGCTCTCCACAAAGCGAAGGAGCTTGGACTGCATGAGCAAGGGAAGTTCTCCCAGCTCGTCCAAAAACAGGGTTCCCATGTGGGCCATCT
Source organism: uncultured Enterocloster sp. (assembly GCA_944384065.1). Classification (GTDB taxonomy): domain Bacteria; phylum Bacillota; class Clostridia; order Lachnospirales; family Lachnospiraceae; genus Enterocloster. The sequence goes on along the minus strand of CALWRY010000001.1, from coordinate 13,210 downwards.
GTAGAAGTCCTGCCTTGCCCTTGGCGTTTGCCCCTGTGAAAGCTCCCGGCCGGTATCCAAAGAACTCCGACTCAAAAAGCTCCGGCGGGATGGCAGAGCAGTTTACCGGAATGAACGCGTGGGCGTTTCGTGGGCTCTTTGAGTGGATAAACTTCGCCACCATCTCCTTGCCCACGCCGGATTCCCCGATAAGCATAACGGAGCTGTCCGAGAGGGCGATTGCTGCGCACTCCCGGCGGATGGCGTGCATCTTTTCGCTGGTACAGACCATCTGCTCTTCATTGAACGTGTAGAGATAGTCCGTGAGATTCTTATAATGGGCATGCTGCTCCTGCTCATAGGCCAGCTGCCGGACGAACTCGTTCATAATGCTGTCTGAGCGGTTGTTGGTCATGACGAATTCCAGATTTCCGCAGTCATCAAAGCAGGGCACGCTGGTGGATAGCCGGTGGACGCCCCTGACATTCACAAGACCCGTGACGGTCTTTTTTTCTTTCATTGCCTCCAAAATAGTGGAATTAGAATAAATTCCCTTTCCTATAAGCTCATCTGGCCTTTTGCCTAAAATATCGCTTTCCAAGAGCCCCATGCTGTCCGCAGTGGCCTTATTGGCGACGAGAAAACGCCCCTCCTTATCCGTGATCGTGATGGCATCATAGGAGCTATTGACAAATTTTTCATATAAATTTTCACAGGAAATGTATGAGTTTTTTTCCTTGACCAATTTATAACCCCCTCTGGAAGATGCATTTTTACGTATTTTAACATTTTTGATGCAAAAAAGCAACATAATTTCAAATTTGCACGGAAATATGATGCAAATATGCACAAATGGACTTGTGGAATTGTTAAAATAGTATCAAAAACCTTGCAGAAGTCTTCTTTTTCATAATTGGCACGTGTTTTGCTAGATTATAGACAATAACTGGCAACTGTTTTGGACGGCATCTTTTCCCTCGTTTCTTTGCCGTCCTGGACGGTTGCGGTAAATATTTAAGGAGGGATCTCTATGGATAAGAGAATGGAACTGGAGCAGGCCCTGGATCTGATACAGGATGGGGCGGGCGTGGCGGTTTCCGGATTCATGCTGATGACGGTTCCGCGGGAACTTTATGTGGGAATTGCCAATCGTTTCCTTAGGACAGGCCACCCCAGGGGGCTGACGGTTATGCATGCGGCGGGGAACGGAAACAACAAGGATCAGGGCATTTACGACATGACCTATGAAGGGCTTATCACCCGCTATATCACAGGCCATTTTGCCAATAATGCCCGGATGATTGAGCTTACCAACGCAAATAAGGTGGCCAGCTACAACTTTCCCCAGGGGGTTATCGCCCATATGTACCGGGCGGCAGCTGCCGGAAAGCCGGGGGAGATCACGCGGATCGGACTTCACACCTTCTGCGATCCCCGCCTGGAGGGCGGCAGGATGAATGCGGCGGCCAAGGAAGATCTGGTGGAGCTCTTAAATATCATGGGTGAGGAATTTCTTCTCTACAAGATGCCCAAGCTGGACATCGGGCTGATCCGGGGGACGACGGCGGATGAACATGGAAACATTACTATGGAGGAGGAAGGGGCGCCGGTCGACGCTCTGGATGTGGCTCTGGCCGTAAAGGCTATGGGAGGAAGGGTAATTGCCCAGGTGAAAAATTATGTGGCAGGATCCTCTATCGACAGGACCCAGGTGGTCGTGCCCGGCAACCTGGTGGACGCGGTTGTGGTGAGCGAAAATCCAACGGAATATCACAGGCAGACGCCGGGATCCTACTATAATCCGGTGCTTGCCGGTCACTATAAGCAGGCTGGGATCGGGTTTGCCTCCCTTCCCTTTAATGAGAGAAAGGTGATTGCCCGCAGGGCGGCTATGGAGCTCTCCCCGGATTCCATTGTAAATCTGGGGATCGGAATCCCGGAGGGCGTGGCGGCGGTGGCGGCCGAGGAGGGAGCCGGAGATCAGCTAACGCTGACCATAGAGAGCGGCCTGGTCGGAGGCGTTCCCACTGGAGGACAGGATTTCGGATGCGCGGTGAATGCCTGGGCGGCTCTCCCCATGACATCCCAGTTTGACTATTACAATGGCGGCAATCTGGCCCTCACCTGTCTTGGATTTGCGGAGGTGGACGCTGCAGGCAATGTGAATGTAAGCCGGTTTGGCGCCAGGATAGCCGGGTGCGGCGGTCTGGTGGATATTTCCCAGTCGACCCCTACGGTGGTGTTCTGCGGGACCATGACAGCCGGGGGACTTAAGGAGTCCATCGAGGACGGACGGCTGGTGATCCTTGAAGAGGGGAAGAAGGTTAAGTTCAAAAAATCTGTTGAGCAGATAACGTTCAGCGCCGGGTACAGCAGGAAACGCGGGCAGAAGGTGCTCTTTATTACGGAGCGCTGCGTGTTCCAGGTTACGGATCAGGGACTAATGCTCACGGAGGTGGCTCCGGGCATTGATATTGAAAAGGATATCCTTCCCTTTATGGAGTTTCAGCCGGTTATCCCGGAAAAGGTAAATCTCATGGACGAAAGGCTCTTTAGGGACGCTCCTATGGGTCTTAATAAAATTCTTGCGGAGAAAAAAGGAGATTGATTATGGGCATTTTTTTGATTGTACTGAGTATTATTCTCGTTATTGTTCTGGTGTTTAAAGGCGTACCGATTTTTTATTCGGCAGTGATTTCCTCCCTGTTCTGCCTGGTTACGGCAGCCCTGTTTACAGGAGCAGGCGTGGATCTGGGGACGGCCGGTTATGTGATTAACGGAATGACAGGCGCGGAAAATTCCTATGTGGGAGGCCTGGGAAGTTATTTCACTACAAATTTCTGCATCTTCGTGCTGGGCGCTATTTTTGGCAAGCTGTTTGACAACTCCGGCGCGGCGGACGCGATTGCGGAGGCCATTGTACAGCGGATGGGAGCCAAAGCAGTTATCCCTGCCATCCTCTTAGTGGGCTGGGTGCTTACATACGGCGGAGTTTCCGTATTTGTGGCTTTCTTTGCCATGTATCCGCTGATGCTGTCCCTGTTTAAGGAGGCGGACATACCGAGACGCCTTCTGCCGCTGTTTTACTTTGCGGGCGCCGGAACCTCCTCCGGATGGTTCCCCGGATCTCCTCAGGCCCACAACCTGCTGCCGGCCACAGCCCTGAATGTGAGCCCGTCCTCCTGGCTCCTTCCCGGCATCTTTTTCGCCATTATTGAGATGATTATTGTGGTGGGATTTGTATTCTGGTATACGGGACGCTGCAAGAAGAACGGAGAGCATTACGAGCTTACGGAGGCGGATCGGAAGGTTATCGCGGAGAAGGAGGCCAAGGACGCTTCCAAGCGCCCCAGCTGGATGATATCCGTAATTCCCATGGTGGTTCTGATTGCGGCTCTGAATATTGTCAAGCTGGCGGTGCCGGTAGCCCTTTTGGTGGGAATTCTGGCAGCGGTTATCTGTTTCTTTAAGAGCTTTGAGTTGAATAAGTTCTGGGGAATGATGAGCGATGGAGCGATGAGCGGAGTTTCTTCTCTGTTCAACACAGCAGCAATCGTAGGATTCGGCTCCGTCGTGCAGGCGGTTCCCGCATACGCATCCCTGTGCGGGCTGCTGGTAGGGGCGGTCAGCAATCCCATCGTTGCTTCTGTTATCACTGTAGGAGGACTGGCAGGCGTTACCGGATCCGGAACCGGCGGTATTGGCCTGGCTATGCCTGTTGTAATTGAAAACTTTATCGGAGATGTGATCACCAACCCCAACCACGTCAATCTGGAGGCTTTAGCCCGCTGCACATCTATCGCGGCTCTTACGCTGGACTCTCTGCCCCACTGTGGGCTGGTGGTGTCGGTTATCAGCTACACGAACAACGATCACAAGAGCTCCTATCTGCCCTGCTCCGTTGTATTCTGTGTAGCGCCGATTATCACAGTCGCACTGATGCTGCTCTTCATTGTCGCGACAGGACAGACCTACATCATGTAAGGAGAGAAATGATATATGGAGTTTAAATATATTCTGATGGATAAGAAGGACGGGATCGCTACGATCACCTTTCACCGCCCGGAGGCGCTGAACGCGTTAAACAGCGAGGTCCTGGAGGAACTGGACAAGGCGGTGGAGCTGGTTGCGGCGGACCGGGAGGTGCGCGTTGCCATATTCACCGGGGAGGGGAAATCCTTTATCTCCGGAGCGGATATCAACGAGATGGATCAGCGCAGAGGCGTGGATATTATCAGCTATTCCCGAAGAGGGGCTGATGTGTTCCGCAAGGTGGAGCTTTTGCCAAAGCCGACGATAGCGGCGGTAAACGGATACGCCTTTGGAGGCGGCTTTGAGTTTATTCTATGTACGGATATCCGCATCGCCAATGAGAAGGCGAAGCTCAGGCTTCCGGAGGTGACCCTGGGGATAACGCCGGGCTTTAATGGGACGCAGCGGCTGCCGAAGTGCGTGGGAATGTGCAGGGCCAAGGAGCTTATTTTCACCGGCAGGATGTTGACGGCCGGGGAGGCGTTTAATCTGGGGATCCTCAACAAGGTGGTTCCGGCGGATCAGCTGATGGAGGAAGTTTACAAAATGGCGTCCCAGATTGCGGACAATTCATCCACGGCCATTGCCATGGCAAAGGCCGCCATGACGGCCGGAGAGAGCATGGATATAGAGGTGGGACGAAACATAGAGCTCGGATATATGGCGGCGTGCTTTGGAACGCCGGATCAGATGGAGGGATTTGCGTCGTTTAAGGAGAAGCGTCCCGCCAAGTTCCGGTAGGGAGCTGCCAGGGGCTGCGGGCGATGATTTTAGAAAAGGACGGGTGAGGATATATGGCATTTCAGTACCAGGGATTGTATCTTGAAGAATTTGAGATAGGAAAGGTGTATGAGAGCTCCGGGCGCACGATCACGGAGGCGGATGTGGTGAACTTTGCAGGGCTGGCCGGGGATTTTAACCCGCTGCACATGGACGAGGAGTTTGCAAAAAACAATATGTTTGGAAAGCGGGTAGCCCATGGGGCGCTGGGGTTGATTATTGCCACAGGAATGTCCAATCAGACCAGGCTCTACGAGGGAACGACCATTGCCTTTCTGGAATTGACGGCAAAATACACCGCTCCTCTGTGCATCGGCGACACGGTGCACCTGGAGATGACTCCCACGGAGATCACCCACAGCAAAAAGCCGAAGCGGGGGATTCTCAAGGTTATGGCGAAGCTGGTGAACCAGGAGGGGACGGTTGTCCTTGAGTCCTTCTGGACCCTGATGATGAAGGCGAGAGAGTAAAGAAAGCGGCAAAACGGGCGGGAAGACGCGGCCGGTTGGGGCACGGACCGCCGCCTGAACGGCTGCAAAAAGAAGGCCGCCGGCCGGACATGCGATACGTCCGGCCGGCGGTTTTAAGCTGCGCCTGGCGGCGCGTATTTCAGAAATTATTTCACTGCTCCTCCGACCACTCGGACAGATTCAAAAGCCCGTCCCTGCTCCCGGAGAGGAAGAGAATGTCGCCCTTGCAGAAGCTGTAGTCTGGCTTTACATTTTCCATCACATTGGCGCCGTTGGCGATGGCGATGATATTTAAGCCGAAGCGGGAGCGCAGATCCGATTCCACGACAGTCTTCCCCACCAGCTTTTCGGGAACCAGGAGCTTGGAGATGGTGAGACGTTCGCTGAGCTGGATGAAGTCCAGCACCCGCACAGTCTCCAGACGGTTTGCCAGCCGGATGGCCATATCCCGCTCGGGGTACACTACCTCAGCCCCCAGCTTTGCCAGAATTTCCCCGTGCTCCGCGCTGTTGGCCTTGGAGACAACCTTGGGGATCCCAAGGCTCACCAGGTTCAGCGTGGTGAGAATGGAGGTGGCAATCTGCTCTCCGATGCAGACCACGGCCACATCGCAGTTCTGGATGCCGGTCTCCGCCAGGGTCTTCTTGTCAAGCGTTTTGACCACGAAGGCGTTCTCCGTATATTCCCGCATCTCCCGGACCTTCTCCTCGTCCCCGTCCAGAACGAGAAGCTCTGCGCCCGACTTGGCTAACTCCATAGCCAGCGCATATCCAAAACGTCCTAAGCCTACGATTCCGTAGGTCAGGGTTTCCAATTTCTTTTTGCTCATAATAAAAATCCTCCTAGTATTCTGCTAAATGAAATAAAACTGCTGTCAAAGCGCTCCGCCGTCAATTGGCGGCCTGCGCTATCCGATGGCGATATTTCCCTCCGGGAAGCTGACGCGCTCGCCTCTGGCAAAATACCACAGGGAAGCGATGGTGAGGGGGCCCAAGCGGCCGATGTACATAGTCACGATGGAGAGAAGCTTGCTCCCGTCGCAGAGATCCGGCGTGATGCCGGTGGACAGCCCCACTGTGCCGAAGGCGCTGGTGATCTCAAAGAGAGCGTCCACAAGCCGGATGTCCGGCTCCATGACCATCATGAGATAAGTGCCTGTAAATACTACTCCCAGGGCCAGGAGGGTGATGACCGCTGCCTTGCGGAAGGCATCTTTCGGGATTGCGTAGCGGAAGGCCTTTTCCGAAGTGTTGGTGGCTGCGGACTTGATACCCTGGACCAGGGCGAAAAAGGTGCTCGTCTTGATACCGCCGCCGGTGGATCCCGGTGAGGCGCCGATGAACATTAACGCGGTGATCACCAGCAGGCCCGGAGTGGAAAATGTCCCCAGCGGGTATGTGGAAAACCCTGCCGTCCTGGCGGATACGCTGTGGAAAAACGCGCCCAGCCAGGTTACGTCCTCGGTAAGCTTGATTAGCACGGTTCCCACCACAATAAGGCAGCCGCTGACGGTGAGCACCACCTTGGCGTGCATGGAAAGCCTGCGCCAGTTGAGCCGCTTCACCCACATCTCCCGGATGACCAGAAAGCCGATGCCGCCGAAGAAGATGAGGCCGCAGGTGGTCAGGTTCAGGAGCACATTGTGGCGGTAGGGGATGAGGTTCTGGAAATTTCCCAGAATATCAAAGCCCGAGTTGTTGAAGGCGGCCACGGAGTGGAACAGGCTGATGCCCGCCGCCCGGAGAGGCGGATAATCCTGGACAAAGACCAGGAAGCTTAAAAAAGCCCCGGAGAGCTCGAAAATCACGGTCACGAGGAAAATATCCTTGACAAATTTCACCAGTCCTCTTCCGGAATCCAGGTTCATAGCCTCCCGGATCAGCACACGGCCCTTTAAATTCACCCGGCGTCCCATAGCCACGATAATCCCTGCGCCTACGGCGGTAACCCCAAGTCCTCCAACCTGGATGAGCATGGCCAGGAAAAACTGTCCCAGGGGAGTAAAGGTATCCCCTGCGTCGATGGCGATGAGGCCGGTAACGCAGACCGCGCTGGTGGAGGTGTAGAGGGCGTCAATGTAGCGCACGGTGACCCCGTCCTGGATACTGCAGGGCAGCATGAGGAGCAGGGAGCCGGTGAAGATTACCAGGGCAAATCCCAGGGCGATGATGCGGGCCGGGGACTGCTTCTTGATAAATTCAATCATTGTAAGTCACCTCTGTTGTAATGATGTTTGTACTGGCTTATTATACTATATCCAGGATTAAGAAAGAATAAAGATGTGAAAGGGCGCAGCCCGATGCGGGGCAAAAAACCGCCGTTCGGGAAAATGCGTAAAGCATGAGGGATTTAGGGAATCCCTTCCCGGTGCGGCGGTTTTAAAAGAATTATCCGAGAGGAATGATAGTAATAGTCTCTCCGGACTCCTGGGACGCAGGGGATGTCTCCGGAGCTGACGGAGCGCTCTGCCCGCCCTCTGTCTGGGAGGGAGCCGGCGAGGTCTCCTGGGATTGGCTGGACTCCGGAGCTTTTGTAGTTTCCTGGGCCTTAGTGGTTTCCGAAGCTTTGGTGGTTTCTTTCGCCTTGGTGGTCTCCGAGGCTTTGGTAGTTTCTTTCGCCTTGGTGGTCTCCGAGGCTTTGGTAGTTTCTTTCGCCTTGGTGGTCTCCGAGGCTTTAGTGGTTTCTTTCGCCTTTGTGGTCTCCGAGGCTTTGGTGGTTTCTTTTGCCTTAGTGGTCTCGGAGGAGCGGGAGCTGCTGCTTTCCTCCTCTTCCTCAGAGAAGAGGGATTCGCGGTTTTCTGTGTCGATGCCGTTGGTATGGATGGAGAAGGATGCCTGACTTACATTGCCCGCGTAGTCCGATACAAAGACATTTAACTCGCTTCCCTCCATATCAAAGGTAACCCGCCCAGTGCCCTCATCGCAGCTTGTGGGACGAATCGTCTCGCCTGTGGGAGCGGAGCCGTAGATAGAGCCAAAATCAATGCCGGACTGGCTGTCACTTACGAGAATTTCCAGGTGGCCGTCCTCCAGCACGTAGTCCTCCTGATCGATGGTGGGAGCCGCGTCGTCCAAAACCGCGATGTGCTCGTTGTGGCGCGCGGTCATTCCGTTCCAGCTCTCTACGTAAACCTCCAGCGTGCCATTGGTAGTCAGAACAGCCTGATAGGCGCCGTCTGAGCGCTCGGTTTCCAGAGGCTGGGACTCCAGGGTAACGGTGACATCTTTGACCGGAAGAATGGATTTGACTTTAAAAGAGACGCCGACCGTCTTATAATCCGTAGTTTCCCCTAATGTGAGCTCGATCTTGGGCGAGGCAGTGATAAGAACAAACAGGATGATATTGATGACGGCAAAGGGGAGCACGAAAAATACCAGATTCCGCAGAATAGGGTTATCCTTCCAGGACTGAGTATTATATGTATTCCTCTTGGCGCTCTTATTGCGGCGGCCGCCCGGCATCCCGGATCCGGATGTCCGGCTGCTGCGGGGAGCCGAATAGGATGAATGATGATTCATAGTAACCTCCTTTGGAACCGGGCTGTCCCGGTCCTGAAAAATACTTTTATAGCATAGCAGAAAAAGCTTTTTCTTACAAGTGCCTTCAAAATAAAGAGTGGATGTGCTATGATAGGAATATAACCGTAAGGCTATCAACCGGAAGGAGCTGGATCATGATAGAAGAGGCGGCGGCATTTGCCGCGAAGGCACATGAGGGAGCATTTCGAAAGGGCACAAGGATTCCGTATATCACCCATCCCATGGAAACCGCGCTGATCGTCTCAGGGTTTACCAGAGATGAGGAATTAATTGCGGCGGCTCTTCTGCATGATGTGGTGGAGGACGCGGGAGTGACGGGAGGAGAGCTGAGAGAACGGTTCGGTGATCGGGTGGCCGCACTTGTGTTAAAGGCCAGCGAGGACAAGTCCTTGAGCTGGCAGGAGAGAAAAAGCTTTGCTCTTTGCCGGCTGGAAAAGGCATCCAGGGATCTCAAGATTCTGGCTATGGGTGATAAGCTGAGCAACATGCGCAGCACGGCCAGGGACTACCTGATTATAGGCGATGAGCTGTGGAAGCGGTTTAATGAAAAGAGAAAATCCAGGCAGGGCTGGTACTACTGGGGAATGGCGCGCGTCCTGAGAGAGTTTGAGGGACATATGTATTATAGGGAATATATTGCGCTGTGCACAGCGGTTTTTGGAGATCCGGATAAGCTGCCGGATATGGAAAAAAAGGCGGAGATGTGAGGAGAGAGCAGGCATGAGAGGATTGCATCGGATAAAGAAGATTCTGGCAATTTTTTTAATAGTAGGGTTATTTATGTCCTCCCAGGGACTGGCCGTTTATGCCGGAGCCACGGATCTGGGGGCAGCGGCCCCGGAGCAGGGCGGCCCCGGAGCGGATACGGGGGAAAACGAGGAAGTTTTGCAGGAAACCGGTTCGGGGGCGCCGCCGGCCGTGAATTACAGCGGATGCCTGGTCCGGCAGGGCTGGAGTACAATTACCCAGGACAATGGAATCTGCGGCGGCGTGCCCGGAGTATGGCTGACCGCGTTTAAGGCCAATCTTGTCAACCTCCCTGCAGAGGGCCATGTGGGTATCTGCTATCAGGTGAATTTGAGCGGATCGGGCTGGCTGGAGTGGGCTTACGATGGGGCGGAAACCGGAGGTCCCGGGGGAGAACAGCCTTTGGAGGCCATCCGGATGGAGCTGACCGGGGAGCTGGCCCAGAGATATGATTTATATTACAAGGTTCTGCAGAACGGAGCATGGACACCGTGGGCCGTGAACGGCGGAACTGCCGGACAGGAGGGAGTGGGGCTTTGGATCGGGGCGATCCGGGTGTCCATTACGGCCAAAGGGGCCGGCGAGCCGGCAGAGGAACAGGCCTTTCCAATGGCCGTGGATCCCTCCCGCCCCATGATCGCCCTGACCTTTGACGATGGCCCCAGAACAGCGGTGACCAGCCGTATTCTGGACAGCCTTCAGGCAAATGGGGGCCGGGCTACCTTTTTCATGCTGGGATCCAATGTGAACGCCAACGCGGAAGTGATAAGGCGTATGGTATCGCAGGGCTGTGAGGTGGCAAACCATACTCACGATCACAAGTATATTTCCAAGCTGGACGCCAATGGGATCATCAGCCAGGTGGGCTCCACAAATCAAAAGATCGCAGCAGTCTGCGGGGTGACGCCCGGAATTATGCGCCCGCCGGGCGGCTATATCGATGGGGCGTCCCTGTCGGTGCTGGGATCCATGGGCATGCCGGCCATCATGTGGTCCATTGATACCAGGGACTGGGAGCACAGGAATCCGCAGAAAACGATAGACGCTGTTCTCAGCAAGGTGCGGGACGGAGATATCATCCTGATGCACGATATTTATACCACCACGGCTGACGCGGCCCAGGTGCTGATTCCGGCGCTGACAGCCGGAGGCTATCAGCTGGTGACAGTCAGCGAGCTGGCGGCCTGCCGGGGCGGCATGGTTCCGGGGCACAAGTACAGCCAGTTCCGGTAGACGGATATGCAAATTCCCCTTGCATTAGCAGGGGGAATTTTGTATAATACAAATCACAGGCACAGCCATTCCGGCTGTCTGGCTCTGCGTTGGCGCAGAGAGGGGTATCCATTCCGGATACCATTTTCCCAAGGAATATACCGAATAGTTACAAGTACATTGACAATTTCACAGATGTATTGGATTTGCCGTTCCGCCAGAATAGCCGCAGCAGGTTAAAAATGGAGGGATGGGCTATGAGAGATAAAAAACGGATAAAAAGAAAAATCAGGGGAACATTAATTGTACTGCTTTCTGTGTTGTGCATGTTGGGATATGGGGAAACAGCATGGGCTTCCCAGCTGGAAAATACCGAGGCTTCCCAGCAGCCGGTTGTCATGACGCGGCAGCTTAGCGGGGAGGAGGCGGATCATTTTTCGGAACCTCCGTCCACATGGAAGGATGAGAAAGGCGGAGAGTACCGGCTGGAGGACTGGGAGATTGCTGAAATACCTGGAAAACAGGTAAAAAGGCAGGCAGAGAGGCGCGTCCGCTATGAGGGGGTGGAAGGAGCGGAGACGCTTCCGGCATCCATTCTTGTGCGCGAGGAGCAGTCAGGACAGCAGGCGCAGGGGGAGCTGGACTTGAAGGAGAGGATTGTCCTTTCCGAGTGGTGGGACAATAGCTTTCATGTGCCGGTAACCTTTTACGCCTACGGGGCCCGGGAGTACCAGCTGGGCAGCCTGCGGATCAAAGACGAGGAGGCCGGACGGGCGGATATATGGGGACAGGAGCTTCTGATGCAGCTGGGACTTCCTGCAGAGAGCTACCGGCTGTCTTCTCTGGAGTGGGCCGGCGAGGCCTATATGGACGAGAGCGGGCAGGTATGCCGTCAGGCAGAAGCCAGAGGCGAAAAGCTGCTGAGAAATTATGAGGCGGTCTATGAAGGAGAGATAAGCTGGCAGGAGCCGTCCATGTATGAGCTTACGGCGGAGTATGTCCCAGCTGCAAAGGAGGGCGCCGCCGGGGAGACGGCGCCTTCTCTGGAGCAGCAAAAGCCAGAGGAGCAGGAGGATCCGCTGTGGTACTGGGTGCGGGGAGGCTTTGTCCTGGCGGTCGCAGCGGGATTATTCGGGATTGTTCTGGGGCTGGCGCTTCTTTTATTCCTGCGGCTTCGGCAGAGGAAGCGGGAAAAAGAGGCCGGAAGGCTTCCGATGATTGACAAATAGAGGATTCGTTCTGGCGGGCGGCGTTACTTTATAAAAAATTTTAAAAAAAGACATAGTAAAAACACAAATTTCGTAGTATTATGTTACGTATGCGGCCCCTGCTGGGGCGCATGCGTCCGGAGCAGCGCGCTCAGGCAATAGCGATTGTATAGAAAAGAGGAGATTTTTATGAAGAAAATTTATTTAGCGGCTGCGGTGATGGCCCTGGCGCTGGGGATGACGGCATGCTCTTCCAAGACGGAGGAGACGGCGGCCCAGACAGAGGCGGCAGCCCAGGCGTCTTCCGCAGAGGCAGACACAGAGGATTTGGAGGTAGAGTATTTCGACGGATCGGTGAATGTGGTTGAGGAGTCCGTGGTGACGGTGGCGGATGCCGAGGGAACCGAGCACAAGTTCGACATTTCCCAGGCGGAGCTTCTGGGTGCCGACACCGTAGGCGTGGGCGACGAGGTGGAGGTTTCCTATGTGGCGGGAAGCCTGTCCGAGGACACCACAGCGGCTCTGGAGATTGAAGTTCTGGTTTCCGCCGCTGAGGAGGAGATAGAGGAGCCCCTGGCGGACGAGGTGATAAACGGCACCATTGCCGAGGTGGGAGAGGGCACCCTCACTCTGGAGACAGATGACGGCACCTATACCTTCAACACCCTGATCGGACAGCAGGTGACAGAGGGCGGACTGAACGCCGGGACTGCGGCGGAGGTGACCTATTATGGGGACCTGGAGGATACGGATGACCTTCCGGTGATCACGCGGATCGTCACAGAGGACGCGATGGATTCCGAGGATGCCTCTATTTATACGCTTACGGGAACCGTGGCGGAAGCTGGCGAAGGCTATGTGGTTCTGGACACAGCGGATCCGTCCAACACCTTCTTTACATTTGAGGGCGATGTCTTTGACGGCGTGCAGGTGGGCGACACCATCACGGTTATCTATGAGGGCAGCCTGACAGCATGGACGATCCCGGCGGTTGGGGTTCGGTAACAGGCCGGGCTATCGGTGAGCAGGAAAAGATAGGAGATGAAAATCCCGCAGCGCGGTTTTGAATTCCCAATGTCCAAAATTGAAAATTAAACGCACAAAACCCAATGAAGCCTTCCCCTAAAGGCGCGCGCTTATAAGGAAGTAATTTGATTGTCGCAGGACGGCATGGCTGAAAGGTCATGCCGTCCTGCCTTTTCTTTGCCGTTCCACGGTCTGATCGTCGCCCGGCAGGTTGACT